>JAPSIR010000342.1 GCA_031178625.1 Cellulomonas sp.
TTGTGGCCGTTCGCGAGCTCCACGCGGAACATCGCGTTGGGGAGCGCCTCGATCACGCTGCCCTCGATCTCGATGACGCCGTCCTTCTTGGCCATGTCCTCCGCTAACTGTCGTTCTTCTCGTGCTGTGCTGTGACCACGCGCTGCCGCGAGGCCCGGCCTGGCCGGACCTCTCGCCGAGAGTGTGGACGGCGCGCGCGGCCCGTCCGTCCGGACGGCGCACACAACCAACCGGCAACTATACGCCATCCGGCGCACGATCGTGACGCCTCCGGAGGGTGGACGGCGCGAGGCCGGCCGCAGGGCTCCGCCACGGTCGCGTCCGGGCAGGGACGCGCGCCGGCCTCAGTCGAGGGCCGCGACCTGCACGCCCAGCGCGCGGAGGCGCCCGGCTCCCCCGTCACGCGCGGTGAGGACGACGACGCCGTCCTCGAGCACGGCCACCGTGTGCTCCCAGTGCGCGGCGCGGGACCCGTCGTCGGTGACGACCGTCCAGTCGTCCGCGAGCGTGTGGTTGGCCTCGGCGCCGCGCACGAGCATCGGCTCCACGGCCACGCACAGGCCGGGGCGCACCTTCGACCCGCGGTCGCGGGTGCGGTAGTTCGGCACGTCGGGCGGCTGGTGCATGGCGGTGCCGATGCCGTGCCCGACGTAGTCCTCGACGATCCCGAACGGCGCGCCGCCGTTGCGGCCGGCGGCCGCCGCCGCCTCGACGACCTCCTCGACGGCCTCCCCCACCGCGCCGAGCCGGTCGGCGCGGGCGAGTGCGGCGATGCCGGCCCACAGGGCGTCCTCGGTGGTCGTGACGAGCTCGTGGTCGTGCGGGTCGCCCTCGCCGACGACGACCGAGAAGGCCGAGTCGCCGTGCCACCCGTCGACGATCGCACCGCAGTCGACGGAGACGACGTCGCCCGGCTGGAGCACGCGGGCACCGGGGATGCCGTGCACGACCTCCTCGTTGACCGACACGCACAACGAGGCGGGGTACCCGTGGTACCCGAGGAACGACGGGGTGGCGCCCGCGCCGTGGATGACGTCCTCCGCTACGGCGTCGAGGTCGGCCGTCGTCACGCCCGGCGCGATGCGCGCCCGGACGGCGTCGAGGGCGTCCGCGACGACCAGCCCGGCCCGCCGCATGACGGCGACCTGCTCGGGCGTCTTGTACTCGATCCGCTCGCGGCCGAACATGCGGTCAGGCGGACTGCGCGGCCTGCAGCGCGTCGAGCAGCCGCTGCGTGACCTCGTCGACCTCGCCGAGGCCGTCGACCTGGACCAGCAGGTCCCGGGCCGCGTACACCTGCGAGATGGGCGCGGTCTGCTCGGCGTAGACGTCGAGCCGGTGCCGGATGACGTCCTCCGTGTCGTCGGCGCGGCCCTCGATCGCCGCGCGCCGCGAGAGGCGGTCGACGACGACCTGCGGGTCGACCGTCAGCTCGACGGCCGCGTCGACGGCGACGCCCGCGGCGGCGAGCATCTCGTCGAGCGCGGCGACCTGCGCGACGTTCCGCGGGTACCCGTCGAGGAGGAACCCGTCGGCGGCGTCGGCCTGCGCGAGCCGGTCGCGGACCAGCTCGTTCGTCAGCTCGTCCGGCACCAGGGCGCCGGAGGCGGTGATGTCCTGGACCTTGCGGCCCAGCTCCGTGCCGCCCTTGATGTTGGCGCGGAAGATGTCGCCGGTCGAGATGGCCGGCACGCCGAGCTGCTCGGCGAGCCGGGCGGCCTGCGTGCCCTTGCCCGCTCCGGGCGGGCCGAGCAGGACGAGACGTGCGCTCAACGGAGGAACCCTTCGTAGTGACGCTGCTGCAGCTGCGACTCGATCTGCTTCACCGTCTCGAGGCCGACGCCGACCACGATGAGGATCGACGCGCCGCCGAACGGGATGTTCGAGCCGACGTCGAGGACGATGAACGCGATCGTCGGGATCAGGGCGACGAGCGCCAGGTAGATCGAGCCCGGTGCGGTGATGCGCGTGATGACGTAGTCGAGGTACTCGGCCGTCGGGCGTCCGGCGCGGATGCCCGGGATGAAGCCGCCGTACTTCTTCATGTTGTCCGCGACCTCGTCCGGGTTGAACGTGATCGCCGTGTAGAAGTAGCAGAAGAAGATGAT
>JAPSIR010000343.1 GCA_031178625.1 Cellulomonas sp.
CGCCGCGATGGCCTTGGCACCGCCGGACGTGCCGGCCGGGAAGAACTTCACCGTGGTGACGCCGAGCTCGAGCGCGGCCTGCACCTCGGTGGCCGTGACGGCGCCCGGCAGCGCGAGCACGCCGTGCTCGTGGCACCGCTCGACGACCGCGCGGCTCGTGCCGGGCGAGACGACGTAGTCGGCGCCCGCCGCGACGGCGGCGTCGACCTGGTCGGCCGTCAGGACGGTGCCGGCGCCGACGAGCACGTCCCCGCGGTCGCGCAGCACGCGGATCGCGTCGGGCGCGGCCGCGGTGCGGAAGGTCACCTCGGCCACCGGCAGGCCGCCGCCGACGAGGGCGGCGCCCAGGCCGTCGGCGTCCTTCGCGTCGTCGAGGACGACGACCGGGACGAGGCGGTGCGCCGCGAGGCGCGCGAGGACGGTGGTGCCCGCGGCGGACGCGGCGGCGGTCTCGGTCACGGCATGACCTCCTGGGGGGTGGCGGCGTCGGTGCCGCGGAAAGCGCTTGCTGCGACAGGAGGGTACGCCATCCGCGGCAGGTGGTAGGCCAGGTCGACGGCGGTCTGCACGGCCTCGTCGACGTCCAGCCGGTGCTCCGCGACGAGCCGGGCGAGGAACCCGGCGTCGACGCGGCGCGCGAGGTCGTGCCGCGCCGGGATCGACAGGAACGCGCGGGTGTCGTCGACGAACCCCGTGGTGTTGTAGAACCCTGCGGTGTCCGTGACGGCCTCCCGGTAGCGGCGCATGCCGTCCGGGGTGTCGAGGAACCACCACGGCGCGCCGAGCCGCACCGCCGGGTACACACCGGCGATCGGCGCGAGCTCCCGGCTGAACGTGTCCTCGTCGAGCGTGAAGAGGATGAGCCGCAGGTTCGGGTGGTGGCCGAACGCCTCGAGCAGCGGCGCCAGCGAGCGCACGTACTCCGTCGCCACCGGGATGTCGTAGCCGACGTCCGCGCCGCGCTCGATCGCCACCCGCGGGTCGTGGTCGCGCAGCGCACCGGGGTGCAGCTGCATCACCAGGCCGTCCTGCGTCGACATGCGGGCCATCTCGAAGAGCATGTGCGCGCTGAAGGCCTGGGCCTCGGCCGCCGTCACCTCGCCGCGCAGCGCCGCCGCGAACACGGCCTGCGCGTCCGCGGGGTCGAGCGGCGTCGTGTCGGCGCGCAGGTGCCCGTGGTCGGTGGCGCGCGCGCCCGCCTCGACGAAGGCCCAGCGCCGCGCCTCGAGCGCCCGCAGGTAGTCCCGGTAGGAGCCGATCTCGACGCCGGCGCGCTCGCCGAGCAGCGCCACGTCGTCGCGCCACCCGGGACGGTCGACGTGCAGCAGCGCGTCGGGCCGGAAGGTCGGGACGACGCGCTGGCCCCAGCCGCGCGCGGCGAGGTCGGCGTGGTCCGCGAGCGTCGCGGTCGCCGGGTCGGTCGTCGCGATGATCTCGATGTCGAGCCGGTCGAGCAGCGCCAGCGGGCGGAACGCCGGGTCGGCGAGCCGCTCGGCGATCGTGTCGTACGCCTCGTCGGCGGTCTCCGCGGTCAGCTTGTGCTTGACGCCCAGCACCTCGACGAGCACGTGCTCGAGCCAGAAGCGCGTGGGCGTGCCGCGGAACAGGTGCCAGTGCGCGGCGAACGTGCGCCAGATCGCGCGGGGGTCGGTCTCCACCGGCTGCCCGTCCTTGCGGGGGACACCCAGCGCGTCGTGCGGCACGCCCTGCGAGACGAGCATGCGCACGAGGTAGTGGTCCGGCACGACCAGCAGCGACGCGGGGTCGCCGAACGGCTCGTCCCGCGCGAGCACGCCAGCGTCGACGTGCCCGTGCATCGACACGATCGGCAGGTCGCGGGTCGCGTCGAACACCTGCCGGGCGATGCCCCGGGTCACGGGGTCGGCCGGCAGCGCACGGTCGGGGTGCAGCGTCCAGCGGGCTGCGGTGTGGCTCATGGGTCCTCCTGGACGTCGGGGGCGACGGGCGCCCCTGCGCGCCCGTCGCCGCAGGCCCGGCCGGCGCGACGGCGCGTGGCGGGCAGCGCATCCGACGGATGAATGCGTTTGCAGTCACGACCATGCCAGGCGCCGCGCGTGGCGCGCAAGAGGGGGCCGCGTCGTTGCGG
>JAPSIR010000344.1 GCA_031178625.1 Cellulomonas sp.
GTGTCCGCGACGACCACCACGTCGTACGGCGCGGGCTCCGCGCGGCGCGGCCGCACGTGGAGCCGCAGCCGCGTGGGCTCGGAGCCGACGGACGAGACCACACGCCGCAGGCGCGGCCGCCCCACGTCGTCGACGAACCCGACGAGCGGCTTGCGCAGCAGGTGCGCGAGGGCGATGTTCAGCGCCCGGGCCGCCGCGGTGTTGGCCGAGACGACCACGCCGGCCCGGTCCGTCTCGATGACGGGCACGGGCAGCAGCGACGTCAGCCACTCGCGCCGGGCGCCGGACCCGCTGCGCGCGTCGAGGAGGTCCTCGAGCTGCCGGCGTTGCGCCCGCAGCTCGGCGTCGGCCACCTGGAGCTCCTCGTTGGCGGTGTCGAGCTCCTGCTGGAGCGCCTCGAGCGCCTGCGTGCCCTGTGCCGGGCCCACACGGGCGAGCAGCTCGTGCAGCGCCTCCAGGTCGGGTGATGCCCAGCCGTCCGGTCCGGCGGTCATCTGGTCGGTCACCGCCCACCGCCCTCCCGGGTGCGTGCGGTCCGTACGGCGTGCCGCGCCTCGACACGGCGGACCGTGCGCTCACCTTCCCACGCACCCGACCCCGCTGCCACGGGAACCCGGAGCTATCGCGCGGTGCCCGGCGGCGACGCGCGACGGCCCGGCCCGGGGTGCCCCGGGCCGGGCCGTGGTGCCGCACGGGTCAGGCGTCGCCCTGCGGGGACGTCGCGTCCGTGCCGTGCTGCGTCAGCTCGCCGAGGAACTGGTGGCAGCGCTGCGCGCGCTCGGAGTCCTCGCGCATGACCTGCTCGAAGAACGCGGCGATCTCCTCCTTGCCCGCGTTGCGGGCGTCGCGCACGTACTGCCCGTAGTCGTGCCCCGCCTTGAGCGAGTGGTACTGCACGGAGATGAGGTCGAAGGTGACGTCGTCGAAGCCGGTCTCGCCTGTCGCCATGGGTGCCTCCCTGCGGTCGGCCCGCGCGGTCCGTGTCGCGCCGCGCGGGGCGGGTGCGTGCGCGCGGCCCGTGCTGGACCGCGCGACGTCCACGCTACGAGGGCGGGCGCCCGTCGCAACCGGCGGGGGAGACGCGGGTCACACCTCGAACGTGTACCCCGTGGCGGGGGTGGTGATGATGTGCCGTGGGCGCGACGGGTCGTCCTCCAGCTTGCGGCGCAGCTGCGCCGAGTAGACGCGCAGGTAGTGCGTCTCGTCGCCGTACGCCGGGCCCCACACCTCCTGCAGCAGCTGGCGGCGTGGCACGAGCCGGCCGCGGTGGCGGACGAGGACCTCGAGCATCGCCCACTCCGTCGGCGTGAGGCGGACCTCGGCGCCGTCACGCAGGACGCGGCGGCGGGCGAGGTCGACGCTCAGGCGGCCCGCCTCGACGACGCCCTCGGGGGGCGCCTCGGGCTGCGCACGGCGGACGGCCGCCCGGAGCCGGGCCAGCAGCTCGTTCATCGCGAAGGGCTTGGTCACGTAGTCGTCCGCGCCCGCGTCGAGCGCCTCGACCTTGTCCTCGCCGTGCTGGCGCGCGGACAGCACGACGACCGGCACGCGCGTCCACCCGCGCAGCGCCGTGATGACGTCGACCCCGCTCATGTCGGGCAGGCCCAGGTCGAGCAGCACGACGTCGGGGAGGTGCTCGGCGGCCTCCGCGATCGCGGAGGCGCCGTCCCGGGCGGTCCGCACGTCCCACCCGGACGCGCGCAGCGTGATGGTGAGCGCGTGCGCGAGCCCGGGCTCGTCGTCGACCACGAGGACGCGCGCACCGGTGCCGCGGGCGGGGCTCGGGCCGGTGGTCACGGCGACCACCCTGCCAGCCCGTCGGCGGGGGCCCGGACGGTGACGCCGCCGACGGCGCCGGACGTGCCGGTGCGGTCGGCGAGCGGCACCTGCACGACCATCGTCAGGCCGCCGCCAGGGGTGTCCTCGGCCGACAGCTGCGCACCGACCGCGCGGCCCAGCCCGTCGGCGACGGCCAGCCCGAGCCCGAGCCCACCGCCGGAGGTGTCCCCGAGGCGCTGGAACGGCGCGAACAGGTGCTCCTTGGCGGCGTCCGGGACGCCGGGCCCGGTGTCGACGACGCGCAGGACGATGTCGTCGCCGACGACGT
>JAPSIR010000115.1 GCA_031178625.1 Cellulomonas sp.
CTTCGCGTGGTCCAGGATGACCTGCTGGTACAGCTGCTCCATCGATCCGGTGCTCATCACGCTCCCTCCGCACCGAAGAACGCGCGGACCCCCGCCAGTGCTTCCCGGAACGCGGCGACGTCCTCGGGGGTCGTGTAGACGCCGGCCGACGCGCGCGTCGTGGCCGCGACGCCGAAGCGCCGGTGCAGCGGCTGCGCGCAGTGGTGGCCGACGCGGACGGCGACGCCCGCGTCGTCGAGCACCTGGCCGACGTCGTGCGCGTGCACGCCGTCGACGACGAACGCGACGTTCGCGAGCCGGTCGACGGTGTCGGTCGGGCCGAGGACGCGGACGCCGGGCACGGACGCCACGGCGTCGAGCAGCAGCCCCGCCATCTCCGTCTCGTGCGCGTGCACCGCGTCCATGCCGAGCTCGCCGAGGTACTGCGCGGCGGCGCCGAGCGCGACGGCCTGCGACACCATCTGCGTGCCGGCCTCGAACCGCTGCGGCGGCGGCGCGTACGTCGTGGCCTCCATCGTGACGACCTCGACCATCGACCCGCCGGTCGTCACGGGCGGCATCGCCTCGAGCAGCTCACGCCGCCCGTACAGCGCGCCGACGCCCGTGGGGCCGTACATCTTGTGGCCGGAGAACGCGGCGAAGTCCACGCCCAGCGCGGCGAGGTCGACACCGAGGTGCGGCACCGACTGGCACGCGTCGAGCACGGTGAGCGCGCCCACCTCGCGGGCACGGGCCACGAACCGGTCCACCGGCGCCACGGCGCCCGTCACGTTCGACGCGTGGGAGAACGCCAGCACGCGCGTGCGCTCGGTGACGACCGTGTCGAGGTCCTCCAGGCGCAGCCGGCCGTCGTCGGTCACGCCGATCCAGCGCAGCGTCGCACCCGTGCGGGCCGCGAGCTCCTGCCACGGCACGAGGTTCGCGTGGTGCTCGAGCTCGGTGACGACGATCTCGTCGCCGGGGCCGAGCGCGAGGCGTCGCGCCGCGTCGCCGCCGCGCCCGAGCGTCGCGTTCGACATCGCGTACGCGACGAGGTTGAGGGCGGCCGTCGCGTTCGACGTCCACACGAGCTCGCCGGGCGTGGCGCCGACGAAGCCGGCGACGCGCGCGCGGGCGTCCTCGAACGCCTCGGTCGCCTCCTCGGCGAGCTGGTGCGCGCCGCGGTGCACGGCGGCGTTGCGCTGCAGGTAGAAGTCCTGCTCGGCGTCGAGGACGACGTCGGGCTTCTGGGACGTCGCGCCGGAGTCCAGGTAGACCAGCGGACGCCCGTCGCGGAGCGTCCGCGCGAGCAGCGGGAAGTCGGCGCGGACCGCGGCGAGCTCCGCCGCGGACAGCCGGCCGGCGGGTGCGGCGACCGGCTCGAGCGTGCTGGTCATGGGGTGTCCTCCCGGACGGCGGGACGTGGGCGGCCGGCGACCGGCCGCGGGACCGCACCGCTGGTGCGGGTCGTGCGGTGCCGGGACGCGACGTGCGCCGCGTCCCGGCACCGGGTGCTCACGCCTGCGCGGACGTGAGGAAGCGGTCGTAGCCCTCGTTCTCGAGCCGCTCGGCGAGCTCCGGCCCGCCCTGCTCGGCGATCCGGCCGTCGACGAAGACGTGCACGAAGTCCGGCTTGATGTAGCGCAGGATCCGCGTGTAGTGCGTGATCAGGAGCATGCCGACATCCGTGGTCTCGCGGACGCGGTTGACGCCTTCCGACACGATGCGCAGCGCGTCGACGTCGAGGCCGGAGTCGGTCTCGTCGAGGATCGCGATGCGCGGCTTGAGCAGCTCCATCTGGAGGATCTCGTGGCGCTTCTTCTCGCCGCCCGAGAAGCCCTCGTTGACCGAGCGCTCGGCGAACGTGGCGTCCATGCGCAGCGCGTCCATGGCGCCGCGCACGTCCTTGACCCACGTGCGCAGCGGCGGGGCCTCGCCGTCGATCGCCGTCTTGGCGGTGCGCAGGAAGTTCGACACCGACACGCCCGGCACCTCGACGGGGTACTGCATCGCGAGGAACATGCCCGCGCGGGCACGCTCGTCGACGCTCATCTCGAGCACGTCCTCGCCGTCCAGCAGGACGGTGCCGGAGGTGATCTGGTACTTCGGGTGGCCGGCGAGCGAGTACGCCAGCGTGGACTTGCCGGACCCGTTCGGGCCCATGATGGCGTGGGTCTCGCCGCTGTTCACGGTGAGGTCGACGCCGCGCAGGATGGGCTTGGCGCCCTCCTTCGTCTCGACGCTGACGTGCAGGTCGCGGATCTCCAGGGTGGACATCTGGGGGTACTCCTCGGGTCAGAGCGGGGCGTCGACGTCGACGAGCACACGCTCGCCGTCGACGGTCACGGGGTAGACGGGGACGGGGCGGACGGCCGGCGGCGACAGCGGCTTGCCGCTGCGCAGGTCGAAGCGCGACCCGTGCAGCCAGCACTCGACCGTGCAGTCCTCGACCTCGCCCTCGGAGAGGGAGACGGCGCCGTGCGAGCACACGTCGCTGATGGCGTGCCACTCGCCGGACTCGTCGCGCACGACGGCGACCTCGACGGGTCCCGCCTCGCCCTCGAGCTCGACGCGCAGCGTGCCCGCGACGGGCACGTCGGCGGTGTAGCAGGCGAGCTGGGCGCTCATGCGCGCTCCGCCGGGGCGACCGCCTCGGACTCCTCGACCCGCGGCGTGCCGAGGATCTCGCTCATCGACTTCTCGAGCTCGGCCTCGATCGACGCGATGAGGCGCTCCTCGACCTCCGGCACGCCGATCTCGTGGATGAGCTCCGCGAAGAAGCCGCGCACGACGAGGCGACGCGCGTCCGCCTCGGGGATGCCGCGGGCGCGCAGGTAGAACAGCTGCTCGTCGTCGAACCGGCCGGTCGCGCTCGCGTGGCCGGCGCCCTCGATGACGCCCGTCTCGATCTCGAGGTTCGGCACCGAGTCCGCGCGCGCGCCGTCCGTGAGGACGAGGTTGCGGTTGAGCTCGTAGGTGTCCGTGCCCTCGGCGGCCGCGCGGATGAGCACGTCGCCCACCCACACGGTGTGCGCACCGGCACCCTGCAGCGCGCCCTTGTACGTCACGCGCGACACGCAGCTGGGCACCGCGTGGTCGACGAACAGACGGTGCTCCTGGTGCTGGTCGGCGTCCGCGAAGTACGCGCCGAGCATCGTGACGGACCCGCCCTCGCCGACGAACTCGGCGTCCGGCGTGATACGCACGACGTCGCCGCCGAGCGTGACGACGATGTGCTTCACGGACGCGTCGCGCCCGACCCGCAGGCGGTGGCTCGACGCGTGGACGGTCCCCTCGGACCAGTCCTGCACCGACACGACCGTCAGGTGCGCGCCGTCCTCCGCGACGATCTCGACCGTCTCGGTGAGGTTCGCGTGCCCGACGTGGTCGATGACGACGACGCCCTGCGACAGCGGCTCGGCGTGCACGAGCAGGTGCGTGGCCGTCGGCTCCTCCGCGATCTCGCCCGTGGCGGCACCCTCGACGACGATCGACGTCACCTTGGACGACACGGACTCGCGCGGCAGCGTGAGGACCGTCGCGCGCTCGAACGACGCCCACGCGGCGGCCGCGGCGCGGTCGCCCGGCTTGCCGGCGCGGCCGAGACGCACGTCGTCGCGGTCGACGATCTCGACGCGCGCCTCGGGTGCCTCGACCACCGTCGTCAGCACGCCGTGGCCGGACAGGACGCCGTCGGTCGCGGCGCCGAACAACGGCGCGATGCGGTCGACGGGGGCGAACCGCCACTCCTCCTCCCGGCCCGTGGGCACCGGGAAGGCGGCGACGTCGAAGCTCGTCGCGCGCGCGGCGCGCGACGACTGCGGCACGGTGCCGACGCCGTGGGTGTGGGCGCCGTCCGCGACGGCGCGCGAGTGGTCGGTCGAGAGGCCGGTGGCGCCCTCGTTGGTGGTGGTCGTCATCAGCCGACGGATCCTTCCATCTGCAGCTCGATGAGGCGGTTGAGCTCGAGCGCGTACTCCATGGGCAGCTCGCGCGCGATGGGCTCGACGAACCCGCGCACGATCATGGCCATCGCCTCGGTCTCCGCCATGCCCCGGGACATCAGGTAGAACAGCTGGTCCTCGCTGACGCGCGAGACCGTCGCCTCGTGACCCATCGACACGTCGTCCTCGCGGACGTCCACGTACGGGTAGGTGTCCGAGCGCGAGATCTGGTCGACCAGCAGCGCGTCGCACAGCACGTTCGACGCGGAGTGCGAGGCGCCCTCGAGGATCTGCACGAGGCCGCGGTACGACGTGCGGCCACCGCCGCGCGCGACCGACTTCGAGACGATCGAGCTCGACGTGTGCGGCGCGGCGTGCACCATCTTCGAGCCGGCGTCCTGGTGCTGCCCCTCGCCGGCGAACGCGATCGACAGCGTCTCGCCGCGCGCGTGCTCACCCATGAGGTAGATGGCCGGGTACTTCATCGTGACCTTGGAGCCGATGTTGCCGTCGACCCACTCCATCGTCCCGCCCTCGGCGACCGTGGCGCGCTTGGTCACGAGGTTGTAGACGTTGTTCGACCAGTTCTGGATGGTCGTGTAGCGCACGCGCGCGTTCTTCTTCACGACGATCTCGACGACGGCCGAGTGCAGCGAGTCCGACTGGTAGATCGGGGCCGTGCAGCCCTCGACGTAGTGCACGTACGAGCCCTCGTCCGCGATGATCAGCGTCCGCTCGAACTGGCCCATGTTCTCCGTGTTGATGCGGAAGTAGGCCTGCAGCGGGATCTCGACGTGCACGCCCGGCGGCACGTAGACGAAGGAGCCGCCCGACCACGTGGCGGTGTTGAGCGACGCGAACTTGTTGTCGCCCGGGGGGATCACCGAGCCGAAGTACTGCTCGAAGATCTCCGGGTGCTCGCGCAGGCCCGTGTCGGTGTCGAGGAAGATGACGCCCTGCTCCTCGAGCGACTCCTGGATCTGGTGGTACACGACCTCGGACTCGTACTGCGCGGCGACGCCCGCGACGAGGCGCTGCTTCTCCGCCTCCGGGATGCCGAGGCGGTCGTACGTGTTCTTGATGTCCTCGGGCAGGTCCTCCCAGCTGGTGGCCTGCTTCTCCGTGGACCGCACGAAGTACTTGATGTTGTCGAAGTCGATGCCCGACAGGTCCGCGCCCCACCAGGGCATCGGCTTCTTGTCGAACATGCGCAGCGCCTTCAGGCGCGTCTTCAGCATCCACTCGGGCTCGTTCTTGAGCCGCGAGATGTCACGCACGACGTCCTCGGACACACCGCGGCGCGCGCTCGCACCGGCGACGTCCGGGTCGTGCCAGCCGTAGGTGTAGTTGCCGAGGGAGGCGATGGCCTCGTCCTGGCTCAGCGGCTCGGTCGCCGCCGGCCGGGTGGCCGTCTCGTCCGTGGGTGCGCTCATGGTGTCGGTCCTTCCGTCGAGTGCACGTGCGGGGTCAAGGGTGGGGTTCGGGGCGGGTGCGGCGGCCGGGGTCACGGGCCGCCGCTCGGGGGTCTGCGGGTCGGGACGCTGGTGGTGCACACGTGCCCGCCGGAGGTCAGGGTGGACAGCCGCTGGACGTGGACGCCCAGCAGCCGGCCGAACGCGCGGGTCTCGGCCTCGCACAGCTGGGGGAACTCGGCGGCCACCTCCTGCACGGGGCAGTGGCCCTGGCAGAGCTGGAGCGCACCGGTGCCGGGCACGGGCCGCGCGGAGGCCGCGTAGCCGTCGCGGGCGAGGGCGTCGGCGAGCGCGTGCGTGCGGGCGGTGACGTCGTCGCCGACGGCGGCCACCGCCTCGGCGTGCCGCGTCTCGAGCTCGCGCACCCGCTGCTCGGCGAAGCGCTCGACGGCCTCGGGTCCGGCGGCGTCCGCGAGGAACCGCAGGGCGTCGGCCGCGATCTCGGCGTACCGCTGCGAGAGCGTGCCCTGGCCGTGCCCGGTGACGACGTAGCGGCGGGCGGGGCGCCCGCGGCCGCGAGCGCCGCCCGGGCCCACGTGCACGGTGACCTGGCCGGCCTGCTCGAGGGCGGCGAGGTGGCGCCGGACGCCCGCCGCGGCGAGGTCGAGCGCCGTGGCGACGTCGGCCGCGCTGACAGGTCCGTCGGTCGCGACGATCTGCAGGACGCGGCGCCGGGTGCCGGCGTCGTGGTCGGCCGGCTCGTGCGCGGGCGCCGCGCCCTCGTGGGCGGGCACGGGCGCGGGCGGAGGCACGGGCGCGGCGACGGGCAGCAGGCTGCTCACTGCGCACCTCCGCGGGGTCTCGACCGACGCACCGGGCGTCGGTCGACGCGTCCGGCGGGGCGTACCCACGTCGAGGACGTGGGCTCCTGATATCGGCAACATCCTTGTTGCCGAAATCCATCCCCGCAAGCAAGGACACCCTTGGTGAGCCGCGCCTCACACCCTCACACCGTGCTGCGCGCCATGCCCGCCTGCCGCCGGCGCGCGGCCTCGAGCGCCTGCCGGCTGGACGCCACCTGGTCCGCCGGTGCCTGCTCGCGCTGCCGGCGCTGGAGCGCCGCCCCGAACAGGACCGCCGCCTCCGCGTAGCGGCCCTCGTCGTAGCGCACCTTGCCCTGGTGCTGGTCGGCGAAGCCGAGCACGGCGGCGCAGTCGCGCCGCACCGCCTCGTCGCCGACCGTCACCGCGTGCCCGGCCGTCGCCTCCGCCGCGCGGCGCACCGCGTCGACGACCGCGTCGGCGTCGGCGTGCCGGCGCTGCCAGTGCAGCACGTGCGCGAGCCGCAGCATCGGCCGGTACGCCGCGGTCGCCAGCGCGGGTGCCGCACCGGGCAGGGCTGCGAGCGACGTCGGCCCGCCGTGTCGCACGACGTCGGCCCACGCGAGCGTCTCGGCCGACGCGAGGGCACCGAGGATCCGCAGCCAGGCGACCCGCTCCCCGTCGGCGTCCACGCCGCGCGCCTCGAGCGCCTCGACGTGCGCCCACACGGCCGTCACGTCGCCGGGCACCTCCCGCAGCGAGTCCGGGTCGATGCGGTACGTGGGCACGGGCTCTCCCGTCGTCGTCGGCTGGGGTCGGCGCCCGCGGACGCCGCCGCGTCACCCTAGAGGCACGGAAGTCGCCCCGCGCGCGTCGTCCATCTGGGGGACGTCCCGGACACTGCGACGGCCGCCGTACGGCCGCGGGCCCGGGTCCGCAGCGCCGCCGGACCTGCGTCCGGCCCCTGCCGGGCGCGCGCCCGGCCGTACCGCGACCGGTCGACGACCTAGACTCGCCCACCGTGCCGCACTCCCCCGCCGTCGAGGTCCGTGGGCTCGTCAAGAGCTACGACGGCCGCACCGTGGTCGACGGCCTCGACCTCACCGCCGAGGCGGGGCGCGTCACCGCGGTGCTCGGGCCCAACGGCGCCGGCAAGACCACGACCGTCGAGTGCTGCGAAGGGCTCCGCTCGCCCGACGCGGGGCGCGTGCGCGTGCTCGGCCTCGACCCCGTCGCGGACGGCGCCGCGCTGCGACCCCGCGTCGGCGTGATGCTGCAGGACGGCGGCCTGCCGTCGGGCGTCCGCGCGCGCGACGTGCTCGACCACGTGGCGCGCATGTACGCGCACCCCGCGAGCACGGACGCCCTGGCCGACCGGCTGGGCCTCGGCGCGTTCGCGCGGACGACGGTGCGCCGCCTGTCCGGCGGCCAGCGCCAGCGCCTGGCCCTGGCGGTCGCCGTCGTCGGCCGCCCGCGGGTCGTGTTCCTGGACGAGCCGAGCGCGGGGATGGACCCGCAGGCGAGGCTCGCCGTGTGGGATCTCGTGCGCGAGCTCCGCGACGAGGGTGTGGCGGTGATCCTCACGACGCACCTCATGGAGGAGGCGGAGGACCTGGCCGACCACGTGGTCGTCGTCGACCACGGCCGCGTGCTCGCCGAGGGCACGGTGGCGGACCTGCTCGCCGGCGCCCGCGCCGACGACGCCCGTCCCGGCGCGCCGGGCGACCCGCGCACGACGCTCGTCGTCCGGACGGAGCGCCCCGTCGACGCCGCGGACCTGCGCCGGGCGCTCGGCGACGGCCTCGCGGTGGAGCAGCGGTCGGCGACGTCGCTGGCGGTGACGGGCGCCGTCGGGCCCCGCACGCTGGCCGACGTCACCGCGTGGCTCGCCGCGCACGACGTCCTCGCCACGCGTCTCGACCTCGGGCGCCGCACGCTCGAGGACGTCTTCCTCGACCTGACGGGACGGACCCTGCGATGACCGACCCGACGCCCGCGGCCCCCGCCCCGCCGACCGCCGGGCTCGCGGCGCCCCCGGTGCGGCGCGTGCTCGCGCAGGCAGGGCTCGAGACGCGGACGATCCTGCGCAACGGCGAGCAGCTGCTCGTGACCGTCGTCATCCCCGTGCTCGCGCTCGTCGGGCTCGTCCGCGGCACGTTCGTGGAGATCGACACGGCGGGCGCGTCGCGCGTCGACTTCCTCACGCCCGGCCTCCTGGCGCTCGCCGTGATGACCGCGTCGTTCACGTCGCAGGCCATCGCCACCGCGTTCGACCGCCGCAACGGCGTGCTGCGGCTGATGGCGACCACGCCGCTGGGACGCGGCGGGCTGCTCGCCGGCAAGGTGCTCGGGGTCCTCGCGGTCGAGCTGGTGCAGGTGGTGCTGATCGGTGCGGTCGCCGCGCTGCTCGGGTGGCGGCCGGACCCGGCGGGCGTCGCTCTCGCGCTCGTGGGCCTCGTGCTGGGCACCGGGGCGTTCACGGCGCTCGCGCTCGTCGTCGCCGGCACGCTGCGGGCCGAGGCGGTGCTCGCGCTGGCGAACCTCCTGCTGCTCGTGCTGGCCCTCGGCGGCGGGGTGGTCGTCCCCGCGGCCGACCTTCCCGCGCCGGTCGCCGCGGTCGCCACCTGGCTGCCGTCCGGGGCGCTCGGCGACGTCCTGCGCGGCACGCTCCTCGACGGCACGCTGCCGCTCGTCCCCGCGCTGGTGCTCGCCGCCTGGACGGTCGGGCTCGGCGCCCTCGCCGCACGCGTGTTCCGCTGGCACTGAGCCGCGGCGGCGCACGGTGCCGGACGCCGCGGGCTGCGGGCGCAGGGCGTCGCGGACGGGGTGTGACGCCCGCCTCGCGGTGCCGGTGACCCGCGCGCCGACGCCTACCCTGGACGCGTGAGCACCACCTCCGCCACGCCCGCCTCGGCCACGCCACCCGTCGCCCCGTCGTCGTCCGTGCTGGCGCGTCTGCGCCCGCGCTGGACCGTTCCGGCCGTGGTCGCGAACCTCGTGGCGCAGGTGGTCATCGTCGTGACCGGCGGGGCGGTGCGCCTCACGGGCTCCGGGCTCGGCTGCTCGACGTGGCCGCAGTGCGAGCCGGGGCAGTTCGCGCCGGTGTTCCACGAGGCGATGTCGATCCACGCGGTCGTGGAGTTCGGCA
>JAPSIR010000345.1 GCA_031178625.1 Cellulomonas sp.
CGCGCCTTGCTCTTCACCCAGCCGTAGACGACCGTCGCGGCGAGCAGGATCAGCCCCACCACCGTGAGCCACAGCAGCCCTTCGACGACGGCGCCCAGGATGGACAGGGCGAGCCAGATGAGCGCGAGGACGACGACGACGGTGAGGATCGACTTCATGCCACCACCGTCGCACGGCGCCGCGCGGTCGGCACCTCGGCGGTCGGCGCGCTAGGGCTCGTCGGGGCGGCGCAGCGGGACGCCGAGGATCGTGTCGTGCGGTGCGGGCAGCGTGTCGAGGTCCGGCGGTGCGGGCGGGAAGCCGCCCCCCGGAGCGGGGCCGACCCACAGCCGCCAGAGGTCGCCGGACGGGTGCACGACCCCGTCGGCCTCGAGCGTCGCCGGCCGCGCCGCGTCGACCTGCGCGGCGAGCAGCGCGAGGTGCGACTCCGGCACGAAGCCCACCAGCACGTTGCGCCACGCCAGGACGACGCGCCCGTCCGCCCCGCGCGTCACCTCGACGCGGGCCGGTACCGGCCGACCGGCGGCACGCTCGGACGGGTGCAGCGCCGCACGGAACGAGCGCTGCAGGGCGGGCGCCTCGGCGGCGAGGAAACCCTCCCCCACGTGCGCGGGCACGGGCGCGGGGCGGCGGAACGGACGCACGGCACCAGGGTGCACCACGGCGGGCCACCGCGACGCGCGCGTCGGGCACGAGCGCGTCCCGGTGCGCGGACGTGGCGCGGGTCCCGACGACGTCGGCCGTCAGGCGTCCCAGGTCGTCGTGCGGGTGCGCAGGTCCGTCCACCCCTGGCGGCCGAGCGGTGAGAGCGTCCGCACGCGCCGCCCGGGGTGCAGGCGCGGGTCCTCGGCGTACCGTCGGGCGAGCTCCTCCTCGGCGTCGCAGTCGTCGGCGTCGGCGCGCAGCAGCAGGCCGGCGAGCTCGTCGGCGAGCGCGTCGGCCTCGTCGGCCGGTGTCGCGTCGTCGTTCGCGCCCCAGACGTCCCAGAGGAGCAGCTCGTCGCGGCGGCGGTGCGCGACCTCGAGCAGCACGTACCCGCGCACGAAGTCCCGTCCGCAGAGCTCGGGCAGGTGCGGCGCGACGCCGTACCGGGCGAGGTCGAGCCCGTCGCGCCGGTGCGCCGTCCACAGCTCCGCCGCCGTCGGGAACGGGCTGTCGAGGCCCGTCGGCATGTCGAACGGGTCGAACGGCTCGCCGGCGGGTGGCGCGGTCCCGAAGGCGGCGTCGAGCTCGGGGTCGCTGCGCACCCACCGGCGTCCGTCCCACCGCTCCACGACGACGTGGTCGTGCGCGAAGCCGGGCGAGAAGTACCGCGCGAAGCCGATGCGGGACCGCGCGGCGATCCCGTGCTGGCGGAGCAGGCCGACCGCGAGCAGCGTGTGGTCGCGGCAGCAGCCCGCGACGCGCTCGGCGTGCGGGCGGCCGGCGAGCGGGGCGGGCGACAGGTCGAGGCCGGCGCCGAGGACGGCCTCGAGCCAGCGGAGGTCGATCGTGGGGAGCCGGGCGGCGTCGAGCGTCTCGCTCTCGGCGCGGTAGTGCGCGATCAGGCCGGTCGCGGCGGCGTGCACCTCCGCCGGGTCGGTGCCGAGCGCGGCGAGCACGTCGGCGTGCCCGCCGGGGTCGCTGTACGGCGAGTGCGTCGCCCAGTCGTCGAGACCGCAGGGGTACGCGCGCGTCACGGCTCCTCCGTCCGGTGCCGCCGTGCCCGCGGTCCGCGCGACCGCGCCGCCGGCGCCCTGGGGGGTCGACCGGCGGCGCGGCGCGGACTCATCGGGTCGGGGACGACCCGCTCAGCTCACGCCGACGATGTCGACGACGAACACGAGGGTGTCGCCGCCCTTGATGCCGGCCTGCGGCACGCCGCGGTCGCCGTAGCCGAGGTGCGACGGGATCGACAGCAGGACCCGCGAGCCCACCTGCTGGCCGACGAGGCCGTCGTCCCAGCCGGCGATGACGGCGCCGACACCGATCGGGAAGCTGATCGACGACCCGCGGTCGTAGGAGTTGTCGAAGACACCGCCCTGCCAGGACTGGCCGAGGTAGTGCACCTCGATGTCCTGGCCGGCCTCGACGAGGTCGCCGTCGCCGCGGC
>JAPSIR010000116.1 GCA_031178625.1 Cellulomonas sp.
CGCGCAGGAAGTCGACGCGCCGGAAGTCCGGCCAGTACGCCTCGCAGAAGTAGAACTCCGAGTGCGCGCTCTGCCACAGCAGGAACCCGCCGAGCCGCTGCTCGCCGGACGTGCGGATGACGAGGTCGGGGTCCGGCTGCCCCTTCGTGTACAGGTGCTCCGCGATGTGGTCCACGTCGAACGCCTCGGCGAGCTCCTCGAGGCCCGTGCCGGCGGCGGCGTGGTGGCGCAGGAACGACCGGACCGCGTCCGCGATCTCGCGCCGCCCGCCGTACCCGACCGCCGCGTTGACGTGCAGCCCCTCGACGTCGGCCGTCGCCTCCTGCGCGCACCGCAGCGCCTCGGCCGTGCGGGGCGGCAGCATGTCGAGGGCGCCGACCGCCTGGATGCGCCAGCGGCGCTCGGCCGCGAGCTCGCCGACGACGTCCTCGATGACCGTCAGCAGCGGCTCGAGCTCCTCGGGGTCGCGCGCGAGGTTGTCGGTCGACAGCAGCCAGAGCGTGACGACCTCGACGCCGACGTCCTCGCTCCACGCCAGCAGGTCGCCGATCTTGTCCGCACCGCGCCGGTGGCCGTGCGCGGAGGAGACGCCGCTGCTGCGCGCCCACCGGCGGTTGCCGTCGAGGATCACCCCGATGTGCCGCGGCATCTGCGCCGGCGGCAGCGAGGCCGCCAGGCGGCGCTCGTACAGGCCGTACAGCGGGTGCGGCAGGCGCACGCGGACCCTCCCGGGGGGACGTCGGTGGACGCGCTCACGGTACTCGCCGGACGCGCGCGCCGGTGCCCGTCCGGGACGTCCGTCACGTCGACACGGCAACTACCAGTGCGTAACCTACGGTGACGTAGGTTGTCCCGGACGAAGGCGGACCAGACGCATGAGCTCCACCCCGGCACGCCCCGACGGCGACGCCCGACGCGGCTCCGAGCCAGCCGTGCAGCAGGCGGCAGGGTCCGTCGGCGAGGCGGTCGGCGACGCCGTCGAGGCCGTCGTCGCGGAGGTCAAGCCGCGCCTGCGCGGCTGGGTCCACGCCGGCGTCGCCCCGTTCGTGCTCGTCGCCTCCGTGCTGCTCGTCGCGTTCTCGCCCACGCCCGCGGCCCGCTGGTCCACCGCCGTCTTCGGCGCGTCCGCGGTGCTGCTGTTCGGCACGAGCGCCGTCTACCACCGCGGCCGCTGGTCGCCGCGCGTCGCGGCCGTCCTGCGCCGGCTCGACCACACCAACATCTTCCTCATCATCGCGGGCACGTACACGCCCCTGGCGGTGCTGCTGCTGCCCGCGCCCACGGCACGCACGCTCCTCGTCGTGGTGTGGACCGGCGCCATCGTGGGCGTCCTCGCACGCGTGTTCTGGCTCAACGCCCCGCGGTGGGTCTACGTGCCCATCTACCTGGCGCTCGGCTGGGTGGCCGTCGGCTTCATGCCGCAGTTCTGGCGCACGGGCGGCGCGGAGATCGTCTGGCTGATCGCCGGCGGCGGGCTCGCGTACACGGTCGGCGCGGTCGTCTACGGGCTCAAGCGCCCCAACCCGAGCCCGCGTTGGTTCGGGTTCCACGAGGTGTTCCACGTGCTCACCGTCGTCGGCTACACGTGCCACCTCGTGGCGGTCGCCGTCGCGGCGTCCCGCGCCGCCTGAGCCGGCCCGCCTCGTCCGCCGAGCGCGGCACATCGCGCCGGTGCGAGCGGGGGCGGCGGCCCGTCGGGGGTCAGCCGCGCGGCACGACGGCGTACCGGCGGTTCGCCAGCGACGGGTTGCGCTCGCGCACGCCCGCGAGCGCGTCGGCGTCGAGGTCGACCGTGCGGACCTGCGGCGTCTCGTCGAGCTCGAGGCCCACGACGCCGTCCGGGCCGACGACCAGCGACCGGCCGACCACACCGCGTCCGGCCTGCCCCACGGCGACGACCGCCGCGGTGTTCTCGACGGCCCGCGCCGCCGCGAGGACGCGCCAGTGCGACGCCTTGAGGGGTCCCGCCGCCCAGGCCGCGGGGACGACGAGCACGTGCGCGCCCGCGTCGACCAGCCGGCGGGCGGACTCGGGGAAGCGCAGGTCGTAGCACGTCATCACGCCGAACCGCAGCCCCGCGACGTCCAGCACGAGCGGCGGCGCGTCGGCGGGCCCGGGCACGAACCGGTCCGACTCGCGCTGCCCGAACGCGTCGTACAGGTGCACCTTGCGGTAGACGCCGGCCACGACGCCGTCGGCGCCGACCGCGACGACCGCGTTGACCGCCCGCCGCGGCTCGCCCGCACGGTCCTCCTCCGCCGGCAGCGTCGTGCCCGCGAGCACCGCGACGCCGCCGCGCACGGCCTCCTCGCGCAGCGCCGTCACGAACGGCCCGTCGAGCGGCTCGGCCAGCTCGGGCCCGACGCCGCGCGGGTCGAACGCCGACGCGTACTCGGGCAGCACCACGACGTCCGCCCGGACCCGCGCGGCCTCGCGGACGGCGTCGCGCGTGACCTCGACGTTCGCGCCGCGGTCCGTGCCGACCTGCAGCTGCGCGACGGTCACGCGGACCGCCGGGCGCACCGGCGGCTCGGGCTGCCGGCTCACGGCGTGCGGCCGGCGTCCGGGGCGTCGTCGTCGCGGCCGGACGCGTCGCCGTCGACGGGCGGCGCGGCCGGGCGCCCGCCCTCCGTGCGGGCGTCGAGCTCCGCCTGCGCGACGCCCTCCTCCGCCGTCACGGGCGCCGGCCCGTCGCCACGCGCCTCCTCGTCCTGCGCCCGCAGGCGCGCGCGGTGGTCCGCCCGCCGCATGCGCCGGCTGAACGACACCGCGAGCGCGATCACGGCCGCGGCGAGCAGGAACGTCGCCACGAAACCGTAGAAGCCCGGCGAGCCCTCCTCGGGGCTCTCGATCGTCGGGCCGGGCAGCCGCTCGGCGTGCACCACCGCGGCGAGCACCGCACCGCCCAGGGCCGTACCCAGCGCACCGGTCACCGTGCCGCCTCCGTCCCGCGGATCCCCGCGAACAGGTCGTCCTCGGGCAGCGTCGTCGGCACCCGCGACTCCGCCAGCTCGAACTCCTCGGTGCGCCACTGCGCCAGCTCGACCTCGCGCGGGACGGCGAAGAACCAGCCCTCGGGGTCGATCTGCGTGGCGTGCGCGCGCAGGGCGGCGTCCCGCTGCGGGAACCAGTCCGCGCACTCGACGCGCGTGGTCACCGGGCGCTCGGGCACCTCGCGGGCCTGCCGCGAGTCGATCCAGTCGCTGAACGGCGACTCGCCGCCGGCCGCGACGATCGCGTCGTGGACGGTGCGCATGCGGGCGAGGGAGAAGCCGTGGTTGTAGTAGAGCTTGAGGGGCGTCCACGGCTCGCCGCGGCCGCGGTAGCGCTCGGCGTCCCCGGCGGCGGCGAACGCCTCGGCCGCGACGCGGTGGCACATGACGTGGTCCGGGTGGGGGTAGCCGCCCGTGGGGTCGTACGTCGTCATGACGTGCGGCCGGAACTCGCGGACGAGCGCGACGAGGGGCGCGGACGCCTCCTCGAGCGGCGTCAGCGCGAAGCAGCCCTCGGGCAGGGGCGGCAGCGGGTCGCCCTCCGGGAGGCCGGAGTCGACGAACCCCAGCCAGTGCTGGCGCACGCCGAGCGCCGCAGCGGCGGTGGCCATCTCCTCGCGGCGGACCGCGCGCATCGCCTCGAGCCCCTCGGGCGCGGGCCCGTAGTGCGGGTTCAGCACGTCACCGCGCTCACCGCCCGTGCAGGTCACGACGAGGACGTCGACGCCCTCCGCCGCGTAGCGCGCGGTGGTCGCGGCCCCCTTGCTGGACTCGTCGTCGGGGTGCGCGTGCACCGCCATGAGCCGTAGCCGCTCCGTGCTCACCCAGGGGCCTCCCGTCACAGGTCGTCGGACGAGAGACAATGATCCCCCACGCACGCGCACCACCCGCACGACGAGCCTCGTCCCGACCCAGGAGGAACCGTGGTCGCACCGGCACCCCGCACGCCCGTCGGGCGCTACGGGCCGGAACCGACCGCTGCCACGCGCCGGCTGCAGCGGTGGGGCCTGGCCGCGGCCGTCGTCGTGGCGATGCTGGTGCTCGGCTGGATCGGCACGGGCGTGCTGCGCGACCCGGTGCAGTGGAAGACGATCGGCTTCCGCGTCGACGGCGCGGGCGCGACGCAGGTGACGTTCGACGTCACGACCGACCCCGGCGTCGGCGCGTCCTGCCGCGTGCAGGCGCTGTCGGAGTCGTACGCGCAGGTCGGCGTGCGGGACGTCGAGGTGCCGCCCGCCGACGAGCGCACCCGGCGGGTGACCGTGACCGTCTCGACCGTCCAGGAGGCCGTGTCCGCGACCGTGGACGCGTGCACGCCGCTGCCCTGACGGCCCTGCCTCTGCCCTGTGCCGTCGCTTCATGGGCCCGGCCGGACGGGCGAACCCGGACGGCCGTCCGCACGCGGGCGGGGGTCCCGGCTACCATGGACGTTTACGCCGCCCCGGTCCGGCGTCGTACGAACAGGTCGACGCGACCGCGGACAGACGGCGACACCCGTCCCGCACCGCCGCGCCGCACCCGTGCGCGACGACGGGGCAGCACCACCGCCGCAGGCGGTGGCCCCGAGGCAGGAAAGGAGCGATCGTGACCGACACGACTGCGGCCACGTGGCTGACGCAGGAGGCCTACGACCGCCTCAAGGAGGAGCTCACGCACCTCGAGACGGTGGGCCGCAAGGAGATCGCGGACCGCATCGCCGCGGCCCGTGACGAGGGCGACCTCAAGGAGAACGGCGGCTACCACGCCGCGCGCGAGGAGCAGGCCAAGCAGGAGGCGCGCATCCGCGAGCTGCAGGCCAAGCTCCGCAACGTGCAGATCGGCACGCCGCCGGACGACGGCGTCGTCGAGGCCGGCATGGTGGTCACCGCCGTGGTGGCCGGGGACGAGATGACGTTCCTGCTGGGCTCGCGCGAGATCGCCGGCACGGCGGACATCGACGTCTTCTCCCCCACGTCCCCGCTGGGCGCCGCGATCTACGGGCGCAAGGTCGGCGACGCCACGTCCTACGAGGCGCCGAACGGGCGCGAGATCCCGGTGGAGATCACGGCCGCGAGCCCCTTCACCGGCTGACGCGGACCGCCGGCGGCCGACGCCGGGCCCCGCACGCGCGACGGCGCCGTCCCCCTCGGGGTGCGGCGCCGTCGGCGTGCCGGGGCCGGTCCCGACGCGCCGCGGGACGAGGTCAGGCGTCGCCGACGCGGTAGCCCGCCGCACGCAGCCCGGCGAGCAGGTCGCCGCAGTGCTCGGGGCCCTTGGTCTCGATCTGCAGGTCCACCGCGACCTCGCTGAACGCCAGGTCGCCACCCGTGCGCGTGTGCGCCACGTGCATGACGTTGCCGCCCATCGCCGCGACGTCGCGCAGCAGCCCGGCGAGCGCGCCGGGGGCGTCCTCGACGCGGACGTGCACGTGCAGGTAGCGGCCCGCCGACGCCAGGCCGTGCCGCACGACGCGCAGCAGCACGAGCGGGTCGATGTTGCCGCCGGACAGCACGCACACCACGGGCCGGCCGTCGCTGACGACGCCCGTCGGGTCGGCCATGAGCGCCGCGACAGCGGCCGCGCCGGACGGCTCGACGACGAGCTTGGCGCGCTCCGCGACGAGCAGCAGCGCCCGCGAGAGGTCCTCCTCCGACACCGTCCGCACCGGCACGTCGTGGTGCGCGAGGAGCTCGAACGGCACCGCGCCGGGCGTGCCGACCGCGATGCCGTCGGCCATGGTGCGCAGCTCGGGCGCGCGCACCGGGCGCCCGGCGGCGAGGGACGCCGGGTACGCGGCGGCGCCCGCGGCCTGCACGCCGACGACGCGCACGTCGGACCTGTCGTCGAGGGCCGCCGCCATGCCGGCCGCGAGGCCGCCGCCGCCGACGGGGACGACGAGGGTGCCGACGTCCGGCACCTGCTCGAGCACCTCGAGCGCGACCGTGCCCTGCCCGGCGTCGACGTCCGGGTGGTCGAACGGGTGGATGAGGACGGCGCCCGTGCGCTCCGCGTGCTCGCGGGCGTGCAGGAGCGCCTCGTCCACGGACGTGCCGACGAGCTCGACGTGGGCCCCGTACCCGCGCGTCGCAGCGATCTTCGGCAGCGCGGCGTCGACGGGCATGAACACGACCGACGTCAGCCCGAGCAGGCGCGCCGCGAGCGCGACGCCCTGCGCGTGGTTGCCGGCGCTGGCGGCGACGACGCCGCGCGCCTTCTCAGCGGGCGACAGCCGGGACATCCGCACGTACGCGCCGCGGATCTTGAACGACCCGGCACGCTGCAGGTTCTCGCACTTGAGCCAGACGTCCGCACCGACCAGCTCGGACAGCGCTCGGCTGCGCTGCACCGGGGTGCGCTCGGCGACCCCCGCGAGCAGCGCCGCCGCGGCCCGCACGTCGGGTGCGCCGATCACGGCGCGTCCGGACCGGTGGTCGCCGCGGTGGGCGGGTCGTCCGGCCGGGCACTGCGCCCCGCGTGCGCCTCGGCCCGCTCCGCCTGCGTCGCGGACTCCGCCTCCGCCGCGGCGGCGAGCGCCCGCGCCAGCACGGGGTGCGCGCGTGGCCGGATCGGCACGTGGTCGCCCGTGCCGAGCTGCGGGAACTTGTCGTGGCCGTGCAGGTACAGCACCACGGTGTTGATCACCGCCGCCACGGGCACGGCGAAGAGCGCGCCGATGATCCCCGCCGCGAACGACCCCGACGCGACGACCAGCAGCACCGCCACCGGGTGCAGGGACACGGCGTGCCCCATGAGGAACGGCTGCAGCACGTGCCCCTCGAGCTGCTGCACGAACAGCACGACGAGCAGCATGATCAGCGCGGACACCCAGCCCTGCGTCACGAGCGCGACGAGCACCGCGATGGTGCCGGTGACGATCGCGCCGACGAACGGGATGAACGAGCCGAAGAACACGAGCACCGCGAGCGGCACCGCCAGCGGCAGCTGCAGCAGGACGGCGCCGAGCCCGATGCCGACCGCGTCGACGCCCGCGACGAGGATCTGCGTGCGCGTGTAGGCGCCCAGCGTCACCCAGCCGCGACGCCCGGCCTGGTGCACGCGCTCGCGCGAGCCGCGCGGCAGCAGCCCCACGACCCAGGCCCAGATGCGCCGGCCGTCGACGAGGAAGAAGAGGGTGCAGAACAGGGCGACGAGCGTGCCGGCGAGCACGTGCCCGACGGTGACCGTCACGGACAGGGCACCCGTGGCGATCTGCTCGCCGCTGCCCGCGAGCGCACCCTGGAGCTGGTCGACGTACCCGTCGAGGTCCGACGAGCCGAGCTCGAGCGGCCCGTCCGCCAGCGACGCCAGCAGGGTGTCGACGCCCTCCTGCGCCTGGTCCCACAGGTCCACGATGCCCCGCGCGATCGAGCGGCCGGCGAGCGTCAGCAGGCCGCCGACGACGCCGAGCAGCAGCACGAGGGCGACGCCCGCGGCCACCCCGCGGGGCAGGCGCGCCCGGCGCTGCAGGAACGTGGCGAGCGGCGAGAGCAGGACGGTGAGCAGCAGCGCGACGATGACCGGGACGACGATGACCTTGAGCACCGCGAGCAACCAGACGCCCGCGGCGACGGCGGCGAGGATGACGAGCACGCGCCACGACCACGACGCGGCCGCCTGGACCGCCGGCGGGACCGGGTGCGGCGGGCGGTCGGTGAGGACGACCGCGGGCGCGGCCGGCACGTCGGCGTCGGCCGGCACGTCCGCGCCGGACGGGACCGGCCGACCCGCCACGTCGGGACGGGCGTCGGTCACGCGGCGCGTCCCAGGCCCGCCGCCTCCAGCGCCTGCGCGAGGTCCGCGAGCAGGTCGTCGACGTCCTCGATGCCGACCGACAGGCGCACGAGGTCGTCCGGGACCTCCAGGGCGGTGGCCGCGACGGACGCGTGCGTCATGCGGGCGGGGTGCTCGATGAGCGACTCCACGCCGCCGAGCGACTCCGCGAGCGTGAACACCCGCGTGTGCCCGCACACCGCGACCGACTTCTCGGCGTCGCCCGTGCGGAACGCGACCATGCCGCCGAACCCGGTCATCTGCCGGGCGGCGACGTCGTGGCCCGGGTGGTCGGGCAGGCCCGGGTAGAGCACCTGCGTGACGCCGGGGTGGTCGAGCAGGAAGCGGGCGATGCGCTCGGCGTTCGCCTGGTGGCGGTCCATCCGGACCGCGAGGGTCTTCAGCCCGCGCAGCGTGAGCCAGGCGTCGAACGGCCCGGCGACCGCGCCCGACGCGTTCTGGAGGAAGCCGACGGCGTCGCGCAGGGACGTCGTGCCGGTCGGCCCCTCGAGCCCCGCGGGGAGCTGCGCGCCGTCCGCGACGACGACCGCGCCGCCGACCACGTCGGAGTGCCCGCCGATGTACTTGGTCGTGGAGTGCACGACCGCGTCCGCGCCGAGCGCGAGCGGCTGCTGCAGGTACGGCGTCGCGAAGGTGTTGTCGACGACCAGCACCGCACCGGCCGACCGCGCGTGCACGGCGATCGCCTCGACGTCCGCGATGCCGAGCAGCGGGTTCGTCGGCGTCTCCGCCCACAGCACCTTCGTGCGCCCGGGCTGGATCGCCGCGAGCACCGCGTCGGGGTCGAGCATGTCGACCGGCGTGTGCTCGATCCCCCACGGCTCCAGCACGCGCGCGATGAGCCGGTAGGTGCCGCCGTACGCGTCGTTCCCGATCACCATGTGGTCGCCGGGGCGCAGCACCGAGCGCAGCAGCGTGTCCTCGGCGGCGAGGCCCGACGCGAACGCGAACGCCACGGCACCGCCCTCGGCCGCCGCCAGCGCCTCCTCGAGCGCGTGCCGCGTCGGGTTCCCTGAGCGGGAGTACTCGTAGCCGTCGCGCAGGCCGCCGACACCGTCCTGCTTGTACGTCGACACCTGGTGGATCGGCGGGACGACGGCGCCCGTGCGCGCCTCGGGGTCCTGGCCCGCGTGGATCGCGCGGGTCGAGAAGCCGGTGGTCGACCAGTCGTGGGGCTCGGAGGCGGGGTGGCTCGTCACGGGTCCAGGCTAGGCCGTGCGCCGGGGCCCCGGGGGAACACGCGCACGCCCGTACGGGTTCTACGTGGCGGACACCTGGGGAGAAGGAGAGACGCTCATGGCCTCGTTGTTCGAGACGCTGCTCGGCAGCTCGACACGCACGCAGATGGTGACGCCGGAGACGGCGATGAAGGGTCGCGACGGCTACCCGTACGCGATCCCCGAGACGCACACCGTGCTGGGCACGCCCCTGCAGGGCCCGTGGCCGGAGGGCACCCGCGTGCTCTACCTGGCGTCCGGGTGCTTCTGGGGCGCCGAGAAGGAGGCGTGGCAGCTGCC
>JAPSIR010000346.1 GCA_031178625.1 Cellulomonas sp.
ACGGCGCCCCGCCGCCCGCCCGCCCGCCGTCGCGCCGCGACCGGCACGGTGACCGCCTCGACCGACGGGAGCGACATGGCCGTCGACCCCCAGCCCACCCGCGACCGCGCGGCGACCGACGCGACGCGCCCCGCGCCCGCCCGGGACGCGCGATGACCGCCGTGGACCGTGACGCCGTCCGCGCCGACGTCGCCGCCGGTCGCACGTCCCTCGGCATCGAGCTCGGCTCGACGCGCATCAAGGCATGCCTCGTCGGCCCGGACGGCGCGCCCCTCGCGGCCGGCGGGCACGCGTGGGAGAACGACTACGTCGACGGCCTGTGGACGTACTCGCTCGACGCCGTCTGGTCCGGCCTGCAGGCGTGCGTCGCGGAGCTGCTCGCCGACGTCGAGCAGCGGTACGGCGCCCGCCTCGAGACGGTCGGCGCCCTCGGCGTCTCGGCGATGATGCACGGCTACCTCGCGTTCGACGCCGACGGCGAGCTGCTCGTCCCGTTCCGCACGTGGCGCAACACGACGACGGAGCGGGCCGCGACGGAGCTCACCGAGGCGTTCGGGCACAACGTGCCGCTGCGCTGGTCGGTCGCGCACCTCCACCAGGCCGTCCTCGACGAGGAGCCGCACGTCCCGCAGGTCGCCAGCATCACCACGCTCGCGGGGTACGTGCACCGCCGCCTGACCGGCCGGCACGTCCTCGGGGTCGGGGACGCGTCGGGCGTGTTCCCGATCGACGCAGCGACCCGCGGCTACGACGCCCGCATGCTCGCGCGGTTCGACGAGCTCGTCGCTGACCGCGCGCCCGGCCTGCACCTGGCGGACCTGCTGCCCGAGGTGCTGCTGGCCGGCCAGGAGGCTGGCCGCCTCACCGACGAGGGCGCGGCGCTGCTCGACCCCACGGGCACGCTGCGGCCGGGCGCACCCCTGTGCCCGCCGGAGGGCGACGCGGGCACCGGCATGGTCGCGACCGCGTCCGTCGCCCCGCGCACCGGCAACGTCAGCGTCGGCACGAGCATCTTCGCGATGGTGGTGCTGGAGGACGCCCTCGCCCGCGTGCACCCGGAGATCGACCTCGTCACGACGCCCGCGGGTGACCCCGTCGCGATGGTCCACTGCAACAACGGCGCGAGCGAGCTCGGCGCGTGGGCGGGCGTGTTCGGCGAGCTGGTCGGCGCGCTCGGCCACGACGACGACGCGGACACGGTGTTCGGCGCGCTGCTGCGCGCGGCGCTCGACGGCGACGCCGACGGCGGCGGCCTGCTCGCGTACAACTACCTCGCCGGCGAGCCGGTGACGGGTCTAGCGGAGGGGCGTCCCCTGGTCGTCCGCACGCCGGGCAGCCGGCTGACGCTCGCGAACTTCGCCCGCACGCAGGTGTACGGCGCGTTCGGCACCCTCAGCCTCGGTATGCAGGTGCTGGCCGACGAGGGCGTCCGCGTCGACACGCTGTTCGCGCACGGCGGCCTGTTCCGCACCGCCGGCGTCGCGCAGCGGCTGCTCGCCGCGGCCCTGGACGTGCCGGTCGCGGTCGGCCGGACCGCGGGGGAGGGCGGCGCCTGGGGCATCGCCCTGCTCGCGGCCTACCTGACGGCGGCGCCGGACCAGGATCTCGCCGGCTGGCTCGCCGAGCACGTGCTCGCGGGCGCCGACGTCGACGAGGTCGCCCCGGACCCCGACGACGTCGCCGGCTACACCGCGTTCCTCGAGCGCTACCGCGCCGGCCTCGCGGTCGAGCGCGCCGCCACCCAGGCGCTGTGACGCGCCGCCGCCGTACCGACCGCCGTACCGACGTGCGCGCCCGACCGGTGCGCGGAGGAGGACCACGATGAGCCCGTCCCTGGACGCGTACCCCGACGCGGTGCGCGACGCCGTCGCCCGCGCGCGCGAGCGCGTGAGCGCGCTGCACGCCGAGCTGCCCCGCTGGGGGCTCGTCGTGTGGACCGCCGGCAACGTGTCCGAGCGGGTCGTCGTCGACCCCGACGCCGGCCCGTCGGAGCGCGACCTGCTCGTCATCAAGCCGTCGGGCGTGACGTACGACGAGCTGAGCCCGGAGGCGATGGTCGTCTGCGACCTCGACGGCGAGC
>JAPSIR010000117.1 GCA_031178625.1 Cellulomonas sp.
TCGCCGACACCGAGGGCTCGGCCGTCGCCGCCCTCCAGGGCGTCGTCCCCGTGAGCGCCGTGCCGACGACCGTGCTCCTCGACCGCGAGGGTCGCGTCGCCGCCCGCGTGCTCGGCCTCGCGGAGGGCTCGACGCTGCGTTCCCTCGTCGACGAGCTGCTCGCCGAGGGCGGCACCGAGGGCTCCGGCGCGCCGACGGCCACCGCCGACCCGGCGGGCACGGCGACGCCGTGACCGTCGCCGCGGACCTCGGCACCGCCGTCGCGAGCGGCTCCCTGCTGCTCGCCGTGCCGGTCGCGCTGCTGGCGGGCGTCGTCGCGTTCGCGTCGCCGTGCGTGCTGCCGCTGGTCCCCGGGTACCTGGGCCTGCTCGGCGGGCTCGCCGGCGCGCCCGGCGGCTCCGCCGGCGACCGGCGGTCGCGTGCGCTCGGCGTCGTCGACGCGACGGACGTCGTGGCGCTCGGACGCGGGGCCGGCGCGCCCGCCGTGCCCGTCCCCGCGCCGGCCCTGCCCGCACCCGCCGGCACGACGGCCCCGGACGACGCCGACGACCGCGTCGCCCGCCGCCGCGTGCTGCTCGGCGTGACGCTGTTCGTGGCCGGGTTCTCGCTCGTGTTCATCGCCTTCGGCGCGCTCGCGGGCTCGCTCGGCGCGCTGCTGTGGCAGTGGCAGGAGCCGGTCGGCCGCGTGCTCGGCGGCGTCACCGTCGTCATGGGCCTGGCGTTCCTGGGCCTCGTGCCCTTCGCGCAGGGGGAGCGGCGCCTGCACCTCGCGCCGCGCGCCGGCCTGTGGGGCGCGCCGCTGCTGGGCGTCGCGTTCGGCATCGGCTGGACCCCGTGCATCGGCCCGACCCTCGCCGCCATCCTCACGCTGTCGCTCACCGGCGGGTCCGCCGGGCGCGGCGCGCTGCTCGCCGCGGTGTTCTGCGTCGGCCTCGGCCTGCCGTTCCTGCTCGTCGCGCTCGGGCTGCAGCGCTCCGACCGCCTGCTCGGGTGGCTGCGCCGGCACCGGCTCGTGGTGCGCCGGGTCGGCGGCGGCGTGCTGGTCGTCCTGGGCCTCGCGCTCCTCACGGGCGTGTGGGGCACGTGGTCCGCGTGGCTCCAGGGTGTGCTGACGGGTGCCGACCCCTTCGTCCCGGTGCTGTGAGGCCGACGTGGTGACCTACCGCCCCGAGGGGCTCGACGACGCGTTCACGCGAGGCGACGGCGACGTCGTCGGCGCGTCCGCGACCGCGCCGCGCCCCGGCGCACCCGACCCCGGCCTGCCCGCGCTCGGCCTGGTCGGCTGGCTGCGCTGGGCGTGGCGGCAGCTGACGAGCATGCGCGTCGCGCTGCTGCTGCTCATGCTGCTGGCCGTCGCCGCCGTGCCCGGCACGGTGTTCCCGCAGCGGCCGCAGGACCCCGCCGCCGTCGTCGAGTACCTCGACGAGCACCCGGGCGCCGGGCTGTGGCTCGACCGGCTGGGCTTCTTCGACGTCTACACGTCCGTCTGGTTCAGCGCGATCTACCTGCTGCTGTTCGTCTCGCTGGTCGGCTGCATCCTGCCCCGCACCCGCGTGCACCTGGCGGCCCTGCGCGGGCGGCCGCCGCGCACCCCCCGCCGGCTCGCGCGGTTCCCCGCACGGGGTGAGGGCGCGTCCGCGGACCCGCCCCAGGCCGTGGCCGAGCGTGCCGCCGTGGTGCTGCGCCGCGGCGCGTCGTGGCTGCCGTTCGTCCCGTCGTACCGCGTCGACGTGCACGACGAGGGCGCCGGCACGTGGTCCGTGTCCGCCGAGCGGGGCTACCTGCGCGAGACGGGCAACCTGCTGTTCCACCTGGCCCTGGTGGGCCTGCTCGTCAGCGTCGCGACGGGGCAGATGCTGCACTTCCGCGGGCAGGCCATCGTCGTGCAGGGCACCGGCTTCGCGAACGTGCAGGCGGGCTACGACACGTTCGAGCGCGGTGCCGCGTTCGACCCGGCCGACCTCGAGCCCTTCACCCTGCGGCTCGACGAGTTCGAGTCGCGGTTCGACCCGCAGACGCTGCAGTCGCGGGACTTCACGGCGTACGTCACGGTGACCGAGCCGGGCGAGGAGCCGCAGGCGCGCACCATCAAGGTGAACCACCCCGTCACCGCCGGCGACGCGAAGGTGTACCTGCAGGGCAACGGCTACGCGCCGCAGGTGACCGTGCACGACGGCGCCGGCGAGCTCGCGTTCTCCGGCGCGGTGCCGTTCCTGCCCGAGGACGAGGTCTACACGTCGCGCGGCGTCATCAAGGTCCCGGACGTCTCGGCGGGGCAGGACCAGGTCGGCCTCGTGGGCTACCTGCTGCCGACCGCCGAGGAGTGGGTGCCGGGCTGGTGGCGCTCCGCCGACCCGCAGCCGACCGACCCGATGCTCGTGCTGTCGGTGTGGCGCGGCAACCTGGGCCTCGACACGGGCGTGCCGCAGAACGTGTACCGGCTCGACGAGTCCCGCATGGAGAAGGTCACCGACGACGCCGGCGAGGACGTGACGCTGTACGTGCGCCCGGGCGAGACGGTCGACCTGCCGGACGGGCTGGGCACCTTCACGTTCGAGGAGCTGCCGCGGTTCGTCGCCCTCGACCTGCGGCACGACCCCGCGCTGCTCGGCGTGCTGGTGTTCGCCGTCCTCGCGTTCCTCGGCCTCGCGGCGTCCCTGTTCGCGCCGCGGCGGCGGCTGTGGCTGCGGCTGGCGCCCGCGGGCGGCGACGCGGCCGTCGGTACAGTGGTCGACGCCGCGGGCCTCGCCCGGGGGGACGACGTGGGCCTGCAGCCCGAGCTCGACCGGGTGGTCGCCGAGGTGCTGGGGCGCCAGGCGACGAGCAGTGCGACCGGCGCGACGACCGGTACGGCGACGGGCACGGCAACGGCCACCGCCACCGGCACGGCGACCGGCACCCCCGCAGACCGACCCGACCGCGACGACGAGGTGCCGGACCCGGCGCCCGGACCCGGAGGCGTGTGATGGACCAGCAGACCCTGGCGCAGGTCAGCGACCTGCTCGTGTGGGGCGCGACGACGGCGTTCACGTTCGCGCTCGTCGCGTGGACGATCGAGCTGTCGCGGGTCGCGGAGGCCGCGCAGAAGGCGTCGGCGCCCCGTGCGCGCGAGCTCGTCGCCGCCGGCGGGGCGCCCGTGGCGCGCGATGCCGCCGTCGCACCGGCGGCGCCCGTCCCGACGGGGCGGTCCCGCGCCGAGGGGATCGCGCGGTCGACCACGCTCGTCGGCCTCGTCATCCTGCTCGCCGGCGTCGTGACGCGCGGCCTCGCGGCGGGCCGCTGGCCCACCGCCAACATGTACGAGTTCGCGGTCGTCGGCGTGCTCGTCGCCGTCGCCGTCCTCACGGTCGTGCAGCGCCGGCGGACCATCGCGTTCCTCGCCGTGCTGGTGATGGGCATCGCGGTGCTCGGCCTCGCCCTCGCGCTGCTCGTGTTCCACGTGCAGGCCGACGCGGTGCAGCCGGCGCTGCAGAGCTACTGGCTCGTCCTGCACGTCGGCGTGGCCATCATCGCGACGGGCGTGTTCACCGTCGCCTTCGGCACCGCTGTGCTCCAGGTGCTGCGGGACGCGCGCGCGACCGGCCGCTCCCACCTGACGACGCCGTGGCGCGGCGGGGACGGCCTGCGCCGGTGGCTCGCGCCCCTCGCGGTCACGGGGCCGCGGTTCGCGTGGCTCGAGCAGGTGCCCGACGCCCGCCGCCTGGAGGCGCTGTCGTTCCGCCTCAACGCCGTCGCCTTCGTGCTGTGGACGTTCACGCTCATCGGCGGCGCGATCTGGGCGGAGCACGCCTGGGGCCGCTACTGGGGCTGGGACCCCAAGGAGGTCGGCACGTTCGTGGCGTGGGTCGTCTACGCCGCGTACCTGCACGCCCGCACCACGCGCGGGTGGAGCGGGCGCCGCGCCGCCTACTTCGTCTACGTCGGGTACGCGGTCGTGCTCGCGAACTTCACGGTCGTGAACCTGTTCGTCGACGGCAAGCACTCGTACTCCGGGCTCTGACGCGCGACGTCGCACGCCCACGACGCAGCACGACCAGGCTGCAGCACGACGACGGCCGCCGCCCGGGAGGTCCCGGTGCGGCGGCCGTCGTCGTGCGTGGCCGTGAGGGGCGTGTGCCGCCCCCGGTCAGGTGGGGGTGGGGTCGCCGCCTGCGGCGTCGTCCGCCTCGGCGCCGTCCGCGGGCCCGCCGGCCTCGCGCTCACGACGGCGCCGCTCCTGGTCCAGCCGGCGCAGGAACTCCGGGTCGTCGTCGGGGGCGACGGGGCGCGCGGGACGACGGCGACCGGGGCCCGCGCCGTCGCCGCCGCGCCGCAGGACCAGCCACGCGACCGGCCCGACCAGGGGCACGAGGACGACCAGGGCGAGCCACAGCGCCGCGGGCAGCCCGCGGCGCGTGCGCTCGTCGCTGCGCAGCACGTCGATCACGCAGTAGATCGCGAGCGCGAGGGCCACGAGGTAAGGCAGGTACCTGAGCACCCGTTCAGCGTAGACGCGCTCGGGCGGGACGCCGCCCCGGGGCGCGGGACGGCCGCCCGGTGGCGGCCCGGCGGGGGCCGGACGACGTGCCCGGCGACGTGCCCGGCGACCTACGCTGGTGCCGTGCCCGTCCTCGTCTACTCCGTGCTCCGTCTCGCGCTGTTCGCCGGCACCACCGCGGTGCTGTGGTGGGCGGGCATGCGGTCGTGGCTCGCGCCGCTGCTCGCCGCGTTCCTCGCGTGGGGGCTGTCGTACGTGCTCCTCGCGGGGCCGCGCGACGCCGCGGCGCTGCACCTGGCGCAGCGGGCGGAGGAGCGCCGGGCCGGGCGGGCGACGGGTCGCGCGGCCGAGGACGCGGCGGCCGAGGACGCCGTCGTGGAGGCGGGCGACGCGGACCCGGGGACCGACGGCACGGGCACGGCAGCGCGCCGCGACCCGGCCTGAGCGGCGGGGTCGTCAGACCGCGAGACCCAGCCCGAGCAGCACGCCGAGGCCCAGCTCGAGCGCGCCGGTGCCGCCGAGCACGGGCACGAGGGCCCGCCCCCGCGCACCGAGCAGGACCACCACGGCCAGCACGGTCGCCGGTGCGAGCAGCGTGAGCGAGAAGAGCGCCCACGGCGACGCGAACGCGCACACCCCCGCGAGCAGCACGGGCAGCACGACGAGCACCGCGTAGACGCGGCGCGCCCGGTGCTCCCCGAGCCGCACGGCCAGCGTCCGCTTGCCGACGAGCGCGTCGGTCGGCACGTCGCGGAGGTTGTTCGCCATGAGCAGCGCGCACGCGACGAGCCCGATGGCGACCGCCCCGACCCACGCCGGCCACGACAGGCGGCCGGCCTGCGTGTACGTCGTGCCGAGCGTCGCCACCAGCCCGAAGAACAGGAACACCCCGACCTCGCCGAGCCCGCGGTACCCGTACGGGCTGCGCCCGCCGGTGTACGTCCACGCCGCGACGACCGCGAGCGCGCCGACGGCCAGCATCCACCACTCGCCGGTGAGCGCGACGAGCCACGTGCCGAGCACGGCGGCGACGCCGAACGCGGCGAACGCGGCGGCGCGCACCTGCCCGGGCCGGGCCGCGCCGGACGCGGTCAGGCGCACGGGGCCCACGCGGTCCACGTCGGTGCCGCGGACGCCGTCGGAGTAGTCGTTCGCGTAGTTGACGCCCACCTGGAGGGCGAGCGCGACGCCCGCCGCGAGCAGCGCGCGGCCGATCCGCGCCTCGCCGAGGTGCGCCGCCGCGCCCGTGCCGACGAGCACGGGTGCGACCGCGGCGGGCAGCGTGCGCGGACGTGCGCCGGCGATCCAGTCGGACGTCATGGCCATCGTGCTCCTGCGGGTGCGCGGGCCGACGGCCCGGGTGGACGGGGAGGGGGACGACGCCGTCGTCAGGACGCGCCGGCGCCCGGGGGGTGCTGCGTCATGAGGGCCGTGGCGGTCCGCGCCACCGCACGGCGGTCGGGCTTGCCGGGGCCGCGCAGCGGCAGCGCGTCGACGACGAGCACCTGCCGCGGCGCGCTGGCCGGGCCGAGCGCGGCGGCCACCGACGACCGCAGGTCGATCAGCGACGGTTGCGCGCCGCCCTCGGTGACGACGACGGCGACGACCGACTGCCCCCAGTGCTGGTCGGGCACGCCCACCACGCACACCTCGCGCACGAGCGGGTGCGCCGCGACGACGGTCTCGACGGCGAGCGGGTCGACCTTGACGCCGCCGGTGACGAGCACGTCGTCGAGCCGGCCGAGCACGTGCAGGCGCCCGCGGTCGAACCTGCCACGGTCGGCGGTGCGCAGCCAGCGGCGCCCGCCGACGTCCACGAACGTCGTCGCGTCGAGGTCGGGCCGCCCGAGGTAGCCGGCCGCGAGCACGGGTCCGGTCAGGGACACGCGCTGCTCGGCGTCGACGGCGATCTCGACGCCGTCCAGCGGCTCGCCGTCGTACACGCAGCCGCCGCAGGTCTCGGTCATGCCGTAGGTCGTCACGACGCGGATGCCGGCCTCGCGGGCGCGGGCGAGCAGCGTGGGGGAGGACGCCGCGCCGCCGACGAGCACGGCGTCGAGCGCGCGGGCCGCGGCGGTCGCGTCCGCGTCCTCGAGGACGCGCACCAGCTGGGTCGGCACGAGCGACGTGTGGTGCGGCCCCGCGGTGGCCCGCAGGCGTGCGACGGCGTCGGTGAACAGCGCGGGGCGGAACGGACCGTCGGCGATCGTGGTGAGCTCGCGGTCCGCGAGCAGCGACCGGACGACGACCTGCAGGCCCGCGACGTGGTGCACGGGCAGGGCCAGCAGCCACGACCCGCGGCCGCCGAGGCGGGCGGCGGTGGCCTCCGCCGACGCGCGCAGGGCGTCCGCCGTCAGCATGACGTCGCGCGGGCGGCCGGTCGACCCGGACGTGCGCACCACGACGGCGACACCGTCGGGGACGTGCGCGGTCCCGCCGGTGCCCCCGCCGACGGGGTCCTGCGGGTCGAGCGCGCGCACGGCCGGCCCGTCGCCGGCGAGGGCCGCGGGCAGCGATGCCTGGAGGGACCCCGCGTGCGCGGGGACGTCGCGCAGCGGTCGGTCCACGCGCCCAGCCTAGGCCGGGGTGGCTCCCCGGACCTGCGTGCCGTCGGGCGTAGGGTGTCGCGCGGTCCCGGCGCACCCGCCCGGGCGGCCCGGGCGCGGCTCCGGGGACGTCGTGGCGGGGGGCCGCGGGGAGACCGGGACGACGCGGCGAGGGGCCGCCCGAGGATCGGAGCACGCATGGCACGCACGACGGCGACGGCACCGGCGCGGTCCCGCACGGCCTCGACCGGCGCTGCCCCGGGCCGCGCCGCCCGGACGGCCCGGTCCCGCGCGGCGGCGCTCCTCGCGGTCGGCGTGTCCCTCGCGGTCGCGGCGTGCGGCACCCCGGCGACGACGACGCCGGACCCCGTCGTGGAGACCGAGCGTCCCGTCATCGCCCCCGCCAAGGCGCCGGTGCCGGCGCCCGAGGTGCCGCCGACGTGGCCCCTCACGGGCGTCGCGGGCGAGCCGGACGCGCGCCCCGCGCTCGCCGTGAAGATCGAGAACACCGCGGTCGCGCGGCCCCAGTCCGGCCTCGAGCAGGCCGACGTCGTGTGGGAGACGGTCGTCGAGTTCGAGGTGTCCCGGCTCATCGCGGTCTTCCACTCGCAGGTGCCGGACGAGGTGGGGCCGATCCGCTCGGTGCGGCCGATGGACCCGCTGGTCCTGGCGCCGACGGCCGGCATGCTCGTCTACTCGGGCGGGCAGCCGGGAATCCTCGACCTCGTCGCCGACTCCGGCCTGCAGACGGTGTCGCACGACGCCGGCGCACCGGGCCTGTACCGGGTGCGCGGCCGTTCCGCGCCGCACAACGTCTACGGGAGCCCCGCCACGTGGTGGGGCATCGCCGAGCCTGGGCGTGCCGCGCCCGCCGAGCAGTTCGCGTTCGCCCGGCGGCCGGAGCAGGCGGCGGCGGTCGCCGCGGGCACGCCGGCGACGCGGCTCGCGTTCCGCCTGTCGGGGCAGTCGAACCCGTCGTGGACGTGGGACGAGGGCACGGGCACGTGGCTGCGGTACGAGGGCTCGGCGCCCGCCACCGCCGCGACGGGCGCCCAGCTGTCCGCGGTGAACGTCGTCGCCGTCACGGCCCCGCACCCGAACTCGCCGTTCGGCGCGCAGGGCGGTGCGCCCGTGCCCACGTACGAGCTCGTGGGCGAGGGCGACGCGGTGGTCGCCACCAGCGGGCGCTCCGTGGCCGTGCGCTGGCGCAAGGACGCCGAGGACCAGCCGCTGCGTCTGTTCCACGCGGACGGCTCCGAGGCGCGCCTCGCGCCGGGCAACACGTGGGTGGAGCTGGTGCCCGCCGGCACCGGGTCGTTCACGGTCTCCTGACGGCACGTCCGCCGAGCGGTCCCGGTCCGCGCCCGATCGGCGGTAGACCCAGGGAGGACGACGGGTCCGCGGCGTGGTCCTCCGGGAGGACGGCGCGACACCCGAGGACCCACCCCCGCGCGCGCCGGGACGATCCCTCAGGCCGACGCGGCCGCACCTCGCGCCGACGGAGGCTGGGTCCATGGCCACCACCGCCCCGCACCGCTTCCCGTCCCCCCGCCTCGCGCCCCGCTCCACGTCGCGCAGCCGCCGCTCGGGCGTGCCCGTCCGGGCCGACCACGACGTGCGCTCCGCCGTCGCGGTCGTCCTCGCCGGGCTCGTGCTCGTCGCGCTGCTGGTCGGTGGCGGCGCCGTCCTGGCGACGCTCGTCGACCTCGCGTCCTGGGCGTCCCAGGGCTGACCCGCCGTCCCAGGGCTGACCCGCCGCCGCGCCGGCAGCAGCCCGGTCCCGGCGTCAGTAGGCGTACGGGAACCCGGACCAGTCCGGGTCGCGCCGCTGCAGGAACGCGTCGCGCCCCTCGACGGCCTCGTCCGTCATGTACGCCAGCCGCGTCGCCTCGCCGGCGAACACCTGCTGGCCCGCGAGCCCGTCGTCCGCCAGGTTGAACGCGAACTTGAGCATCCGGATCGCCTGGGGCGACTTCGTGGCGACGACCCGCGCGTACTCCAGCCCCGCCTCCTCGAGATCGGCGTGGTCCACCACGTCGTTCACGGCGCCCCACGCGTACGCCTGCTCGGCGGAGTACTCCCGCGCGAGGAAGAAGATCTCCCGCGCGCGCTTCTGCCCCACCTGCCGCGCGAGCAGCGCGGACCCGTACCCGCCGTCGAACGAGCCGACGTTCGCGTCGGTCTGCATGAACCGCGCGTGCTCGCGGCTGGCGATGGTGAGGTCGGCGACGACGT
>JAPSIR010000347.1 GCA_031178625.1 Cellulomonas sp.
GCGGTGGCCCGGTCCGTCGGCAGGAACGACGCCTTGCGCACGTCGAGCAGGCGCTTGACGGCGTTGTTGACGTCGGCGCGCGTCGTGGCGCGCACGAGCGCGGCGGCGACCTTCTCCTCGCCCGCGCGGCGCCCCGCGACGAGCACGCAGTTGACCGACGCCTCCAGCGGGAGGTCGTACGCCGCCGTCATCGCCGCGGTGTCCGCGAGGTCCGGGTCGATGGCCGTGACGAGCACCGCGTCGGCGACGGCCGGGTCCGCGTCCGCCCACGCGCGGACGGCGGCGGCGGTGGGGTCGGCGAGCAGGTCGGGGCGGTCGACGGCACGCTCCCACGTGAGCGAGCCGAGGGTCGTGGTCGTCATGCGAGGCAGGGTAACCGGCGGCACCGACGGGCCCGCGCCTGACTGGTCGACACCGCCGGTCAGCGCTGGTAGGTCGCCATGAGCACGCCGCGCGCGAGCGTGTGGAAGACGAGCGCAGCGCTGGCCGCACCCGGCGGCGTGGCGGGCGTCAGCCCGAGGTCGTCGGTGTCCAGCGCGTGCACGGCGACGTAGTAGCGGTGCACCTGGTCGCCGGGCGGCGGCGCGCTGCCGCGGTACGCCGCGACGCCGTCGTCGCCGCGCAGCTGGAACGCGCCGGCGGGGAGGTGGGCGCCGTCCTCCGTGCCGACCCCGCGCTCGAGGGACGTGACGTCGGCGGGGATGCCGAGGACGGTCCAGTGCCACCACCCGGCCACGCCCGGTGCGTCCGGGTCGAACACGTTCACCGCGAACCCGCGCGTGCCCTCCGGGAAGCCCGACCACGACAGCTGCGGCGACACGTTCTCGCCGCCGTCGGTGTTGGTGTGCACGTCGGGGACGCGCTCGCCGTGCACCCAGTCCGTGCTCGTCACCGTGAAGGCGGGGACGGCGGGCAGGAGCGCGTACGGCTCGGGGGCGACGGGGCGGGTCAGCGACGCGGGCACGGCGACCTCCGGGTGGGCCCGGCGCCGGTCGCCGGGCGGTCCCGACCATCCTCACCGTCGGTGGCGGGCCGCGCACGTGCGGATGCGGTGGACCACGTGCGGATGCGGTAGACCACGTGCCGTGGGCGATCTCCCCGTGCTGCTGGTGCTGGACCTGCTCGGCACGTTCGCGTTCGCGCTGAACGGGGCGCTGACGGCGGTGCGGGTGGCGCGCGTGGACCTGGTCGGCGTCGTGACGCTGGGGATCATCACCGGCGTCGGCGGCGGCATCGTGCGGGACGTCCTGCTCGGCGCGCTGCCGCCCGCGTCCTTCCGCGACGGGCGCTACCTCGCGGCGGCCGCCGCCGGCGGGGTGCTCGCGTTCCTGTTCGGCCGGGGCCTGCAGCGCTTCCAGCGACCCATCGACGTGCTCGACGCCGCCGGGCTGGGCCTGTTCGCCGTGACGGGTGCGGGGAAGGCGCTCGCGCTCGGTGCCGGGCCGGCGCAGGCCGTGATCCTCGGGGTGGTGACCGCGGTGGGCGGCGGCACGATGCGCGACGTCCTCGTCCGCCGCGTGCCCGTCGTGCTCACCAGCGAGCTGTACGCGATCCCGGCGCTGGTCGGCGCGACGCTCGCCGTGCTGGCGGCGGCGGGCGGCGTCGACGAGGTGCTCGGCGCACCCGCGGCGCTCGGTGCCGCGCTCGCGTGCTTCGCCGTGCGGATGGTCGGCCTGCACTACGGTCTCGACGCCCCGCGGCCCCCGGGCGCGTGGGACGCCGGTGCGCGCGCGGACGACCCGGACCGCTGACGCGCCCACCCGGGCAGGCGTGCCCACGCCTGCCCGGGTGGGCGTCGCACGAGCGGCGCAGCCGGATTGACACCTCCGTTGGTGTCGGCGTCTACTGGCATGATCGAACACGTGTTCGAACGGTCCGTGCGCGGGCCGGTGCCGGGACGGGCGTGGCGGAGGTGGCGTGGTGGCGGTCAGCACCGCGGAGCGGGTCGAGCGGGCGCGTGCGGTGCTCGCCGCCGCCGAGCAGCGCACGGGGGCCCGGGCGGTGCGCACGCAGCCCGCGCCCGCGTGGTCGGTGCCCGCGCCTCGGCCGGAGGGACGCGACGCCGGGGGGCG
>JAPSIR010000118.1 GCA_031178625.1 Cellulomonas sp.
TCACCGCGGCGGCGGGCGAGGGCGCGGGTGCCGACGACGTCCGCGAGACCCGCCGCCGCGCCCGCGACCGCGGCCGGTTCACGCGCAACTTCGTCGTCCAGGGCACCGCCGCCGAGTGGGCGATGTGCTGGATGGCGTCGCTGCGGCGGCGCCTGCGCGCGATCGACGGCCGTCCGCACCTCGTGTTCTTCCTGCACGACGAGGTGGTCGTGCACTCCCCCGCCGCGGTGGCCGAGGACGTCGCCGCCGCCGTGCGCGCGTCCGCCGACGAGGCCGGCCGCCTGCTGTTCGGCGACGCCCCGGTCGACTTCGCGCTCGACCTCTCGGTCGTCGACTCGTACGCCGACGCCACCTGACCCCGCCGGCACCCGACCCTGCCGACCCGGACGTTCGTCGGGTGGGTGCCCGGGGCCGCCGCTAGGGTTCCGAGCGTGTCCACGAGCCCCTACGGAGTCACCGGCACGGCCGGCTGGCCCGGCACGCCGAGCACCGCGACGTCCCTGCAGCCCGCCGCCGTCCCCACGCAGTGGGCGGGTGGACGCGGGCGCAACGGTGCCGCCACGGTCGTCGCCGCGCTCGGGCTGGCGCTGGCCGGGCTGGCCGCGCTGGCGGGCGTCGCGTTCGTGATGCTGCAGGTCGGCGTGGGCCCCGGCCTGACCGGCACGCTGCTCGCGCTGGTGCCCCTCACGCTCGTCCTGTGGGGCGTGCGCTGGCTCGACCGGTGGGAGCCGGAGCCGCGCGGGGCGCTCGCGTTCGCGCTGCTGTGGGGCGCGGGCGTGGCCGTGCTCGTCTCGGCCGTGGTCAACGACCTCGCCGCGTGGACCGTCGCGAACGCGACCGGCAGCATGGACGCGGGCGTCATGGTGGCGGCGGTGGTGTCGGCGCCGATCGTCGAGGAGGTCGCGAAGGGCGCGGGCGTGCTCGCGCTGTTCCTCGCACGGCGCCGCTACTTCGACGGCGTCGTCGACGGCATCGTCTACGCCGGGATGGTCGCCGCCGGGTTCGCGTTCACCGAGAACATCCTCTACTTCGGCCGCGCGGGCGACGCCCTCGCCGAGACGTTCGTGCTGCGCGGGCTCGCGACGCCGTTCGCGCACCTGCTGTTCACGGCGTGCACCGGCGCGGCGCTCGGCCTCGCTGCCCGGTCGCGCAGCCGCGGCTCCGTGTGGTGGCTGCTGCCGCTCGGCCTGCTGGGCGCGATGCTCGCGCACGCCGCGTGGAACCTCACGTCGGTCCTCGCCGGCGGCTCGTACCTGAGCATCTACGTGCTCGTGCAGGTGCCGGTGTTCCTGGGCGTCGTCGCCATCGCGCTGTGGCTGCGCGGCAAGGAGCGCCAGGTCGTGCAGCACCGGCTCACCGAGTACGCCGGCGCCGGCTGGTTCGCGCCGCACGAGGTGCAGATGCTCTCGTCGCTGCGCCTGCGGCGCGCGGCCGTCGACTGGGCGGCCCGCACGGGCGGGCCCGTCGCCGCGGACGCGATGCGCAGCTTCCAGCAGCGCGCCACGACGCTCGCGTTCCGCCGTCAGCTCGCCGTCAACGGCCGCGCCGACCTGCGCACGCACGGCCTCGACGAGCGCGAGATCCTCGCGTCCCTCACCGCCGACCGCAGCCGGGTGCTGGCGTCGGCGGGCGCCCTCTGACGTCGGCGGGCAGCTTCTGACGGCACCGGCGCCGGCACCCGCCGCCGACCCGCCCGTCGGCGCACCGCGGAGGCACCGCGTCCGCCGGCTCAGTCCTCCTCGCCGTCCTTCCCCGTCCGCTCGAGGAGGCGCGTGAAGGGTACGAGCAGCGCGATCCCGACGGCTGCGGCGATGCCTGCCCCGACGGGGTGCTCGAAGTAGACGGTGAACATCCACGTCAGGAGTGCCCAGAGGAGCCCGACCTCGAGGACGACCACGGCCGGTCGCCACACGCTGAGGGCCAACGTCTTCGTCAGCGGCTCGAGGATGCCCGCGACGACGAAGAACACCGGGTAGATCCACAGCATGTGCAGGAGCTTCCAGGCGCCGCCCTCGTCCCGCAGGGCGCCGACCTCCGGCAGGACAGCGGTCAGCACCAGGCCCGCGAGGAAGGGCACGGAGACGACGCACACGACGCCGAGGAGGATGAGGGTGACCGCGGACGCGGCGAACACCTTCGAGTCCGAGCGCTCGCTCGTCATCCACCCTCCTCGGCGTCGTCAGCGGTGCGTCAGGAGAACGTCGCGATCCACTGCGCGGTGTACCGCGCGAGGTCGGGCGGGAGGCCCGCGTTCACGAGCGCGCCGAAGATCGCGGTCTCCTTGAGGTTGTCGTAGGTCTCGAGGACGTCGAGGATCTTGTCGGCGTAGGGCCGGATGCGCGCCGGGACGAGATGCCGCGCGTTCTTGAGGACCGCCTTGGCCGCCGCCTTCGCCACGGACCACAGGAACTGCACCTGGGTGCCGCCGCTGCTCCTGGCGACCATCTGACGGGCTGCGGCCGCGCCGGCGTGATCACCCACGCGCTCGGACGCCGCCGCCACCTGCCGCCACTGGTCCGCGGTCAGGCCCACCGGACCGAGCACCGTGCGACTCGCCAGGCGCGACTCGAGACCCGTGGCCGTCGCCGCCGTCCCTGTCAGCCCCACGCCGGTGAGCCCGAGCGCCGCGACCGTGGCGACGACCAACCCCCGACGGATGCCTGCCTTCATCATGATCCCCCTGTGTCGATCTGGACATCCCGGCCGGCCGGGCGGATGGTGACGTCACGCCAGAAGTTACGGCCACCGCGGCGGGACGACATCCCCCGACCGTGCCGGCTCCGCACTCCCCCGAACGGGGGGTGCGGGCACCAGGCCCAGACGGTGGGCATGCACGGCCAGGTCGACCCGGTTCCGGGAGTGCAGCTTCCTCAGGAGGGCCGAGACGTAGGTCTTCACCGTCTCGGCGGAGATGTCGAGGCACTGCGCGATCTCGGTGTTCGTCATGCCCCGTGCGAGGGCGTCGAGAACGGCTCGCTCCCGCGCCGTCAGCTGCGGGGTCCGCTGCGTGCGTGACGCGCGAGCGGCGGGGACCCCGACGGTCCGGCCGTGGGCGGCCGCGACGACGACGGCGGCGGCGATCTCCGACCAGCCCGCGCTCGCGGGAAGGACGACCCGCGCACGCGAACGCACAGGATCGCCCCCACGGGCCGCCTCCGGGCAGGCCGCCAGCAGGACCAGCACCGGAGCTCCGGCGGCGTGCACCGCGCCCCCGACCGCGGGCAGCGACGCCCCGGGGAGCAGCCCGTCGTCGACGATCGCGACGTCCACCGGGCCCAGCGCGATCGCGTCCACCAGACCGGCGGTGTCGGCTGCGACCCCGCACACCCGAAGACCTCGTGCCGCGAGCACGGCGCCTGTGATCCACTGCGCCCGGTCCGGCCCGTGCCCACCGACGACCACGTGCACCGTCGCGGGGTCGCGCTCCGGTCGCCGCAGGACCGTCGACATCCGCCCGCGGTGCGACGCAGGGTCCACCGACCGCATCGATGACAGCACCGCGCCTGCTGCAGCCGCTCCGACGTCCCCCATGTGACCATGCTGGTTCGAGGGTCAGCATCGGGTCAACCTGTCGTCAGAGGTCTCCGTGACCGGCGAGGCGGCGCTGCCGGGAGAGCGAGGACGGTCGGACCCGGCCGGGCCGCGTGCCACGGCCGCGACCCCGGCGGTGGCGTGCGCTCAGCCGCCCAGGTCCCACGTCTGCAGCCGCCCGCACATGCCGTACCGCCGCGGCGCGGGACCCGCCTCGATCCGCTCGGCGCGCGCCAGCTGCAGGTGCGGCGCGACCCCGCGCATGAGCCCCTCGAGCACGCGGGCGGTGCCGTCGGTGTCGGCGAACGCGGTGCGGCCCCACAGGTCCTGCCAGCGCGGCACCTGCGGACGCACGAGCCGCACGGCCGCCTCGTAGAACGGCAGCAGCGCGGCGCGCGGACCCTGCCGGTCGGCGGCGGCGAGCAGGGCGCCGTACCCCTCGAGGGCGAGGTCACGGCGCGCGCGGGCGGCCGCGGCGACGTCCGCGTCGGTCACGGTGCCGCGCGTACCGCCGGTCGGCAGGGTCGCGGCCTCGCGGTACGTCGCGCCGTCCGCGAGCACCGCGGCGGGGAACGTCATGACGGCGTCCCCGGCCTCGGGCAGGCCCGCGTTCGACATGACGACGAGCACCTCGAGGTCGCCGTCGTTGACGGCCCGGTGGATCACGCCGGGGCGCATCTGGACGATCACGCCCGGTGCGAGGCGGTGCTCCGCGAAGCCGTCCGGCCCGAGGGTGTGCACCGCCCCCGTGCCGGACAGGACGACGTAGGCCTCCGCGGAGGCCAGGTGCATGTGCGGTGTACCGCTCCCGGCGAGCCCCACACCGTCGGGGGCCGCCCAGTCGTACACCCGCAGACGGCTCACCGAGACGCCGCCGGGCAGGGTGGTCATGCGTCCAGGATGCCCGCTCCGAGCGCCGCCAGCGCCGCGCCCCGCTCAGGATCACCCGTTCCGTCGGCGACGACCACCGCGTAGCGGAACCGCAGCGACGCCCCGGGGTCGAACGGGACCTCCTCGCTGAAGAAGGGCGCGGGGCACAGGCACGCGAACATGTCGCGCCGCGCGAACCACTGCGGCGGGTGCACGGGGTTGTCGCCCGCGTCGACCATGACGATCGTCGCGGCGTTGCCGGTGCCGTCCTGCCGCCCGGTGAACCCCATCCACGGCGCGCGCTGCCCGCGGACCTCCTCGCCGCCGGCGAAGTCCGGCGCGAGCAGGGTGCCGCCGGTGAACGAGCGGGGCCCGCGCCAGAACAGCCCGCCGTAGCCGGCGTTCTCGCGCCCGCGCGTGGTGGGCGAGCCGATGGGCAGGGCCCGGTCGGACACGTTCGTCATCGTGGTGTCGAACAGCAGCACCCACGCGTCGTCGTGGTCGGCGGGGACGACGACGGACAGCGCCCGCTCCTCGTCGACGACGTGCTCGCCGGCCTGCGTGTGCCAGGCGAGGGTGTGCGCGAGGTCGACGCGGTCGCCCACGGCGCCGGAGGACACGTCGAGCCGCGTGAGCGCCTGGTGGTCCATCGACCCGTCGTTGTCGAGCTGCACGTACCCGTGCTCGGACGCCTCGAGCGAGACGAACGTCGGCCCGCCCCAGAAGTTCTCGTCGCCGACCACGGGCAGCGACCACGCGACGCCCTTGTGCCACACGTGGTCGTGCGGGCGGAACTCGCTGACGAGGTCGCCGCCGCGCGTGCGCAGCGGGTGCACGTACGGGCGCGGCGACTCGAGCTGCACGTCGTCGGGGACGTACACGTACCGGGCGAGCGTGGTGCCGTCGTGCACGACGTCGACCGCGCGCCCGACGTCGTGCAGCGCCCGCGTGGCGGGCTGCGGGTCCAGGCGGGGCAGGCGGGTCGCGGTCATCGGGCGGCTCCGGTGGGGACGGCGGTGCTGGTCGGGTCGGCGCTGGTCGGGTCGGCGCTGGTCGGGTCGACGCTGCTCGCACCCGTGGCCGGAAGCCCGCCGGGCGGCGTCACGGGCACCTCCGCGGTGTCGCCGTCCGCCGCGGGGTCGAGGTCGCCGAGGCCGAGGTCCTCGACGTGCACGGGCTGCCCGGTGACCATCGACCGGTTGGCGGCGATGCCGACGGCGACGGCGCGCAGCCCGTCGCGGTACCCGGCGGCGCGGCCCAGCGGGTCGGCCTCGAGGCGCAGGTCGCGGCGGAAGACGTCCATCAGCAGGATCGCGTCGCCGCCGCCGTGGCCGCCGATGCCCCGCGGGATCGGCCACTCGCGTGCCGCCTCCCAGTGCCGCTGCACGAGCAGCCGCTCCCCCTCGGGACGGCTCTGCTGCGCCGCGGCACCCTCGGGGGTCGCGGACGGGTCGAGCACCGCGCGCCCGTCCTCGCCGAGGATGACGGCGCCGCGCTCCACCACCTCGAGCTCCGCGCGCCCCTCCGTGCCGTTGACGGTGACGCGGTACCCCTCCCAGGGGCTGTGCGCGTTGAGCGAGTACGTCAGCGTCGCGCCGCCGCGGTAGTCCACGACGACGGCCATGTTGTCCTCGATCGTGATGCCGGGCGCGAAGACGTCCTGGTCGCGGCGGTAGCCGTCGTGGTGCTCGGCGTCGAGGTACAGCGCCTGCAGGCGCGGGTCGTGCGTGAGGTCGAGCGACCACGGGTCGCCCGTGGTGCCGGTGCCGCGCTCCGGGCGCTGCCCCATGCCGCGCGCGGCGGCGTTCGCGTCGCCGTAGAACCGCAGGCCGCCGGACGCGTACACGCGCGCCGGCACGTCGTGCAGCCACCAGTTGACGAGGTCGAAGTGGTGGCTGGACTTGTGCACGAGCAGGCCGCCGCTGCTCGCCTTGTCGCGGTGCCAGCGGCGGAAGTAGTCGGCGCCGTGCACGGTGTCCAGCGCCCACTCGAAGTGCACGCTCGTCACGCGGCCGATCTCGCCCGACGCGATGACGTCGCGCAGCGAGGAGTTCCGCGGCGCGTACCGGTAGTTGAAGGTCATGACGACGTCGCGGCCGGTGCGGGCGACGGCCCGCACGACGGTGCGGCACCCCTCGACCGTCGTCGTGAGCGGCTTCTCGACGACCACGTCCGCGCCGGCGTCGAGCGCGCGGGCGACGACGCCGGCGTGCGCGTGGTCGGGCGTCGTGACGACGACGACGTCGACCCGCTGCTCGTCGACCATCCGCTCGACGTCGTGCGCGGCGTACTGCGGCAGCCCGGCCGGCCCGCCCAGGCCGAGGGCGTCGCCGACCTGCGCGTCGTACCAGTCCATGCGGCCGGGGTTGGTGTCGCACCACGCGACGAGCTCGCCCACGTCGGCGTGGTCGCCGGTGAGCGCGGCGACGTACATGCCGGCGCGGTGCCCGGTGCCGACGACGGCGTAGCGCGGGCGCCGGCGCCCGGGCGGGGGCGGTGCGAACGCGGGGACGACCGCGGGGTCGCCCTCGGTGGCCCGGCTGGACGCGGGGCGGGGTGCGGTGGGGTTCTGGTCGGCCTCGTTCACGGGGGTCCTTCGACGACGTCGGCGATGGCGGCCGCCCGCCCGGCGTCGGCACCGCGTGCCGGACGTCGGGAAAGCGCGTTCCGTAACGCGGACCACACTAGCCGACGCCACGGATCAACCGCAGGATCGGCCGTGAGACGGACCGACGCACCCGCGGCACGTGCGTATCCTGGTGGCACTACAACGTTGTACACGCCGCGTGCGCGCGGCGTCGCCCGATCGGAGAGCCATGACCCAGCGCGCGAGCGTCCTGCTGCACCCCGCCTTCCGCACCGGCACGATCGACCGCCGCCTCTTCGGCTCGTTCGTCGAGCACCTCGGCCGCGCGGTCTACACCGGCATCTACGAGCCCGGGCACGAGACCGCCGACGAGCACGGCTTCCGGCGTGACGTCGCCGACCTCACGCGCGAGCTCGGCGTGAGCGTCGTGCGCTACCCCGGCGGCAACTTCGTCTCCAACTACGTGTGGGAGGACGCCGTCGGCCCGGTCGAGGACCGCAAGCCGTTCATCGACCTCGCGTGGCGCACGATCGAGCCGAACACCATCGGCACCGACGAGTTCCTGCAGTGGGCCGAGCGCGAGGGCGTCGAGCCGATGATGGCCGTCAACCTCGGCACGCGCGGCGTCGCGGCCGCCGCCGCGCTCGTCGAGTACTGCAACGGCGAGGCCGGCTCCCGCTGGGCCGACCTGCGCATCGCGAACGGCCGCGAGAAGCCGTACGGCGTGAAGCTGTGGTGCCTCGGCAACGAGATGGACGGCCCGTGGCAGATCGGCCACAAGGACGCCCACGAGTACGGCAAGCTCGCCGCCGAGGCCGGCAAGGCGATGAAGCTCGTCGACCCGTCCATCGAGCTCGTCGTGTGCGGCTCGTCGTCCATGCAGATGGACACGTTCGGCGAGTGGGAGCAGACCGTCCTGTCGTACACGTACGACCTGGTCGACCACATCTCCATGCACGCGTACTACGAGGAGGTCGGCGGCGACCGCGCGTCGTTCCTCGGCTCCGGCACCGCGATGGACCGGTTCATCGACCGCGTCGTCGCGTCCGCCGACGCCGTGGGCGCGCGGCGGCGCTCCGACAAGCGCATCACCATCTCGTTCGACGAGTGGAACGTCTGGTACCTCGAGACGCGCTTCCCCGGCGAGCAGAACCTGCCGCTGCAGAAGGACGCCCCGCGCATCATCGAGGACGTCTACTCGGGCCTCGACGCCGTCGTCGTCGGCGACCTCATGGTGACGCTGCTCAACCACGCCGACCGCGTGCCCGTCGCTGCGCTGGCGCAGCTCGTCAACGTCATCGCGCCGATCATGACCGAGCCCGGCGGCCCGGCGTGGAAGCAGCCGACGTTCCACCCCTTCGCGACCACGGCCCGCCTGGCCCACGGTGACGCGCTCGACGTGCGCGTCGACGCCCCGACGATCACGACGGCGCGCCACGGCGACGTGCCGGCCGTGACCGCGGCGGCGACGTGGGACGGCGCCGAGGACGACGGCCGCGTCGCCGTGTTCCTCGTCAACCGCACGGCCGAGCCGGTCGAGGTCGAGCTGCGCCACCCGGGCGTCGCGCTCGAGCTGGGCGGCGGCCTGCAGGTGACGGCCGACCACGAGCCCGCCGTGCACGGGCCCGAGCACGCCGCGAAGGTCGAGGCGGAGCACGTGACGACGCTGGAGGCGGCCCCCGTCACGGCGTCCGGCACGGGCACGACGACCCTCACGCTGGCCCCGGAGTCGTGGACGGCCCTGGGCGGCACGGCCCGCACGGCCTGACCCCCGCAGCCGCACCGGCTGCAACCGCCCGGCACGCGGGCGGCCTCGGACGGAGTGCCACGCCCCTCCCGGCCCGCCGGGACGGGGTGCGGCGCTCCGTCCCGGCGTGCTCGGGGCGGGTGGTGGCCGGCGGGTGCGGCGTCAGGCGGTCGGGTCCGCCGGGACCGTCAGGCGCTCCACCACCGTCGGCAGCCAGGCCGCCGCGAGGTCCTGCGCGCGGACCGCGTCGCCCGAGAGCTCGGCCGTCCGGATGTCGGCGTGGTACCCCTCCGCCACCAGCAGCAGCACCTGGCGCGCGTCGACGACGAAGCGGCGCCCGACGCGCGCCGCGAGCCGCTCGACCTCGGCGGCGCACTCCGTGACCATCTGGTCCTCGAGCCCGAGGTAGTCGCCCGCGACGGCGGGCTGGCGCAGCGCGAGCAGCCGCAGCTCGGCGCTGACGACGCGCCAGCGGCGGTCGTCGGACATG
>JAPSIR010000348.1 GCA_031178625.1 Cellulomonas sp.
CCGAGGCTCCGGTTGGAGCCGAGCTGGGACAGGAGCAGGCAGAGGACACCGGCGACGACCGTGCCCGCGCTGGCGAGGATCGGCTCGAGGGAGCGCCGCCAGGCGCGGCCGAGCGCTTGCGCGGGGTGCTCGTGCCGCTGCAGCTCCTCCCGGTGACGCGAGACGAGCAGGAGCGCGTAGTCGACGCTCGCGCCGACGACGAGGATCGACAGGATGCCCTGGGACTGCCCGTTGAGGACGAGGACGTCGTTCGCGGCCAGCTGGTAGACGACGAGGCCGGCGAGCGCGAGGGCGAGCACGGCGGTGACGATGACGACGAGCGGCAGGAAGGGCGAGCGGTAGACGACCACGAGGATGAGCAGGACCGCGCCGAGCGCGACGACCAGGAGCAGCCCGTCGATGCCGGCGAACGCCGCGCTGAGGTCGGTGACGAAGCCGGCGGGCCCGGTGACCCAGGCGTTCAGGCCGAGGTCCCCCGCGGTGTCGGCGGTGGCACCGAGGTCCTCGGCGAGCAGGTCGCGCAGGTCCTCGACGAGCAGGGTGGTGAGGCGCTCCTCGCCGATGCGCTCCTCGGCCGCGTCCGCGTCCAGGGGGACGGCGACCAGCACGGCCTCGCCGTCCTCGGCCGGGACGGGCACGACCTCACCGGTCAGCCGGTCGCCCCACCTGCCGTCACCGCCGGGCACGGGACGGTGGGGCACGGTGGCGGCCACCTCCCGGGCGGCGTCCAGCTGGTCGGGCGTCACCTGCCCACCGTCGGCGGGGGCGAGGACGACGAGCGCGGGTAGGGTCTGCGTGTCGACCAGGTCCCCGGAGGCCTCCGCGGCTCGCGAGGACTCGGACGACGACGGCAGGAACGCCGCCGCGTCGTTCGTCTGCACCTGTGCCAGCCTGCCCTGGGCCATCCCGCCCACACCGCCGACGGCCAGCCAGACGAGCAGCGTGACGGCCACCGCCAGGGCGCGCACCCACGATTTCCTCAGCATGCTGAGCATCATGGGTCCCGGAGCGCGCCCGGGCAAGCGGAAGGGCGGGGCACGGTGACGGACGTCACGCAGCAGGACCTGGTGGACGACCACTGGCCGGTGGGCCGGCTGCTCTCGGCGGCCGCGCGACGCATCGAGCGCGAGTGGAACGCCCACCTCTCCGCGTGGGACCTCAACCACGCGAGCCACCCGGTGCTCGTGCACCTGGCGGCCGGACCGATGTCCCAGCGCGGGCTCGCCGAGGCGTGCGGCGTCACCGAGCAGACGATGAGCCGGGTGGTCGCGCGCCTCGAGCGCACGGGCTACGTGAGCCGGCGTCCCGACGCGGCCGACCGCCGCCGCCACGTCATCGCGATCACCGAGGCGGGGACGCGCGCCTTCCTCGCGTCGGCCGACCCGCGGCCCGCGCAGGACCGTGTGCTCGCCGCGCTCGACCCGGACCAGCGCGAGCAGCTGCGCACCCTGCTCCTGCTGGTGGTGCAGCCCGAGGACGCCGGCGCGCCGCCGCGCCCCGGTGCGGGTCTCGACGCCACGGCGCCGTCCCCGCGCGCCGAGGAGCGCCGCGGGCGGGCGTAGCCTGACGGCCATGCGCGTCGACCTGCTCGAGCTCGGCACCCGCCTCCAGCCGTACGAGCCGACGTGGGCACTGCAGCGCGAGGTCCACGCGGCCGTCGAGGCGGGCACCCGCGAGGACACCGTGCTGCTGCTGGAGCACGAGCCCGTCTACACGGCGGGCAAGCGCACCGCCCGCAGCGACCGCCCCACCGACGGCACCCCCGTGGTCGACGTCGACCGCGGCGGGCGCATCACGTGGCACGGGCCCGGCCAGCTCGTCGGCTACCCCATCGTCCGGCTCGCCGAGCCGGTCGACGTCGTCCGCTACGTGCGCGCGCTCGAGGAGGCGCTGATCCGCACGTGCGCCGACGTCGGCGTCACGACCGGGCGCGTCGAGGGGCGCAGCGGCGTGTGGCTACCGGCGGACGACCCGGCGCTGACGGCCACGCCGCGGCGGGCGCGCAAGGTGGCGGCCATCGGCGCCCGCGTGGCGCGGGGCGTGACGATGCACGGCTTCGCGCT
>JAPSIR010000349.1 GCA_031178625.1 Cellulomonas sp.
CCGCGGTGGTCGTGCTGGCGGCCGGCGCGCTGGGGGCCGTGGGTGGCCGCTGGGTGGCCGACTCGGTGGTGCTGCTGGCCGGGGAGGGCCCGCTGTCCGCCGTCGGCGCGGCGGCCGGCGGCGCGGTGGTCGCGGTGGTCGTGGTGGCCGTCGCGGTCGGGCTGCTGGACCGCGGGACGGTCACCAGCGTGCTGCGCGCGGAGCGCGGCGCGGTGCCGGCGTCCGGTCCGTCGGCACCCGCGGCGGACGCGCGCTGACGCCGGGCGGGCCGCCCGGCGCGCCCGACGGCGCCGGCCCCCGCGTCCGGTAGGGTGGAAGCCCGTGACAGAGCGCGCGTACCGACTCTCCGGGCGGTCGGACATCTCGACCCGGCACATCTTCGTCACCGGGGGCGTGGCGTCCTCCCTCGGCAAGGGACTGACGGCCAGCAGCCTCGGCCGGCTCCTCCGCTCGCGCGGCCTGCGGGTCACGATGCAGAAGCTCGACCCGTACCTCAACGTGGACCCGGGCACCATGAACCCGTTCCAGCACGGTGAGGTCTTCGTCACCGAGGACGGGGCCGAGACGGACCTCGACGTCGGCCACTACGAGCGGTTCCTCGACGTCGACCTCGTCGGCTCGGCGAACGTCACGACGGGGCAGATCTACTCCCAGGTGATCGCCAAGGAGCGCCGCGGCGAGTACCTCGGCGACACCGTCCAGGTGATCCCGCACATCACGGACGAGATCAAGGCGCGCATGCGGTCGCAGGCGGGCGACGACGTCGACGTGATCATCACGGAGATCGGCGGCACGGTCGGCGACATCGAGTCCCTGCCGTTCCTCGAGGCGGCGCGCCAGGTGCGCCACGACCTCGGCCGGGACAACTGCTTCTTCCTGCACGTGTCGCTCGTGCCGTACATCGGCCCCTCGGGCGAGCTCAAGACCAAGCCGACGCAGCACTCGGTGGCCCAACTGCGCAGCATCGGCATCCAGCCCGACGCGATCGTCCTGCGGGCCGACCGGGACGTGCCCGAGTCGACGAAGCGCAAGATCGCGCTCATGTGCGACGTGGACCAGCAGGGCGTCGTCACGGCCAAGGACGCGCCGAGCATCTACGACATCCCGCGCGTGCTGCACTCCGAGGGGCTCGACGCCTTCGTGGTGCAGCGCCTGGGCCTGCCGTTCCGCGACGTCGAGTGGAGCGGCTGGGAGGACCTGCTGCGCCGCGTGCACCAGCCCGCGCACCAGGTGGAGGTCGCGCTCGTCGGCAAGTACATCGACCTGCCCGACGCCTACCTGTCGGTCACCGAGGCGCTGCGCGCCGGCGGCTTCCACCACGACGCCAGGGTGACGATCCGCTGGGTGCCGTCCGACGAGTGCCAGACCCCGGAGGGCGCGCAGGAGGCGCTCGGCGGCGTGGACGCCGTGCTCATCCCCGGCGGCTTCGGGGTGCGGGGCATCGAGGGCAAGCTCGGCGCGCTGCGCTGGGCCCGCGAGCAGAAGGTGCCGACGCTCGGCCTGTGCCTCGGGCTGCAGTGCATGGTCATCGAGTACGCGCGCAACGTCGCCGGGCTCGTGGACGCGTCGTCGTCGGAGTTCGACCCGGAGACGACGCACCCGGTCATCGCGACGATGGCCGAGCAGGTCGCGTTCGTCGACGGTCAGGGCGACATGGGCGGGACGATGCGCCTCGGTGCGTACGACGCCCGTCTGGCGGCCGGCTCCGTCGTCGCGGAGGCGTACGGCAGCGAGCGGGTGTCCGAGCGGCACCGCCACCGCTACGAGGTGAACAACGCCTACCGCGGCCAGCTCGAGGAGGCGGGGCTCGTCATCTCCGGCGTCTCGCCCGACACCTCGCTCGTCGAGTTCGTCGAGCTGCCCCGCGAGACGCACCCGTACTACGTCGCGACCCAGGCGCACCCGGAGTTCAAGTCGCGCCCGACCCGCTCGCACCCGCTGTTCGCCGGCCTGGTCGGTGCGGCGCTCGTGCAGCGGGCCGGCGCGTGAGCGCGCCCGACCCGACGCGTCTCGTCGACGTCCCGGCCGAGCGCGACGTCGACGCGCACGAGGTGGTCCTCC
>JAPSIR010000119.1:0-1325 GCA_031178625.1 Cellulomonas sp.
ATCGCGTTCGCCGACGCGGGCGGGCGGCTGGTGCACTCGGCGACCGTGCGCACCGACGACGAGGTCGCGGACGCGCTGGCCGCGCACGCACCCGGCCGCGTCGTCGTCGCGGTGGACGCGCCGCTCGTCGTCCCCAACGCGACGGGCTCACGCCTGCCCGAGAAGCTCCTGCACGCCGAGTTCGGGCGGTACGACGCGGGCGCGCACCCCACCAACCGGTCGCGGCCGTGGATGGACCCGCCGCGCGGCTGGACCCTCGCGCAGCGGTTCGGGTGGGACGTCGACCCGGCGACACCGCCGGACGGGCCCGCGTCCGTGGCCGTCGAGGTGTACCCGCACCCGGCCATGGTCACGTTGTTCGGGCTCGGGCGGGTGCTGCCGTACAAGGTCAAGCCGGGGCGCGACCTGGCGTCGCTGACGGACGCGTGGCGGCGGCTCGTCGACCACCTCGAGCGCGTCTGCGACCCCACGATGCACCTCGACGCGCACCCGCGATGGCAGGAGATCCGCGCCGTCGTGGACCGCGCCGACCGCGTCGCCGCGCTGCGCGCCGTCGAGGACGAGGTCGACGCGATCCTGTGCGCGCACGTCGCGTGGCTGTGGGGGACGCGCGACCCGCGCATGCGCGTGCTCGGCGACGTGCGCGAGGGGTACGTCGTCGTGCCCGGCCGTCCCACGGTGGCGCCGACGCCACGCGGACGGGCGAATCGGACGGGCGTCCGTGTCCCCGATACTGGCCGCGCACGACGCGCGCCGGGCGACCCGCCACGTCGCGGCCCCGCCCCCACCTCGACGAGGAGCCCGTCCGCGTGACCACCGACGAGCCCGTGCCCACCGCCGCGCCCGCGAGCGCCGACGAGCCGATGGCCGGCGTCCCCCGGGACGTCCCGCCGCCGCCGGACGCCCCGCTCCCCCCGCCCGCGCCGCGCACGGACGTGGCCACGCCGCACGGGTCCGCGCCGACCGCGCCGCTCCCGCCGGCGCCAGCGCAGGCCACGCCGGCGGCGGCCGGTCACGACCATGCCGGCGGCACCTCCGCCGCATCCGCCCCGGTGCCGCCCGCCGCGCCCGTCTTCGGCGGTCCGGCACCGCACGGCGTCCCGATCCCGACCGCACCGCACGGCGTGCCCGGAGCTGCAGCCCCGCACGGCACCCCGCCGCCGGCGGCCTACGGCACTCCGGCCCCCGACGCGCCCGCCTACGGCGCGCCCAGCCACGGCGCCCCGGGCTTCGGCGCGCCCGGCAGCCCGTCGCCGTACCTGGCGCCCGGCGCCGGCCACCCCGGCGGGTTCCCGCCCGCGGGCCGGCAGCCGGCGGGCAAGGGC
>JAPSIR010000119.1:1425-9197 GCA_031178625.1 Cellulomonas sp.
CTACGGCGCGCCCAGCCACGGCGCCCCGGGCTTCGGCGCGCCCGGCAGCCCGTCGCCGTACCTGGCGCCCGGCGCCGGCCACCCCGGCGGGTTCCCGCCCGCGGGCCGGCAGCCGGCGGGCAAGGGCATGGCGATCACGGCGCTGGTCCTGGCCGGCGTCGCGCTGCTGCTCAGCTGGGTGCCGCTGGTCAACTACCTGGCCGGCGTGCTGGCCGTCGCGGGGCTCGTCGTGGGCGTCGTCGCGCTGGTGCAGGCGCGGCCCGGGCGGGGCATGGCGATCGCGGGCGTGGTCGTCGCCGTGGTGTCCGTCGGCATGGTCCTCGCGTCGCACGCGGTGTACGCACGCGTCTTCACCGAGTTCGCCGAGGGCTTCGCGGAGGGCATGGCGGCGCCGGACGATCCGGTGCCGTTCGACGAGCCGCCGTTCGACGAGCCGCCGACCGACCCGTCCCCCGACGCGCTCGCGCCGGACGAGCCGGCGGACGGCACGCCGGCCGCCGACCTGACGGTCGCGTTCGGCGAGAGGTTCCTCTACGAGGACGGGCTCGAGGTGACGGTCGCCGCGCCCGCGCCGTACCAGCCGTCGCCCTACGCCAGCGGCGTCGGCGCGACCGGCGAGCACGTGCGGTTCGCCGTGACGATCACCAACAACACCGCGGAGGAGTACCAGCCGGTGCTGTTCCTCACGTCCGTCACCTCCGGCGGCGCGCCCGCGACGGAGATCCACGACTACGGCTCCGACCTCGCCCGCGCACCGTTGGAACCCGTCCAGCCCGGGCAGGGTGTGACGTTCGAGGTCGCGTACACGATCACCGACCCGGCGTCGGTGGTCATGGAGGTGCAGGCCAGCGTGATCACGCACGAGCCGTTCACGGTGACGCCGGGCTGACGCGCTGACGGGCCAGCCGGGCGGACGACGGCGCACGTCGCCGTCGTCCGCCCAGCCCCTACGCCCGCTTCCGCAGCGCCAGCACCGCCCCGACCACCGCCGCCGCGCACCACGCGAGCAGCACGGCCAGCGAGCGTCCCGGCAGGGTGAAGGTGTCGGAAGCGAGCCCCGCGCGGACCAGCTGCGCCATCGGCTCGATCGGCGCCCACGCGTGCGCGTCCTGCAGCCACGCCGGCATGCGCTCGGCCGGGTAGGAGACGGGCGAGAACAGCAGGACGACGAACACGAGCGCCTGCGTGAGCAGCTGCGCGAGCGCGGGCGGCAGCAGGGCGGCCATCGCGTACCCGACAGAGGCGGCCGTCAGCGACACGAGCAGCGTCGCCGGCACGAGCCACGGCGCGAGCGTGAGGTCGACGTCGAAGCGCCACACGCCGACGAGGACGCCGAGCACCATGCCGGGCAGCGCGAGCAGCGTCCACACGAGCAGGTCGGACACGAGGAACGCGGTGCGCGGGACGGGCAGCGTGCGCAGCCAGTCGAGGCTGCCCTCGGTGCGGGACTGCGAGAGCAGCTGCGGCGTCAGCACCAGGCCGATGGTGATGAGCGTGATGGTCGGCGCGCCGGTGGCCAGGTAGAGCGCGGTGAGCGGGTCCGGGTCGCCGACGAGCAGCCCGTAGCCGACGACGGTGGCGACGGCCATGAACGCCTGCACGACGACCATGAGCGGCAGGAACTGGCTCTGCCGCCGGAACTGCCACTGCACGAGGAGCAGCGTCTGCCGTGCTGCGCTCGCGACGTCGGGGCGCGGCACCGCCCGGGTGGCGCTCATGCCGCCACCTCCTCGGCGGCACGGTCCTCGCCGACGAGCCGGACGTAGACGTCCTCGAGCGATGCGGGCGTGAGCGCGTACCGCTCGAGCCGGCCGGCGTCGACCTCGTCCTGCGCCCACGCGACCACCTCGGGCGCGCGCCCGGCCGGCACGGTCCCGGTGGCGCGCAGCCGCCCGGACGCGCCGGGGTCCACCGCCGGGTGCCAGGTGACGGGTCCGTCGTGCGGCAGGTCCACCTCCAGCGTCAGCGACCCGCGCAGCGTGCCCGTGAGGCCGGCGGGCGTGCCGGACGCGAGCACGACCCCGTGGTCGAGGACGGCGAGGTGGTCGACCACCCGCTCCGCCTCGCGCACGTTGTGCGTGACGAGGAGGACGGCGTGGCCGGCGTCGGCGAGCCCGCGGATCTGCGCCCACAGCAGGCGGCGGCGGACGGGGTCGACGTCGTTGGTGGGCTCGTCGAGGACGACGAGCGCGCCGGGCTGCACGGCCGTCATCGCGAAGGACGTGAGGCGGGCGACGCCGCCGGACACCTTCTCGGCGCGCGTGTCGGCCCACGCGCCCAGGTCGAGCGCGTCGAGGAGGTCCTCGGTGCGACGCGCGACGGCCGCGCGGTCGCCGCCGCGGATGCGCCCGACCAGCTCGATCGCGCGCCGCGGCGTCAGCCCGGTGATCGGCACGTTCGCCTGCGCCTGGATCGACACCTTCCGCCGCGCGACCTCGGGGTGGGCCACCGCGTCGACACCGCCGAGCGTGATGGTGCCGGCGTCCGGCCGGACCAGCCCGACGACCTGGTGCACGAGCGTCGTCTTGCCGGCGCCGTTGTGGCCGAGCAGCCCCACCACCTGCCCCGGTGCGACGTCGAGGTCGATCCCGTCGTTCGCCTGCACGCCCGTCCGCCCGCGGTACCGCTTGCGCAGCCCGCGGACGGACAGCAGCACGTCCGTGCCCATCATCCGCCTCCTCATTCCGATCGGTACGTGCCCGACGGTATCCGTGCATACCGCAGGGAATCAAGGGGAGGTACTCGTCGGTATGGCCGTCACGTACCGATGGGTACGAGCTGCCGTCTATCCTCGGTCCATGGCCCACGACGACTCCCTCAGCGCCGCCACGCGCGCGCTGGTCGACGCGACGTCCGCCCTCACGCGCGTGCTCGGCGAGCAGGCGCGCAGCGTCGTGCCGGAGGTCGGCGACGCGGTCGCGCAGTCGCTGCGCGAGGCGTCGCGCGGGCTCGCGCAGGCGTCGGAGACCGTCGCGCGGACCGCGACCACGACCGCGCACGACGCCGCCGGCCGCGCCGAGGCCCGCGCCCGAGCCGCCGCCGAGCGTGCGGAGGCCGGCGCACGCAGCGCCGACGACCGCCGCCGGCAGAAGGTCGACCGCACCCGCGCCGACCTGCTCGCCGCGGCGGGCCGCGTCATCGCGGCGAAGGGCTACGAGGGGGCGTCCGTCGGCGACATCGCCGCCGAGGCGGGGTACACGAAGGGCGCCGTCTACGCGCACTTCGGCTCGAAGGAGGAGGTCTTCCTGGCCCTCGCGCGCGAGCACCTGAACGTGACGATCGAGTCGCCGGACGCGACCATCCCCGGCGTCACGGTGGACGGCGTCGACGAGGAGGCGGTCGCCGGGTGGCTCTGCGGCGTGCAGGACGACCCGCGCATCCTGCTCTCGCTCGAGTTCCTCGCGTACGGGTTGCGCCACCCCGAGGCGTCCGGCGAGCTCGCGCGCCTGCACGTCGTCTCGCACGAGATCCTCGCCGACCAGGTCGCCGAGGTGCGCCGTGCGCGCCAGGGCGACGACGCCGAGGCCGGCACCACGCAGGAGGACCGCGACACCGCGCTCGCCGTCATCAGCGTGCTCAACGTCGCCACGCTCGAGGGCCGGCTGACCGGCTCGCCGCACCTGTCGCCGCAGGCCGGCGCCCGGGTGATCGCCCGTCTGCTGTCCTGAGCCGACCCCGGGCGGGCCGCCGTCACCCGCCCGGGCGAATCGATTCAGCGTCGCCCCCCGGCCCCGGCCCCGTCACGCCTCGTTCACCCGCCGGTCGGTACCGCTCCCTAGCCTCGCGGCGCTCCCCTCGCCTCGAGACAGGACACTCATGCCCTCGCACGCCCCCCGCGCGTACCGCACGACGACGGCGGTCGGCACGGCTGCCGTCGCCGCGCTCGCGCTGACGCTCCTGCCCGCCCCCGCGGGCGCGGCACCCGCCGCCACGTGGCCCCTCGTGGTCACCGAGATCGCCCCCGACAACACGGGGTACGACAACTTCGAGTACGTCGAGCTCACCAACACCACCGACGCGGACCTCGTCCTCGGCGAGGGCGGGTACCAGCTCGCCTACACGTTCGCCGACTCGGCGGACCGCTCGCGCGACAAGCTGCTGACGGTGCCCGCCGGCACGGTCGTGCCCGCGCGCGGCACGGTGGTGCTGTGGGTGCAGTACACGGCGGGCAACGTCGACACGACGAAGTTCGACGCCGCCGACTTCCGCGCCTTCTGGGCGCAGCGCGGCGGGCCGTCCACCGAGTACCCGGTGGTCCCGCTCAGCGGGCAGGCCGGCATCGCGAACGGCGGCGACCGCGGCATCCGCGTGCTGTCGCCGTCCGGCGACGTCGTGGGCTGGTCGTTCGTGCCGGCCGGCGGCGTGGGCGTGGACCAGGTCGCGCAGTTCCGCACGCCGGTCGACGCCGGCACGCCGGCCATGGACGTCCTCGCGACGCTGGCCGCGCCGAGCCCGGGCGTCGTCGCGCCGGAGCAGCTGGCGGACCGGACGTCCGCGGACCCGGACCCGACCCCGACGGACGAGCCGTCCCCCACCACGTCCCCCAGCCCGACCGCGGAGCCGACGGCCGAGCCGACCGCCACGCCCACGGCCGAGCCCACCGCAGCCCCCGGCACCGCCCCCGCGCCGCCGGCGGACTCCCTGCGCGGCCTGCTCCAGGTCACCGAGCTCATGGTGGACACGACGAATGTCGGCGCCTCCGACGGCTACGAGTACGTCGAGGTCTACAACCCGACGACCCGCCCCATCCCGTTCGCGGACCACGTCATCCGGTACCTGTACCCGAACGAGGACTACACGAACTCCAACACCGCGCTGTGGCCGGCGACCCCGGCCGACGCGGTCGTCCCGGCCGGCGGCACGCTCGTGCTCTGGGTCAAGAACGGCGGCAACCAGGCGCTCACGCGCGCCGACTTCCGCACGTTCTGGGGCGTCGACCTGCCCGACGAGCGCCTCCTCGAGATGCAGGTCGGCGGCATGGCGAACGGCAGCCCCCGCGGCGTCGAGGTCATGACGCAGACCGGGCACACGGTCAACCGCGCGTACTACAACATGGGCGGCGCCCGCGACGTCGCGGTGAACCAGGGCATCCACTACGCCGCCGACGCGGCGGACTTCTCGCGGCAGCGCCTGCTCGGCACGCGCGCCCCGTCCCCCGGCACGGTCGAGCCCGACCAGACCCCGGCGACGCGCACGACGCCCGTCGCCGACACCGCGCCGCCGACCGTCGCGGACGTGTCGCCCGACGCGGTCGACCCCACCACCCCGCTGACGTTCGCGGCCGAGGTCGACGACGACCGGCAGGTGAAGCGCGTCGAGCTGCACGTGCGCTCGGACCTCGACGCGACGGACCGCGTGCTGTCCCTGCAGGACGACGGCTCCGGCCGCTTCGCGACGACGATCCCGGCGGTCGACCTCATCGGCAAGTCGTCCTACACGTACCGCTGGGTGGCGTCCGACGGCGTCCACCTGGTCGAGACGGAGCCGGTGACGCTGCCCGTGCTGGGCGCGAGCGACGACCCGGTCCGCCTCAACGTCGCCGACGGCGACCTGCTCGCCGGCACCGCGCCGGTCTCGGTGGCGAGCGAGAGCGGCGACACCACGGGCCTCGCGCTCGCGGTCGACGGCACGCCGCTCACGCCGACGGCGCCGCAGCTGGAGAAGCCGGCGGTGTTCGCGGTCGAGGTGACCGCCACGGACGCGGCCTTCCGCAACGGCATCATCCTGCCGTCGCCGACGGGTGACGCGTGCCGCGACGGCCAGGTGCTGACGATCTTCGAGCGCGGCACGTACTCGAACGTCGAGACGGTCACGGCGTCCGTCCCGCTGAGCGCCGTGCGTCCGGGCGAGCCCGTCACGGTGCTCGTGTCCGCCGGCACCAAGGCGTACCCGTGCGACGACCCGAACGAGAACAACGACGACTTCACCGCGATGAACCCGCGCCTCGTGCTGCCCGACGGTCGCACGCTCGTGCCCGCCGGCTACACGGGCGGCTCGATCGCGATGGGTGACTCCGCGGGCAAGATCGGCGACTACGCCGCGACGTTCACGATCCCCGACGACGCCTTCACCGCCGTCGGCCACGCGTGGGACACGACGACCGTCGCCGACGGCGCGCACACCGTCACCGGCACGGACGGCACCGCCACCGCCTCGGCCGGCGTCGTCGTCGACAACACGGCGCCCGTCGTCGAGATCGCGGTCGACGCGGACACGACGTCGGACGCCGGCCTGCAGGGGGTCATCCGGGTCGACGCGTCGGCCACGGACGCCACCTCGTCCGTCGCCTCCCTCACCGCGACGCTCGACGGCGAGCCGGTCACGCTGCCGCTCACGACGTCGTCGCTGCTGCTCGTCCCGGGCGAGCACCACGTCGCCGTGACGGCGACGGACGCGGCCGGCAACGCCGTCACCGCGCGCCGCACGTTCACGACACCGCACGAGACGCCGTCGGTCGCGCTGCTCACGCCCGAGGACGGGGCGCACGTCACGGCCCCGGCCGTCGAGCTGGCCGCGCGCGTCGGCGACCCGACCGGCGACGCGCTCACGGTGTCGTTCCACGAGGCCTTCCGCTTCGCCGCCACCGACGCCGCCGTCACGGCGGCCGCCGGCACGACGCGCGACGCGGCCGCAACGTCCCGCGACGCCGAGGCCCTCACCGCGGAGCAGCGTGCCGCGCTGACCACGGCCGACGGCGCGGGCGTCCGCACCGAGGGCGGCGACGCCCTGCCGTACCAGCTGTTCGACGTGGCGGTGCCCGCTGAGGCGGGCGACGGTGCGCGCGTCGTCACCACCTGGGACGGTGCCGCGGAGACCGGCGCGACGGTCGTCCTGCACGTGTGGGACGTCGCCGCGGGTGCGTGGGCGGAGGTCGACCGGCACGTCGGCCGCGGCGACGGCACCGCCGAGGAGACGTTCACGCTCGCCGCGGACGTGCCCGTCGCGGGGCACGTCGTCGACGGGGAGGCCCGCTTCCTGGTCCAGCACACCGAGGGCTGGGCGGGCGCGAACCTGTCCAGCCGCAGCACGCCGGTCACCCCGGCCCACCCGCAGGACACACCGCGGTCCGACTACGACTTCACGCTCGCGTGGGAGTCGGACACGCAGTACTACAACGAGGCGTTCTACGACCACCAGCTCGCGATCCACCAGTACCTGCTGGACCGCCGCGACGAGCTGAACCTGCAGTACCTCTTCCACACCGGCGACATCGTCGACAACTGGGACCAGCCGTACCAGTGGGCCAACGCGGACGCCGCGTACCGGATGCTCGACGAGGCCGGGCTGCCGTACGGCGTCCTCGCGGGCAACCACGACGTCGGCATCTTCGACTGGGACTACACCGCGTACTCGCAGTTCTTCGGTGAGGCCCGCTTCGCCGGCAACCCCTGGTACGGCGGCTCGTACCAGGACAACCGCGGCCACTACGACCTGTTCACGGCCGGCGGCATCGACTTCGTCGTCGTCTCGATGGGCTGGGGCCCGGGCGACGCGGAGATCGCGTGGATGAACGAGACGCTCGCGAAGTTCCCGAACCGCGTCGCGATCGTCAACCTGCACGAGTACCTGCTCACGACCGGCGGGCTCGGCCCGGTGCCGCAGCGCATCCAGGACGAGGTCGTCGCGACCAACCCGAACGTCCGCATGGTGATGTCCGGGCACTACCACGACGCGTACACGCGCATCGACCGGTTCGACGACGACGGCGACGGGACGTCCGAGCGCGTCGTCACGCAGATGCTGTTCGACTACCAGGGCCTGCCGGAGGGCGG
>JAPSIR010000120.1 GCA_031178625.1 Cellulomonas sp.
GCACACCCGGCATGGACGTGATCTCGCGCGGCTCGGTCAGCCCCTCGCGGACGAACGCGGGCAGCACCAGGTCGGCCGGGTGCAGCCGGGTCTGCGCGACGAGGCGGCGCATCGCGGTGGTGCGGCGGAGGCGCCGCGGGCGGTGGCGCCCGGCGGTGTACCCGCCGGCGGCCGTGGGGTCCGCTGTGGCGGGGCCGGGCGCGGCGGGGCCGGGGGTGACGGGATCGGTCACGGCGTGTCCTCCGGGTGGGTCGGGGAGGGGGTGGGTCCGGGGGCGGACGGGCCGACGACGCCGGCGAGGGCGGCGACGAGCCCGAACAGGGTCTGCTCGGCGGCGACGGCGTCGACCCGCAGGCCGAGGCGCACGGCCTCGGCCTCGGTGCTCGGGCCGATCACGGCGACGCGGGTGCCGGCGGGCGGCGGGCCGAGGTGGTCGACGAGCGCGCGGACGGTGCTCGCGGACGTCAGCAGGACGGCGTCGACGTCGCCGGCCGCCCACGCGCGCGCGACGGCGGGCTCCGGCGGGCCGGCCGGGACGGTGCGGTAGACGACCGGGTCGTCGACGGACCAGCCGGCGGCGCTGAGGCCGTCGGCGAGCGTGGGTGCGGCGAGGTCGCCGCGGGGGAACAGGACGCGGCCCGCGGCGGCACGTCCGTCGGGGTCCCTCGCGCCGGCGGGCAGGGCCGGCCACGCCGCCACCAGGTCGACGGCCGTGGACCGCACGGGCGGGACGACGTCGACCCGCACGCCGACCGCCTCGAGCGCGCGGCGCGTGCCGGGCCCGACCGCCGCCACGCGCGCACCGCCGCGCGCGACGACGTCGGCGAGCCCGTCGTCGGTCGCCGCGGCGCGGTCCGCGAGCACGGCGACCGCCGCCTGGCTCGTCACCGCGAGCCACCCGTACCAGCCGGCGCCGAGCGCGAGCAGGGCGTCGTCGAGGACGGTCGTGTCGTCGACGGGGGCGGTCCGGACGAGGGGGACGACGACCGGCTCGGCACCCACGGCGCGCAGCGCGATCGCCGCGGGGCTCGGGGCGGTGTCGCCGGGCGCGTCGAGGGGCGGGCGGGGGACGAGGACGCGGAGGCCGGCGAGCGGGCCGGCGCCCGTCCCGGTGCCCGTGCCGCCGTCCGGCGGGACCGTCGTCACGAGGTGACGCCCAGGGGCGCCACGTCGCCGGCGCCCGCGCCGAGCAGGTCCTCCGCCAGCGCGCGGCCGAGCGCGCGGGCGTCGTCGTCGTCGCGCACCGGCCCGCTGGTGCGCCGGCGCAGGGACCGCGTGCCGTCCACCGCGACGACCGTGGCGTCGAGCGTGAGCACGCCGTCGCCGGCGAGCTCGGCCCACGCCCCGATCGGCGCCGCGCAGCCGGCCTCGAGCCGGGCGAGCACCGCGCGCTCCGCGACCACGGCCCGCCGCGTCGGGGCGTCGTCGAGCGCGCGCAGGGCCCGGGCGAGCGGGGTGTCGCCGGTCGCGTCGGCCGAGCGGACCTCGACGGCGAGGGCGCCCTGGCCGGGTGCGGGCAGCAGCACGTCGGGCGCGAAGAGCTCGGTCGCGGCGTCGAGCCGCCCGAGCCGGGCGAGCCCGGCCGCGGCGAGGACGACCGCGTCGAGGTCGCCCACGGGCGACCCGGCGCCGGGCACGACGGCCGTGGCGGTCGGCGCGGGGGCGGCGCCCTCGACGGGGACCGCACCGCGCACGCGCCGCAGCCGGGTGTCGACGTTGCCGCGGATGTCGACGACCTCGAGGTCGGGCCGCTGCGCCCGCAGCTGGGCGGCGCGGCGCGGCGACCCGGTGCCGACGCGCGCGCCGGCCGGAAGCTCGGCGAGCGTGAGGCCGTCCCGCGCGCACAGGGCGTCGCGGGGATCCTGCCGGACGGGCGTCGCGGCGACGGTCAGGCCGTCGGCCTCGCCGGTCGGCAGGTCCTTGAGGGAGTGCACGGCGACGTCGCAGCGGTGCTCGAGCAGCGCGTCCCGCAGCGCGGTGACGAAGACGCCGGTGCCGCCCAGCGTCGCCAGCGGCGCGGAGACCCGGTCGCCCTCGGTGCGCACGCGCACGGTCTCGACGGTGAGGTCGGCCAGCGCGGCGAGCGCGTCGGCGACGTGGCCGGTCTGGGTGAGGGCGAGCACGCTCGCACGGGTACCGACACGGACGTGCTGGGGCATGCCTCCAGTCTCGACCCGGGGGGCGGTGATGTCGAAGCCGAGGGCGTCGGCCGTGCGCGTTCTCACAATTTCCCGGGGTCGTGATGACAATTCGTCAGGTCCCCGTCACACCTGCCGCCACGTCATTCTGACAATGCGTCAGGTCGACGTCACACCGGGTGCCGAAAATGGTAAGGCTCGCCTTTCCTCGGATCAATTCTGCACGGGGGTGTCCGGAGCGTCCGGCACGTCCGGCGTCGCGTCGAGCAGCGTCGCCGCGGCCGCGCGCGCGTCCGGCACGACCGACGCGAGCCCCGTCCCGGCCGCCCACGCGCCGCACACGGCCACGCCCGGCAGCTCCGCCACCGCCGCGCGCACGGACGCCACCGCCGCGCGGTGCGCCGCGCTCGGGCGGGGGAGCGACTGCGTCCAGCGGACGACCGCGTGCCCGGCCAGCGCGTCGGCGGGCAGCGGCACGCCCAGCAGGGTGGCCGCGTCGGCGAGCGCGACGTCCAGGAGCGCGTCCGCCGGCGGCACCCCGTCCGCCCCCCCGGCGCCCGACGCCGGCGCACGCCCGAACGACAGCCGCACCACGTGCCGGCCCGTGGGTGCCGTCCGTCCCAGCCAGCCCCACTTCGCCGTCGCGTGGGTCAGCGCCTTCGCCGTGACGTCCGTGACGCCCGGGCCGACGAGCACGCCCGTGCCCCGCGGCGCGGCGTCGAGCACGGGTGCGTCGAGCACGAGCGTGACGAGCGTGACCGGCACCCCGTCGTCCGTGGCGACCGAGGTCAGGTCCGTGGCGCCGAGGCCCGCGAGCAGGGCCGGCGCCTGGGGCGTCGCGAGCAGGACGCGCGGCGCGCGCAGCTCACCGGCCGCCGTCGTCGGCGGCACCGCGCCCGACGCCGCCCCGGCCGGCTCCGTCCGCACGACGAACACCCCGTCCCTGACCAGGGACGTCGCGCGCGTCCGGGTGAGGACGACCCCGCCGTGCCCGGTGACGTCGGCGACCAGCGCGTCGACGAGCCGGTGGATCCCGCCGCGCAGCCCCTGCACCGCGCTGCCCGCCGGGGCCGACGCGCGCAGCGCCCGCACGCCGCGGGCGAGCGAGCCGCCGGCGCCCGCGCGGGCGGCGGCGAGCCCCGGGGCGACCGTGTCGGTCGCGAGGTCGTCCGGGTCGGCCGCGTGCACGCCCCCGACCACCGGGTGGACGAGCCGGTCGGCCACCGCGTCGCCCATCCGCGCCCGCACGAGCGCCCCGAACGTCGTCGCGCGCGCGCCCACCCGCGCCGGCAGCACGAGGTCCAGGGCGGCGCGCAGCGCGCCGGGCGTGCCCAGGGTGCGGCGCACGTCTGCCGCCAGCGGGTGCGCCGGCACGCCGAGCAGCCCCGTCCGGGGCAGGGGGCCGTTGCCGCTGGTCAGGTGCACCCAGGCACCCAGCGGCTCGGGGGTCACGACGTCGTCGGCCAGGCCCAGCTCGGCCAGCAGCGCCGCCACGGCGCCGCCGCGCGTCGCGAACGACTCCGCACCTGCGTCGAGCCGCAGACCGGCGACGTCGTGCCCGCGCACCGCGCCGCCCGGGGTGTCGCGGCCGTCGACGAGCACGACGCGACGCCCGGCCCGGACCAGGTCACGGGCCGCGACGAGGCCCGCGACGCCGGCGCCGACGACGACGACGTCCCAGGCCGCGCCGCCGGTCACAGCGAGTGGACCAGCTCGACGACGCGCGTCAGGACGGCCGGGTCGGTCTCCGGCGGCACGCCGTGCCCGAGGTTGACGACGTGGCCCGGCGCGGAGCGGCCGCGCTCGACGACGTCCCGCACGTGCGCAGCCAGCACGTCCCACGGCGCACCGAGCAGCGCAGGGTCGACGTTGCCCTGCAGCGGCGTCGTGCCGCCGAGCCGCCGCGACGCCTCGTCCAGCGGGACGCGGTAGTCGACGCCCATGACGTCGGCGCCCGCGTCGCGCATCGCGACCAGCAGCTCGCCCGTCGCGACGCCGAAGTGCACGGCGGGCACGCCCAGCGACCGCACCAGCGCGAGGACCTGCGCCGACGCCGGTGCGCAGCGCGCCTGGTAGTCGGCCAGCGACAGCGCGCCCGCCCACGAGTCGAACAGCTGCCCGGCGCTCGCCCCGGCGCGCACCTGCGCCTCCAGGAACGCGCCCGTGACCTCCGCCGTCCAGTCCATGAGGGCCGTCCACGTGGCCGGGTCGGCGTGCATGAGGCGACGCGCGGCGAGGTGGTCGCGGGACGGGCCGCCCTCGACGAGGTACGCGGCCAGCGTGAACGGCGCCCCGGCGAAGCCCACCAGCGGCGTCGTGCCGAGCGCGGCGACCGTCCGCTCGACACCGGCCGTGACGGGCGCCAGGCGCTCGGGCGTCAGCGGGCCGAGGTCGCGCAGGCGGGCCACGTCGTCCGCCGTCCGGACCGGCTCGCCCATGACCGGACCCACGCCGGACCGGATCTCGACGTCCACGCCGACCAGCTTGAGCGGCACCACGATGTCCGAGAAGAAGACGGCCGCGTCCACCCCGTGCCGGCGCACCGGCTGCAGCGTGATCTCGGCCGCGAGGTCCGGGTCGAGGCACGAGTCGAGCATCGGGATGCCGGCGCGCACCTCGCGGTACTCCGGCAGCGAACGGCCGGCCTGACGCATGAACCACACCGGCAGCCGTTCGGGGCGGCGACCGGAATACGCCGTCACCAGCGGCGAATCGGTGGTGCGCCCGTCGACGAGCGGATGGTGTGCTGAAAGACTCACGCCACCGATTGTGCCGGACATTTCCCGGGATGATTGAATCGAGCACGTGGTGCTGCTGTCCCTCGTCGCGAGCCACCACGACCTCGACCTGACCGTCCTGGAGCGTTTGCAGTCCGACGTCCACGTGGTCGGCAAGGACCTCGTGGCCGCGACCCCCGCCGTCACCGGTGCCGTCGTCCTCGCGACGTGCAACCGGTTCGAGCTGTACCTGGACGTCGACGACGTCGCCCACACCCCCAGCGCCCGGCGCGCCGTCGCCGACGCCGTCGCCGCCCGCTCCGGCTACGCGCCCGAGCAGGTCGCCGAGCACCTGCGCCCCCTGACCGGCACCGACGCGAGCGAGCACCTCTTCGCCGTGGCGTCCGGGCTCGAGTCGATGGTCGTCGGCGAGCGGGAGATCGCCGGGCAGGTCCGCCGCGCCCTCACGAGCGCGCGGCAGGACGGCACGACGACGTCGACCCTCGAGGCCCTGTTCCAGGCGGCGTCGCGCGCCTCCCGCACCGTCGAGACGGCCACGGGGCTCGGCGCCACCGGCCGGTCGGTCGTCGGCGTCGCGCTCGACCTCGCCGAGCACACCCTGCCGGGCGTCGACGGCTCCGCCGACTGGTCCGCCGTGCGGTGCGTGCTCGTCGGCACCGGCTCCTACGCCGGCGCGAGCCTGGCCGCCCTCAAGGCGCGCGGCGTGCGCGACGTGCGGGTGTACTCGCCGAGCGGCCGTGCGGGGCCGTTCGCCGCCGCCCGCGGCGTGCGCGCGCTGCCCGCCGGCGCGGACCTGCTCGCCGAGCTGCGCGACGTCGACCTCGTCGTCGCGTGCAGCGGTGCCGCGGGTGCGGTGCTCGGCGTCGACGCCCTCGCGGCCGCGCGCCGCGGCGAGGCCCGCCCGCTGACCGTCGTCGACCTGGCCCTGCGGCACGACGTCGACCCCGACGTCCGGTCGCTGCCCGGGGTCGCGCTCGTGTCCCTGCAGTCCGTCGCCGAGCACGCCCCTGCGGAGCACGCAGCGCTGGGCCAGGCCCGCGAGCTCGTCGAGCGTGCCGCCGAGGAGTTCGAGGCCGACCGCCGCGTCCGCGACTGGGACCCCGCGGTCGTCGCGGAGCGCACCCGCGTCCTGGGCGCGCTCGAGGTCGCCCTCGACGCCGTCCCCGAGGACGGGCGCGACGAGCGCCGCGCCCGGTCCCTGCGCCGCAAGGTGCGCGCGCAGCTGCACGGCCCGACCGTCGCCGCCCGCGCCGCGGCCCGCGCCGGGGACGCCGCGGCGTACGCCGCCGCCCTCGCCGAGCTCGCCGCCGTCGACGTCCCGGACGTCACCCCGGTCACCACCCGCGCCTGACGCGGGCGACGGACCGGCCACGGCCGCACCGCCCCACGGCGGCCACCCCCGCTGCCGCGACCCTCTCCGCCGCGCCGCCGAACCGGCCAGCGCACAGCGATCCGCCGCCGTGGTGCTGCACGAGGGCCGGGTGGTGTGCCGGTCGGTGATCGAACCGGCGGTTGTGCAGCTGTCGGTCGCCGTGGTGCTGCACGGCGGCCGGGTCGCGTGCCGGGGGCCTGCGGATGGGCTGGTCCGTGCGTCAGGCAGGCGGCCCGGGGTCACCGCGGTCGGCGTGGCCGACGGGCCGGCACGAAAAAGCGCACCGGGCCTGGTCGGGGGGGAGGACCAGGCCCGGTGCGGTTCCGGGGTCAGCGCCCGTGAGGGCCTGACGTCGGTACGGGCGCTGGTGAAGCGCTGTCCGTACCGGTGCTCGTCGATCCTAGGGGATCAGAGCGTGGGATGGGAGAGTTTCCACACATTCGTCCAGATCGACGTGTCGTCGGGAGGTCCGCTGGTCAGGAGTGCGCCCAGTGCCGCTGCTGCGCGGCCGGGCCGGGCGCCCACGTGTGCGGGACGACCTGGTTGGTCTGGATGTCGGTGAGCTCCGCGGCGTAGACGATCGCCTCGTAGACGCCCGCCTCGACACGCTCCAGGTGCAGGCGCTCGGCGCGCTCGATGTCGTCGCCCAGGTGTGAGATCCGCGCGACGACGTACCGCTGCGCGTCCTGCCACTGGTCGACGACGCGCACCGAGAGGCCGTTCCAGCGGGCCGTCAGGTCGAGCTCGAACAGCTCGGTGACGTCCTCGCGGGCCACGCGCCGGTACCACCGCCCCGACGGCGACTGGTGGAAGCCCGTCTCGGCGAGCGGTGGGTTCGCCAGCGCGAGCACGACCGTGTGCCCGCCGTCGACGACGTCCGCCTCGAGGTACGCGCCGTGCCACTTGGCGACGGGGCCGACGCAGCGGGACAGCGACGCGAGCGCTGCGCGCGGGGCGCCGAGCTGCGTGACCGTCCACCCGGTGCCGACGTCGCCGTAGCGCGCGAGCAGCGTCGACGAGCCGTCGTCGTGCACGCGGATGAGCTCCGCGCCCGGGGGGATGCGCGAGTGGCGGAGCCACCACAGCGGGACGATGTAGCCGGGGACGTCGCGGTACTGCAGCTGCGGCGACGACTCGAACCGCAGGATGTCGATGTACCGGTCGTAGGGGCTGAACGGCGAGCCGGGGTAGCCCAGGCCGTGCACCTCGAACAGCTGCGCGGGGGTGGTGGCGAACGCGACGTCCTCGGCGCGGACCACGTAGCCGGCGATGCGGTCGTGGCCCTGCGTGAGGTGCGCCTGGGTCAGCGCGGGCGTGATCGCCTTCTGCATCAGAGTCACGGGCGGGCTTCCTTGCCGGATCGGATGAAGGGGAGGATTCCGACGGACGCGACGATTCTGACCCGCAACAGGGCACATGTCCAGGTTTGGACCGGTCCGATCGGTACCGCTCCCACCGACGAGGAGCCGTTTACGCCGTCCGGGTGAGGCGAACGGGGGACGAAACGGGCCTACGGTGACAGTCCGGACGGACTACTGGTCCAGGTGGGCGACCAGCTGTGTCGCCAGACCGGTGTACGTGCCTGGGGTGAGCGCGGCGAGGCGCTCGGCGACGTCGGCGGGCAGCCCGAGCCCTGCGACGAACGTCCGCATGTCGTCCGCCGTCAGGCGCCGGCCGCGCGTCAGCTCCTTGAGCCGCTCGTACGGGTTCTCCATGCCCTCGACGCCCGCGACGGACGCCGCGCGCATGGCCGACTGCACCGCCTCGCCGAGGACCTCCCAGTTCTCGTCGAGCTCGCGCGCCAGCAGCGCCTCGTCGACGGCGAGCGCGCGCAGGCCGCGGCGCACGTTGTCGATCGCGAGCAGCGAGTGCCCGAACGCGGGGCCGATGTTGCGCTGGGTCGTGGAGTCGGTGAGGTCGCGCTGCAGGCGACTCGTCACCAGCGTCGACGCGAGCGTGTCGAGCAGCGCCGACGAGAGTTCGAGGTTGGCCTCGGCGTTCTCGAAGCGGATCGGGTTGACCTTGTGCGGCATCGTCGAGCTGCCGGTGGCGCCCGCCACGGGGATCTGCGTGAAGACGCCCCGGCTGATGTACGTCCACACGTCGGTGGCGAGGTTGTGCAGCACGCGGTTGAAGCGCGCGACGTCGGCGTAGAGCTCGGCCTGCCAGTCGTGCGACTCGATCTGGGTGGTCAGCGGGTTCCACGTGAGGCCGAGGTGCTCGACGAACGTGCGCGACACCATCTGCCAGTCGGCGTCCGGCACGGCCGCGAGGTGCGCGCCGTACGTGCCGGTCGCGCCGTTGAGCTTGCCGAGGAACTCGTCGCCCTCGATGCGGCGCAGCTGGCGGCGCAGCCGGTGGGCCAGGACCGCGAGCTCCTTGCCGAGCGTCGTCGGGGTCGCCGGCTGGCCGTGCGTGAGGGCGAGCATCGCGTGGCCGGCGTGCTGGGTGGCCATGGCCGCGACCTCGTCGACGAGCGCGACGGCCGCGGGGAACCACACCTCGCGCACGGCGCCGCGCACCATCAGCGCGTAGGAGAGGTTGTTGACGTCCTCGCTGGTGAGCGCGAAGTGCACGAGCTCGTTGACCTGCGGCAGGACGGTGTCGGGCCGCAGCGCCTCGGGCGCGGCGGCGATCCGGCGCTTGAGGAAGTACTCGACGGCCTTCACGTCGTGCACGGTCGTGCGCTCGATCTCGGCCAGCTCGGCGATCTCGGCCGCACCGAACGTCGCGACGACGTCTCGCAGGTACTCCTGCTCGTCGACCGCGAGCTCCGGCGCACCCGGCACCACGCCGTGGTCGGTGAGGTGGATGACCCACTCGACCTCGACCTCGATGCGCGCCCGGTTGAGCGCCGCCTCCGACAGGTGGTCCACCAGCGGCGCCACGGCCGGGCGGTAGCGCCCGTCGAGCGGCCCGAGGGCGAT
>JAPSIR010000121.1 GCA_031178625.1 Cellulomonas sp.
GCGTGCGGCCCGTCCGCCGGGGTGACGGCCGGCACGGCCGTCAGGTGCCGGATCGTGGCCCAGTGCCGCCGGCGGCGGAACCCGTCGACGTAGGTCGTCAGCACCGCGCGCCGCACGTACGCCTCCGCGGACGCCACCTCCCGCGTGGCGCGGCCGCGCGTGAACGACCGGACGATCGCGTCCTGCACGAGGTCCTCGGCCTCCCGGAGGTCGCCGGTCAGCAGGTACGCGTACCCGACCAGCGCGCGTCCGCGTGTGCGGACGAGCTCGTCGAGCGCGTCCTCCCAGCTCGTCACGGGCAACCTCCGCCTCTCCGGACGGGACCCCACGGCCCCGCTCAGACTCCCAGACGGGTGACGGGCCGGAAAGGTTGGGGTGGTCCGCCGACCGGGTGAACGCGGGACGCGGACGGCACCTGCTGTGGCGGGCGTGGGAGCGGGTGCTTGAATGCCGTGAGACCAGCCCCGACGGGAAGGGCGTCCGTGGACGTTCAGGTGGAGCAGGAGGTCGTCGGCACGCGCACCGTGGTGCGGGTGGCCGGCGAGGTGGACGTGGCCAGCGCCGACCGGCTGCGGGAGCAGCTGGCGCGGACCGTCGCGGAGGGCGGGACCGACCTCGTCGTGGACCTCACGGCCGTGTCGTTCATGGACTCGACAGGCCTCGGGCTGCTCGTCGGCACCCTCAAGCGGGTCCGGACGGCGGGCGGACGCATGGCGCTCGTCATCGACTCCGACCAGCTGATGAAGATCTTCACCATCACCGGGCTGCACCAGGTCTTCGCCATCCACGGCACCCTCGAGGGGGCGCTCGCCGGCTGATGCCCGGAACGGGTGTCATGTCCTCGTGCGACCCACGTCACACGGTCTGGCTAGACTCGCCCGGTCCGCCGGCAACGGGGCCGGTCGGACCTGGCGCGCACAGGGGGTCCGCGCCGTGTGTGTCGAGGAGGATGCATGCAGCTCGGTGCCACGAGCATCACGATCGTCGCCGCCATCGCGGTGGTCGCGGTGGCCGCCCTGGTCGTCGCGGCGGTGCTCCGTCGTCAGGTCCTCGCCGCGGGCGAGGGCACGGTGTCCATGCAGCAGATCGCCCTGGCGGTGCAGGAGGGCGCGTCGGCGTACCTGCGCCGGCAGTTCCGCACGCTCGCGCTGTTCGCGGCGGTCGTCTGCGCCCTGCTGTTCCTGCTGCCCGGCGACGGGGGCGTCAAGCTCGGCCGGTCGCTGTTCTTCCTCGTCGGGGCGGGCTTCTCCGCCGCCATCGGGTTCCTCGGCATGTGGCTCGCCACGCGCGCCAACCTGCGGGTGGCCGCGGCGGCGTCGCTGCCCGGCGGCCGCGCCGAGGGGGCGCGGATCGCGTTCCGCACGGGCGGCGTCGTCGGCATGGCCGTCGTCGGCCTGGGTCTGCTCGGCGCCGCCGCGGTCGTGCTCGTCTACGGCCAGGAGGCGCCCGCGGTCCTCGAGGGCTTCGGCTTCGGCGCTGCGCTGCTCGCGATGTTCATGCGCGTCGGCGGCGGCATCTTCACCAAGGCCGCGGACGTCGGCGCCGACCTGGTCGGCAAGGTCGAGCAGAACATCCCGGAGGACGACCCGCGCAACGCCGCGACCATCGCGGACAACGTGGGCGACAACGTCGGCGACTGCGCCGGCATGGCCGCGGACCTCTTCGAGTCCTACGCCGTGACGCTCGTCGCCGCGCTCATCCTCGGCCGCGCCGCGTTCGGCGAGGAGGGCATGGTCTTCCCGCTGATCGTGACGGCCGTCGGGGCGCTCGTCGCCGGCCTCGGCGTCGCGATCACGCGCGTGCGGGGCGACGAGAGCGGGCTCACCGCGATCAACCGCGGGTTCTACGTGTCGGCCCTCGTGGGCGTCGTCCTCGCCGCGGTCGCCGCGTTCCTCTACCTGCCGTCGTCGTTCGCCGCGCTGACCGGCGGCACCGCCGGGCTCGAGACGCACGTCGGCGACCCGCGCGTCGTCGCGTCGGCCGCCGTGCTCATCGGCGTCGTCCTCGCCGGCGTCATCCTGTGGGTCACCGGCTACTTCACGGGGACGACGAGCAAGCCGACGCTGCACGTCGCGCGCACCACCCTCACGGGTGCGGCGACCGTCGTGCTGTCCGGCATCGGCGTGGGCTTCGAGTCGGCGGTCTACACGGCCGGCATCATCGCGGCCGCGATCTGCGGCGTGTTCCTGCTCGCCGGCGGGTCCGTCCCGCTCGCGCTGTTCCTCATCGCGCTCGCCGGCTGCGGCCTGCTCACCACCGTCGGCGTCATCGTCGCGATGGACACGTTCGGGCCCGTCAGCGACAACGCGCAGGGCATCGCGGAGATGTCCGGCGACGTCACGCCCGAGGGCGCGCAGATCCTCACCGACCTCGACGCCGTCGGCAACACCACGAAGGCCGTCACCAAGGGCATCGCGATCGCCACCGCCGTGCTCGCCGCCACCGCGCTGTTCGGCTCGTACGCCGACGCGGTGGCGACCGCGCTGCGGGACGTCACGGGCGACGTCGGCGACGACCTCGTCGCGGCGATGATGTCGTACGACATCATCAGCCCGGTCACGCTCGTCGGCGTGATCCTCGGCGGCGCGGTCGTGTTCCTGTTCTCCGGCCTCGCCGTCGACGCCGTGACGCGCGCCGCCGGCGCGATCGTGTTCGAGGTGCGCCGCCAGTTCCGCGAGCACCCCGGCATCATGACCGGCGAGGTCCGCCCCGAGTACGGGCGCGTGGTCGACATCTGCACGCGCGACTCGCTGCGCGAGCTGGCGACGCCCGGCCTGCTCGCGGCGTTCTCCCCGATCGCCGTCGGCTTCGGCCTCGGCGTCGGCCCGCTCGCCGGCTTCCTCGCCGGGGCCATCGGCACCGGCGTGCTCATGGCGGTGTTCCTCGCCAACTCCGGCGGCGCGTGGGACAACGCGAAGAAGATCGTGGAGGACGGCAACTACGGCGGCAAGGGCTCGCCCGCGCACGCCGCAGCCGTCATCGGCGACACCGTCGGCGACCCGTTCAAGGACACGGCGGGACCGGCGATCAACCCGCTGCTCAAGGTCATGAACCTCGTGTCGGTGCTCATCGCACCGGCGATCGTGCTGGTCTCCGTGGGCGACGACGCGAACCACACCGTGCGCCTGGGCATCGCCGTGGCCGCCACGCTCATCGCGTTCGGCGCGGTCGTCGCCTCCCGGCTCCGGGCGGCGCGCGTCGACCGCGAGGGCCGGCTCGAGCACGAGACGCACCTCGTCGGCGACGGTCAGCGCGTCGGCTGAGGCCCACGCACGGCTGCTCCGACGACGCGGCCGGCCGGGCGTGGTGCCCGGCCGGCCGCGTCGTGCGTGGGGTCGTGCGGGCGAGGGTCAGCGGCGCAGCGTGTAGCTCAGGCTGAGCGGCTCGCTGCTCTCGTCCACGGCGCTGGTGGTCGTCAGCGTGAGCGTGTCGGCGGTGCAGGTCGCGGTCGACGCCGTCGGCGGCGCCGCGTCCATCGCCGCCTCCGCCGAGCCCTCGGGGATGTCGATCGCCTCGCCGTTCATCGTGCCGGTGGTCGTCACCGTCATGCCGCTCGTGTCGATGTCGGCGAGCGTCAGCTGGTCGCCCTCGACCGCCCACGTGCCGGTCATCGTCCCCGTCGACGTCGACTGCGTGGCGATCTCCATGCCCTCGGCCGACATGGTCACGCCGGACGCCATGTCGGCGGTGCCGGTGAACGCGCCGCCCTCGGCGAACTCGTACGTGCCCTCGCCGGTGATGGTGGTCTGCATGGCGTCGAGCTCGGCACCGCCCGTGGCGAGCAGCGCGTCCATCGACTCCTGCATCGCGGCGGTGTCGACGTCCCACGTGCCGAGGACGCACTCGGCGAGGTCGCCGGCGGCTGCGCCGGCATCGGCGGTCGGCTCGGCAGCGGCGGACGAGGTGTCGGGCGTGCCCGAGGACGTGGGGGCCTGCTCGTCGCCGCCGCCGGAGCAGGCGGTGGCGAGCAGCAGGGCGGTCGCGGCCGTGGCGGCCAGCGCGAGCGGTCGTCGCACAGGTTCTCCTCGAGCAGGGTGCGCCGCACGGCCGCGGGGCCGCGCGACGGCGATGGGTGGTGTGCGACCCAACCTACGCGTACCGGGCGACACGGACCGCCGCGCCCCGGTGGCCGGACGGCCGCCGGGGCGCGGTCCCACCACGGACGTCAGCGCACCTCGACGTCGTCGACGACGTGCTCGCCGGCGTTGAGGTAGAGGTGCATGCCGCGGACGTCGGCGAGACCTGCGGCGCACTCCGCCGACAGCGTGGTGAGGTCGACGACGACGTCCTGCTGCGGACCGCCGACCCAGCCCGCCTGCGCCGTCTCGCACCACTGCCACGACGGCCCCACCTGCAGCGCGAGCTTGGTGTCGAGCCCCGTGGTGGCGGTCGCGTCGACGACGAGCCGTGTGCGTCCCGTCAGGTCGAACGCCCCGCTGACGCCCACCCACGTGCCGTCCGCACCGGCGGTCACGGCGAGCGCCCCGTCGGCCGCCGTCGCGGTGCCGCTCATGGCCGTCCACCCCTGCGCGCCGTCGGCGAAGTCGAACAGCACGGTGGGCTCGAGCGGCTCGGGCAGCGCGTCGAACCGGTGCAGGTACCGGGCCATCTCCTGGCGCAGCACGGGACGCAGCAGGCCGAAGCGCGTGGCCGACTCGGGCTCCACGACGCCGGTCTGCGTCGCCCAGAGCACGGCCGCGCGTGCGCCGCGCGGGACGTCGGTGAACGGCAGGTCGCCCGTCGCCTCCGGCTCGCCCGCGAGGCGGTACAGCCACACGGCGGCGGTCGTGCGGTCCAGCGGCAGCCACGGCAGGAACAGCGGCAGCGGGCGGCTGTCGGCGACCTGCTGGGCCGCGAGCCACTCGACGGCCGCGAACGAGCGGTGCCGGCGGGGTACGTCCCAGAAGGTGGGGTGCCGCACGATCGGCTGCGCCCCCTCGTCCGCGTAGGCGTGCAGGAGGTCGGCGGCGTCCGCGCGGAGCACCACACCCTCGGGCCGGAACGTGCCGTCGGCGTACCCGTCGTCCAGGCCCTGCGCGTGCAGCCACAGCACGTCGGCCTCGTACGGGTGGCCCTTCGGCACGTCGGCGAACGGCGGCGGCGGCTCGGTGCCGGGCAGCGCGGCGATCGCGTCGACGACGACCGAGCCGGACGTCGCGCCGCCCTCGGCCGCGTTGACGTAGACGTTGAACTGCTCGATGGTGCGCAGGTCGTCGTCCGTGATGCGGCGGTCGGCGTTCGCCGTGTCCCACGGCGCGGGCCGCCAGTCCACGAACGGGATCGTCACCTGCTGCGGCTCGTCGCCGGCCAGCGACGGGTACGCCTCGTAGGAGACGCCGCCGGCCTTGAGCTGCAGCACCATCCGGTTGCTCGACGCGTCGGGGTCGACCCACAGCGTGAGCTCGTTGAAGTCCGACCAGTCGCCGTCGATCTGCTTCCCGATACCGGTGTACGTCTGCGTCGCGAAGTCGTAGTCGAGGCGCAGCGCCTGGGTGCCCTCACCGACGGCGTCCGTCTCGAGCGTGATCGTGTTCCCGCCGTACTGGACGTACTCGGCCCGCAGCGCGGTGTCGTCGCCGTACCCCTCGAAGTCGTCGACGACCCCGGGCGCGAACGTCGGACGCGGGCCGAGCACGACCTGCGACGTCTCCGTGAGCAGCACCTCGCCGTCGACCGTCACGCGTGCGGTCAGGGTGCGCGTGCTGTTGTCGAGCTGGTCCGCCGGGATCTCGAGGGGCGCGGTCCACCACAGGCCGCCGTCGTGGGTCAGGTCGACGACCTGCTCCTCGTCCGACCCGTCGCCGCGGGCGATCGTCACGGAGACCGCGTCCGCCTCGACGTGGTCGACGGCGACCCGCAGGGTCGTCGGGCTCGTCGCGACGCGGGCGCCGTCGGCGGGGCTGACGACGTGCGCGAGCGGCGCGTGCGGCCGGGCGGCGACGTCGCGGCCGAAGACGTCGTCCGGGTCGAGGTCGCCGGACATGGCCGTGAACGGGTCGTCGACGAACGCCTGGAAGTCCGGCACGAGCGGGTCGTCGCCGACCGGCACGTAGTGCTGGCCCGCGTCGAAGTTGGCCCACGTCTGCATGTACGCGTTGCGGCGCGCGTCCGGGTCGCCGGCGATGGCCGCGAGCACCTTCGTGAACCACTGCTCGGGGTTCGAGCCGTTGGTGCCCACGCCGTTGGTGACGCCGAACTCCGTGAACGCCGAGATCTTGCCGCGCTCGTCCGCGATGCGGGCGATCATCCCGAGGTCCGCGACGAGCCCGTCGAGGAACGCCTGCGACCCGGTGGCGTCGTACGTGTCGTAGCCGAGCACGTCGACGAACGCGTCCCCCGGGTACGTGCGCATGTACACGTCCTCGTCGCCGCCGAACCCGCCGCCGGGCCCCCACGCGTAGAGGAAGTTCTCGACGCCCCGGACGTCGCGCAGGTACTCGACGGTGTAGCGGTAGAGCTCCTTGTACTCGCCGGGCGACCCGAACGCGGCGCCCCACCAGAACCACGAGCCCGCGTTCTCGTGCCACGGCCGGAAGATGATCGGGATGAGCTCGCCGTCCGCGTCGCGGACCTCGCCGGCCAGCGTCGCGATGTCGTCGAGGTACGCGTTGAGGTCGTCGTGGTGCGAGCCGCCGGGCAGCACCGCGCGCAGGGCGTCGCCGGACGTGTCGTAGAACGAGCCGCCCGTCACGAAGTTCTCGATGTGGGCGCTGATCGTGTTGACGCCGCCGATGGCGTGCGCCTTCTCGATGTGGTCGGCGAACGCCGCGATGTTCTGCGCGCGCGTGGCGTCGGCGCGGCCGGGGCGCTCGTCGCCCGCGATGATCAACGTGTCCCAGCCGAAGACCGCGGGGAAGTCGCCGTAGGTGGTCGCCAGGTCCGACGTGGTGCCGTCCGGGTCCTCGAGCGTCAGGCCGAACGACGTCGTGTGCTGGTGGCCGACGAGGACCTCCTCGCCGCGGACGTCGTCGAGGTACGTGAACAGCGAGCGGGTGGCGGCGGTGGCGTCGGGGTCGACGACCGCGACGGTGACGGGCGCGGCGGCGGCCGCGACCGGTCCCGGCGCTGCGGGGACCGGCGTCGCGGCGGCCGGGACGGCGACGAGCGCCGCGGTGAGGGCGGCGGCGCACGTGGCGGCGGCGAGCCGGCGGACGCGCGTGCGGCGAGCTGGGACCGGCATCGGACCTCCCGGGGATCGCGGCCGCTCCGTCACGGCCGGGCAGACTTCGTCAAGCTACCGAAGAAACTCCGTCACGGACAGGTGCCGCGAAACGTGCGAATCGCTTCGCCGCTGCGTCTACCCTTCGGGCGCGGGCGGTGTCGCGCCGATGACCCCCCGCCGCCGACACCCACGGAGGACCCGTGCCCGACGACGACGTCCGCACGCTGCGGGTCATGACGTACAACCTGCGCGGGCTGCGGCAGGAGGTCGACGCGCTCGTCGGCGTCGTCCGCGCCGCCCGCCCCGACGTCCTCGCGGCGCAGGAGCCGCCGCGCCGCGTGCTGGGACGGTGGCGGCTGCGCCGGTTCGCCGCCCGCACCGGCATGCGCGTCGCCGTCGCCGGCGGGGGAGCGCGCACCACCGCGCTGCTCGTCGCGCCGCACCGGTCCGTGCGCGACGCGCACGCCGTGCGGCTGCCGTGGCGGCCCGGCCTCACCCGGCGCGGCGCCTCCACCGCCCGCGTCGACGGCGTGCGGGTCGTCGTCGTGCACCTCGGGCTGCGCGCCGCCGAGCGCGCCCGGCACGTCGGTCTCGTGTCCGCCCGGCTGCTCGCCGCGCCGCACGACGCCGGTGCGCCCGTCCTCGTGGCGGGCGACCTCAACGAGCGGCCCGGCGGCCCGTCGTGGTCCGCGCTGCTCGGCGCCGCGGGCGGGCTGCAGGACGCGGCCGCGACCGCGGGCGCCGACCACCCCACCTACCCCGCCGACGCGCCCCGCGTCCGCATCGACGCCGTCCTCGTCGACGGGCGCCTGACCGTGCGGCAGGCGCGCGTGCCCGACGACGCCCCCGTCGGCGTGGCGAGCGACCACCGCCCGCTCGTCGTGGACCTCGCGCTGCCCGCCTCCGGCTGAGGCGTCCGCGCCTGCGACGATGGCGGACGTGAACGCGCCGACCAGCCCTGACACCCCCGTCGTCGACGACGCCCTCGTCGCCGCCCTGCGCACCGACCTCGACGCCGCCGCGTACACGGTCGACCGCGTCGAGGCGCTGCTGGGCCCGGTCGCGTCCGGGGCGCTGCACCGCGGCGAGGCCGTGCCCGCGCTGCGCGCCACCGCCCACCGCGACGACCCGGTCGCGACGCTGGTGCGCGCGTTCGTGCTCGGCGCACCCGTGCCCGGCAGCGCCCTGACGGCGGCCCTGCCCCGGCTCGGCGTCGACGGCGCACGGCGCCTCGGGCTCGTCGTCACCGCCGGCGCCGGCGCGGACGACGCGGCCCGTGCCCTCGTCGACCTGCGGCCCTACGCCGCGGTCGACGGCGCCGGCGAGGCGGCCTGGTGGGTCGCCTCCGACCTCGGCGAGCTCGCCACCGGTCGCGCGCTGCGCACCGACCACGTGCTCGGCGTCGGCGGGGCGTCCGTCACGCTCGCGCAGGCGACCGTCCGCGGGCCGCGCGGCCGCGTGCTCGACCTCGGCACCGGGTGCGGCGTGCAGGCGCTGCACGCGGCGCGGCACGCCCAGGAGGTCGTCGTCGCCACCGACGTGTCCGCGCGGGCGCTCGCGTTCGCCCGGTTCACGACCGCGCTCGCGGGCCTCGGGCCGGACCGGGTCGAGCTGCGGCAGGGGTCGATGCTCGAGCCCGTGGCCGGGGAGGCCTTCGACCTCGTCGTCAGCAACCCGCCGTTCGTCATCACCCCGCGGCGCGCCGACGTCCCGGCGTACGACTACCGCGACGGCGGACGCGCCGGCGACGACCTCGTGCGCGACCTCGTCACCGGGGTCGGCGACGTGCTGGCGCCCGGCGGCGTCGCGCAGCTCCTCGCCAACTGGGAGGTGCGCCGCGGCGAGCGCTGGGACGAGCGCGTCGGTGCGTGGCTCGACACCGCCGGGCTCGACGCGTGGGTCGTCCGCCGCGACGAGCAGGACCCCGCCGAGTACGCGGAGACGTGGATCCGCGACGGCGGCACCACCCCCGCGGACGGCGCCGCGTGGCGCGACCTGTACGGCGCGTGGCT
>JAPSIR010000010.1:0-31744 GCA_031178625.1 Cellulomonas sp.
GTGCGGTGACCCCGTACTCAAGGGTTCGAATCCCTTGCCCTCCGCAGGTCCACGGGCGCGCCGGTTCCCCGGCCGCGCCCCGCGCGTCATCATGGGGCGATGACCCTCCGCACGGGCACGGGCACGGGCACGGGCACGGGCACGGGCACGGCCGCCGGGCGGACGCCGGGCGACGTGGTCGTCGTCGGCGGCAGCCTGGCCGGCCTGCTGGCCGCGGCCGCGCTGGCCGCGCCGGGGCGGACCGTGACCGTGGTGGAGCGGGACGTCGTCGCCGACGCCCCGACGCCGCGCCCCGGGGTGCCGCAGGGGCGCCAGCCGCACGCGCTGCTGTACCGGTCGCTGGTGGCGGTCGAGGAGCTGCTGCCGGGGTTCGGCGACGACCTGCGGGCCGCCGGCGGTGTGCCGGTCGACACGGGCGCGCTCGCGTGGCTGGGCGAGCTCGGCTGGTCGCCCCGCGCGGAGCAGTTCCCGGTCCTGTCGGCGTCGCGGCCGCTCATCGACCACGTCGTCCGGACGCGCGTCCGCGGGCTGCCCGGGGTCCGGACGGTCGACGGCGCTCGCGTGACGGGGCTCCGCCGCGACGGCGCCGGCGGGCCGCGGTGGTCGGTGGTGCTCGAGGGGCGGGACGTGCTGCCCGCCGACCTCGTCGTCGACGCGTCCGGGCGCGCGTCGCGGCTGCCCGTGTGGCTCGACGCGCTGGGCGTCCCCGCCGCCGCGGTCGAGCAGGTCGACGCGCGCATCGGGTACGCGACGCGCACCCTCCGGCTGCCCGTCGACGCGGTCGGACCCGCCGGCGTGGTCATCGCGCAGCTGCCGCACGAGCCCGGTGGCATCGCGCTGCCCGTGGAGGGTGGGCGGTGGCTCGTCACGGCCGCCGGTGCGGGGGACCGGCGGCCGCCGCGCGACCCCGACGCGTGGCGCGCCTTCCTCGGCGCGCTGCGCGACCCGGCGCTCGCGGAGCTCGTCGACGCGGGCGAGCTCGAGGGCGACGTGGTCGTCCACCGGCAGACGGCGAACGTGCGCCACCGGTACGACCGGGTGCCGGGCTGGCCCGGCGGGCTCGTCGTCGTGGGTGACGCGCTGTGCGCGTTCGACCCGGTGTACGGACAGGGCGTCGCGGTGGCCGCGCTCGAGGCCCTGGAGCTGCGGGACGCGGCCCGGCGGGACGACCTGACGACGCCGCGCGGCGCCCGGGGGTTCCTGCGGCGGGCGGTCCGCGTCGGGGCGCTGCCGTGGGCGATCGCCACGGGGGAGGACCTGCGGCTGCCCACGTCCGAGGGGCGCGTCCCGCGGGTGACGGCGCTCGCGAGCGCCTGGACGCGCGAGCTCGCCCGGCTCGGGACGCACGGCGACACCGTCGCGCACACGGCGCTCGCTGCCGTCTACCACCTCATGGCGTCGCCGCTGACGGTGTACCGGCCGTCGCTCGTGGCGCGCGTGCTGCGCGCGCGGCTGCGCGGGTACGGCCCGCCGGTGGCCCGTCCGCAGGTCGTGCGCGGGGCGACGCGCGAGGCCGCCGACGTCCCGCCGCCCGGCGCCCGCCCGTAGGCTCCCGCGCGTGGAGGACGACGTGACCGCGCAGGTGGACCGGGTTGACGACGCGACCGGCGGCGGAGGTGCCGGTGCGCCCACGTCCACCCCGGCCGGGACCGACCTCGGCCCGCTCGACCATGAGGCCGCCGCCGCGATGTGGGACCGGTACGCCGCGGCCCACCCCGCCGCCGCCCGCGACGGCTACGTCGTCGACCGGTTCGGCGACTCCGCGGCGCTGTCGGACGCGCTGCTCGCCGTCGTCCTCGAGGGTCGCAAGCGTGCGACTGCTGAGCTCGTCACCGAGTTCGCCGCGCGCGACGAGCCCCTGCCGCGGATCGGCTCGCACTGGGTCGCGTGCGACGGCGCCGGCCGCCCGCGCGCGGTCCTGCGCAGCACCGAGCTGCGGGTCGCGACCTTCGACGAGGTCGACGAGGGGTTCGCGTACGACGAGGGCGAGGACGACCGGACGCTGACGTCGTGGCGCCGCGAGCACCGCCGGTACTGGGAGCGGACGTGCGCGCGGCGCGGGGTCGTGTGGCGGGAGGACGACGAGATCGTGCTGGAGCGGTTCGCGGTCGTGTGGCCGCCGGAGGTCGCGGACGGGGCCCGCCCGCGGGGGTGAGTCGGCGCCCCGCGATGGTGGTCCGCGGTCGTCCGGGGTGAATCCCGATGTTCACCCGGCCCTGTCGTATCGGGACGAAACGGGCGGTCGTACGTTCGCGGTGAGCCCGGCCAGCGGGGTGCGGGCACACCGGGGGGTCACCATGAACGTGTCGTCGTCCGTCGCCGCGACCGCGCTCGTCGCTGGGTCGCTGGTCCTGGCCGGGCCGGCCGTGGCCGCCCCGCAGACGGCGTCCGCCGTCCCGTCCGCCCTCGCGTGCGGGGACACGGTAGAGGGAGCCGTGGTCCTCACGCACGACCTGGTCTGCGCGGAAGGGCCCGGGCTGGTCCTGTCCCGCGGGGCCACGCTCGACCTGGCCGGGCACACGCTCCGCGGCTCCGGATCGGAGACGGCGCTGCTGGTCGACTGGCCCAGCACGGGTGCCGACACGGCCCCCGTGGCGGTCGCGAACGGGACGGTCGTCGGGTGGGGGAACGGTCTGGCCGCGTACGAGGCGAATGTGACCGTGCGCGACGTGACGTTCGACCGGATCGCGTGGACCGCGGTCTCCGCGCACCCCGCGTCGTCGGTCGTGCTCGAGTCCTCGACCGTACGGCGCAGCGGAACGGGCGTCCTGGGGTACTTCTTCACCGTTCTGACCGTCACGGGCTCGCGGTTCCTCGACAACGGCACGGGTGTGGTCGCCGGCTCCGACAGCGGCTACACCGTCACCGCCTCGACCTTCGAGGGCAACACGCAGGGGATGGTCTGCGACGAGTCGCACGGGGAGGTCACGCGCTCCCGGTTCGTGCGCAACGAGACGGCCGTGCACTTCGACTGGTGCAGCGCCAGCCGTCTGCACGACAGCGAGCTCGTGCGCAACGGCACCGCCCTGCGGACGACATTCCGCTCGATCCACTTCGACGAGTCCGAGGGCAACCAGATCTTCCGCAACCGGTTCGACCGCAACGACGTCGCGGTCACCCTGCAGATCAACGCACACCTCCAGGACAACCGGTTCACCCGCAACGGCACCGCGGTCACGGCGCTGACGGCCGGCCTGCAGCAGGAGATCGGGCTCATCGCGATGGAGCGCAACACGTTCGACCGCAACGGCGACGCCGTCGACGTCGACACGAGGATCCGGATGCAGGACAACGTCGCCACGCGGAACACCGGCTGGGGCATCCACACCCCGGCCGCGGAGGACCTCGGCGGCAACGTCGCGTGGGGCAACGGCCGTGAGCCGCAGTGCACCGGCGTGGTCTGCACGGGACGTCCGCGCTCCTGACGCCGGCGGGCGGCATCATGACGCGGTGACCGACGCCACCGACGCCGCCCGTGACACCCGTCCCGCCGACCCGCAGCCCCTCATGGTGTTCGCGGACCTGGTCGCCATGCTCGAGCCCCTCGACGAGTTCCGCGGCGACGGCCCGTCGCCGCAGGAGGTCGTCGCGGCGTTCCCCGAGTGGGCGGCCGTCGAGGTCGAGGACGTGACCGTCGACGGCCCGCACGGGCCCGTGCCCGCACGCCTGTACCGACCGGGCGGTGCGGAGCCGGCGCCCGTGCGGGCCGCGTGCGTGTGGGTGCACGGCGGCGCGTTCGTCATGGGGACGCTCGACATGGCGGAGTCGCACGCGGTCGCGCTCGCGCTCGCCCACCGCGGGGTCGCCGTGCTCGCGCTCGACTACCGCAAGGCGCTGCGCGGCGTCCGGCACCCGGTCCCGCTCGACGACGTCGCCGCCGGCTGGGCGTGGGCGCGCGCGCACGCCGACCGGCTCGGCGTGACGGCCGACGACCTGCACCTGGGCGGCGCGTCGGCGGGCGGCGCGCTCGTCGCCGGGCTGACCCTGCGCCTGCGCGACCGCGGCGAGCCGCTGCCGCGCAACCTCGTGCTCGCGTACACGGCCGTGCACGCCGGGCCCGTCGGCCCGCCGGAGGAGCTCGCCCGGATCCGCCGGGAGACCGCGGACGCCTTCGCCGACGACTTCATGGACGCGTGCTGCGCGAACTACGCCGGCGCGGCGATCCGCGACCCGTACGCGTTCGCGGCCAACGGCGACGCCACCGGCCTGCCGCCGACCCTCGTGCTCACGTGCGAGCAGGACGTGCTGCGGTTCTCCGCGGAGGAGTGGGCCCGGGACGCGGCCGCGGCCGGCGTGGACGTCGTGCTCGAGGACCTGCCCGGCGCACGCCACGGCGTCCTGGACCAGCCGACGACCGCGCACGGCCGCACGATGACGACGCGGATCGGGAACTGGCTGCTCGCCGACGCCGACGGCCGCGCCTGACGGGCGGCGCGCACCCGCCGGGTCAGCCGGCGACGCGCCGCACGAGCTCCGCGATGCGCTCCGCGTCGGCCGCCGTCACGTCGGTCAGCGCGAACGCGGTCGGCCACATCGTGCCGTCCTCGAGCTCCGCGACGTCGTTGAAGCCCAGCGTCGCGTAGCGCGTGCCGAACTTGGCGGCCGCCTGGAAGAAGCAGACGACCTTGCCGTCCTTCGCGTACGCCGGCTGCCCGTACCAGGTGCGGGGCGTGAGCGCCGGGGCGTGCTCTCGCACGATCGCGTGCACGCGCTCGGCGATCGCGCGGTCCGCCGCCGGCATCTCGGCGATCTTCTCGAGCACCTCGGCCTCGGGGTCGGCCTTGGACCCGCGCTTGCGCGCCTTCCTCACCTCGGCGGCGCGCTCCTTCATGGCGGCGCGCTCCTCGGCGGTGAAGCTCCCCTCGTCGGTGCCCGTCGTCGTCCCGGTCATGTCGTCCTCCGTGTCTCGGTGTGCTGATCAGCCTAGGGACGCCGTGCGACGTGCGGCTTCTTCGTTCCTGACCACCTCGCCGCAGGTGCCGGTCAGGTGCCCACCACCGCGGACGAACGCTCCCGCCACGGCCCGCGAGCGGCTCACGCGGAGCGCGCCGCGCGGGGGGTGACGACGGGCAGGCACGACGGCGGCCCCGCCCCCCGGTGCAGGCGGGGGACGGGGCCGTCGTGGTCGGTGCGGGCGTCGGCCCGCGGCGGGAGGAGGTCAGCCCTCGGTGCCGTGGTCGTGGTCGTGGTCGTGCTCGGCGTGCTCCTCGGCGGTCTCGCCCGCGTGCTCGGCGTGCTCCTCCGCGGTCTCGCCGGCGTGCGCGTCGTGGTCGTGCTCCGCCACACGGCCGGGGGCCGACGTGATCTCGTTCGGCGTGACGTCGAGCGTCACCTCGTTCCAGACCTCACCGGTCTCGATGTCGACCGCGAGCACACGGTCCGTCGACGGGTCCGTGACGTACGCGGTGCCGTCGAGCACGTGGATCGCGGGGCGCGCCTCCTGCCACTCCATCGGCTCCTCCCACGCGTCGATGACGGGGATGGAGCGCGTGAGCGTGGCGGTCGCCGGGTCGATGACGTGGATCTGCCCGTCCGTGCCGAGCACGAGCGCCTCGCCGGCGTCGCCGCGGGCGAGGGAGCGGAACGTGTACGACGACGGCAGGTCGACGACGCGGAGCGTGCCGGCGGCCGTGTCGGTGATGGTGACGCGGGTCGGGCGCTCGAGCTCGGCGTCCTCGTCGGTCTTGTAGTCGCCGAGCACGTAGGGGGACGCCTCGTGGCCGGCCTGGTTGCCGATGCGGCCGTACGCGTCCGGCGCCTGGATCTTCGTGACCGCCTGGCCCGAGACGACGACGATGCCGTCCTGGCAGCCGACGGTGACGACGTCGTTCGCGGCGACGGCCTCGCCGTGCACGCCGGGGCACTGGTCGGTGGCCGCGATCTCGGTGTCGTCGGCGCCGAGCAGGCGCACGCCCGTGCGCTCGTCCTCGGTGCCGTCCGAGACGACCATCGTGTCGTCGGTGCGGACGACCGCGACGCCGTGGTGCGCGGACGGGGTCGTGTACTCCCGGACGACGGCGTCCTCGCCGTCGGCGACCGCGGCCGGGTCGACGACGGTGACCTCACCCGTGCCGTCGGCGAACAGCGCGAGCGTGTCGCCGTGGACGACCGCGTGGCCGGGCTCGTCGGCGTCGAACACCGTGTCTGTGAGCGTCGGCGTCGTCGTCCAGTAGTGGTCGTGGTCGCCGTGCGGCGCCGCCCAGGTGCCGGCGTCGAGGACCTGGAAGCCGCCCTCGGTCGACACCATCACGTGCCGGCCGTCGCCCGCGGGGTTCACGCGCAGGAAGCCGTCGGCCTCGATCGTCTCGACCGTCTCGAGCGTCGTCGCGTCGAGGACGACGAGGCCGCCGTCGTACGTGAGCACGAGGCGGGGCTTGACGGTCGCCTCCTCGGTCTTGGCGGCGGTCGCCTCCGCCGTGGCGGTGGACGTGGAGGTCGCGGCGGGCTCGGACGAGCCGCCGGCGCAGGCGCCGAGGAGCGCGAGCGGAAGGGCGAGCGCGGCGAGGCGGACGCCGGTGCGGCGGGTGAGGGCGGGGTGACTCATGCCGACGACCGTAACCGAGAGTGCGACACGTTTGCAATTAGCCTGCCGCGACACCACGACGCCCGCCCCCGCGGGTGCGGGGACGGGCGTCGTCGGTGGTGCGGGTCGTGCGGCGCGTCAGAACGCGGGCAGCACCTCGCCGGCCGGCCAGCGCTCCTCGATGAAGGCCTTCACCTCGTCGGAGTGCAGGAGCTCGTCGAGCGTCACGATCGCCTCGTTCTCCTTGTCCTCCGAGCGCACGGCGAGGAAGTTCGCGTACGGGTTGTCGTCGCCGGACTCGAGCACGATCGCGTCCTCGGCCGGGTTCAGGCCCGCCTCGAGCGCGAAGTTCCCGTTGATGACCGCCGCGTCGACGTCCTGCAGCGACACGACGAGCTGCTCGGGGGCGGTCTCGACGAACTGCAGGTCCTTCGGGTTGTCCTCGATGTCGAGCAGCGTCGCGTCGCCCTCGGTGTCCGCGAGGGTGATGAGCTCGGCCTCGACGAGCAGGTCGAGCGCGCGCGCCTGGTTGCCCGGGTCGTTCGTGATGCCGATCGTGCCGCCGGCGGGGATGTCCTGGACCGCGTCCACGGACTCCGAGTACAGGCCGTAGGGCTCGATGTGGACGCCCTCGAAGTGGTCGAAGTCGAAGCCCTGCTCCTCGACCTGCGCCTCGAAGTAGGGCAGGTGCTGGAAGTAGTTCGCGTCGAGCTCGCCCTCGGCGAGAGCCGTGTTGGGCAGGACGTAGTCCGTGAACTCGCGGATCTGCAGCTCGATGCCCGCGTCGGCCGCGAGCTCGTCCTGCACGAACTGGAGGATCTCGGCGTGCGGCACCGGGCTCGCGCCGACGACGACGACGACGGCGCCGTCCTCCGCCGTGGCCCGGCCCGAGGGCTGCACGTCGTCCCCGCCGCCCGCGCAGCCCGCCATCACCAGGGCCGCTGCGGACAGGACGGCTGCGGTGCGGACGGTTCGCTTCATGGGGTGGTTCCTCTCGGTGCACGCCCTCGGGTCGAGGGCGGGGTCTGGGGGCCGGGCGTGCCGGCGGCCGGGCGTGCGCTCAACGGTGGTCCAGGCGGCGCGCGAGCGCGTCCCCGACGACCTGGACCACGGTGACCAGGACGACGATGACGACGACGGACGTGTAGAGCACGGTCGGGTCGAACCGCTGGAAGCCGTAGCTGATCGCGAGGAAGCCGAGGCCGCCCGCTCCGATCGCGCCGACCATCGCCGAGAACCCGATGAGCGAGATGACGGTGATGGTGAACGCCGCCACGATCGACGGCAGCGCCTCGCGCACGAGCACCTGCGACACGACCTTCGCGGTCGTCGAGCCCATGACGCGGGCCGCCTCGACCTTGCCGGCGGCCACGTCGCGCACGGCCGTCTCGACGAGCCGCGCGAAGAACGGGATCGTGCCGATGCTGAGCGGCACCACGGCGGCCTCCCAGCCCAGCGACGTGCCGACGATCGCCCGCGTCACCGGGATCAGCGCGACCGCCAGGATGATGAACGGCAGCGCGCGCAGCACGTTGACGACGACGCCCAGCACCGCCGACACGGGTCGGTTGGGCGTCAGCCCGTCCGGCGCGACCGACCGCAGCAGCAGGCCCAGCGGCAGCCCGACCACCAGCGTCACGAGCGCCGACAGGCCGACCATCTGCAGGGTCTCGAGCGTCGCCGCGGGGAGCATCTCCGTGACGACGCGGTTCGAGGTGAGCTCCGACCAGAATCCCTCCATCAGGCCACCTCCTCCGTGCCGACGGCCTCGCGGCCCGTCACCACCGGGTCCAGGCCGGCGGCGCGCAGGCGTGCCACCACCGCGTCGGTGCCGGACCGCGGCGCGTCGATGAGCAGCCGACCGACGCGCCGGCCGGCGAGCGGCTCGACCGTCGCGGACAGCACCTCGACGTCCTCGCCGAGCGCCGCCACCGCCGCGAAGGCGTCGCGCGTGGCCACGTCGTCGGTCGCGTACGTGACCTCGACGAGGTCGCGGCGCGCCTCGGGCGGCAGGTCCGGCACGGGCACGAGCGCCCGGGACAGCGGCGAGCCGGTCGCGGTGACGACCTCGGTCAGCGGGCCCGACTGCACGACGCGGCCGTGCTCGAGCAGCGTCACCTCGTCGCAGACCTCGCGGACCACCGACGGCTCGTGCGTGATGACGACGACGGTGATCCCGAGCCGGTCGCGCAGGTCGCGCACCAGGCCGAGGATCTGCCGGGTCGTCTCGCCGTCGAGCGCGGAGGTCGGCTCGTCGCACAGCAGCACGGCCGGCTCGGTCGCGAGGGCGCGCGCGATGCCGACGCGCTGCTTCTGACCGCCGGACAGCTGCGCCGGGTACGCGCCGGCGCGGTGGCCGAGGCCGACGAGGTCGAGCAGCTCCGCGACGCGCTCCCGGCGGCGGTCGCGCGGCACGCCCGCGACCTCGAGCGGGAACGCGACGTTGGCCGCGATCGTCCGCGAGTCCAGCAGGTTGACGTGCTGGAACACCATGCCCATGGCGCGCCGCGCGGTGCGCAGCCGCTTCTCCGACAGGCCGGTGAGCGTCGTGCCGTCGACGGTGACCGTGCCCGAGGTGGGCTGCTCGAGGCCGGTGAGGCAGCGGATCAGGGTCGACTTGCCGGCGCCGGAGCGGCCGACGACGCCGTGCACCACGCCGCGGCCGACCGACAGGTCGATCCCGTCGAGCGCGACGACGGGCCCGTCGGCGGACGGGTACACCTTGCGCAGGGCGGACAGCTCGATCACGGGGGACGGTTCCTTCGTCGGGCGCGCGGCTCGCGGCGGGCCGCAGGTCTCGCGGCCGGTGAGGGGTGGCGCCCGGGCGGGCGCGGACTGCCGTGGGGACGGCGGGGCGGGCAGGACCCGCGGGGGTCAGCTCAGCGCCGACACATGACGCCGCGACACGTGCACGCCGCGGCGGGAGCCGGGCGCATGCAGGTCGGGTCGGGGCGTGCCATGTCGGTCATGGAAGCACACGGTCCAGCCCGGACCCGGGCCGCGTCCCACGATCCGAGACGTCGTGCCCGCCGCGCCGTCTCGCTCAGCGAGCAGGAGCGGTGCGCACGTGCTGCTCGCCCCGGCGGTCCCGCACCGCGACGCCCATGGACGCCAGCGTCGCCGCCAGCTCCTGCGCGCCCGCGTGGTCGTCGGCGGCCAGCGCCGCACGCCGGCGACCCAGCAGGTCGTCCGCGCCGGGCGGGGTGCCGGGGCGCCCGGCCACCCACGTCGTCCAGTCCGCCGCGTGCGGGTCGCCGTCCTGCCGCCACGGGTAGCCCGCCGCGCGCAGCGCCGCGGCGCAGCGGCGCAGCAGCACGTCGGCGTCGGCCCGCACCACCTGCCGTCCGGCCGGGTCGAGCACCACGAGGTCGTCGCCGTCGCCGTGCACCGTCCCCACGTCGTCCCGGGCGACGAAGCGGGCGTGCCCGCCCGAGCGCACCACCAGCCCGTCGGGCTCGACCGTGAGCTGCAAGGTGTCCTTGCGCCACTCCTCCCACACCCACAGCGCGAGGACGACGCCCACCACGGCCGGCACGGCGGCCTCCGCCCACCGGGGCGTGCGCAGCAGCAGGTCCAGGAACCACGGGACCGGGACGCCCACGTCGGCGGCCCAGGTCACGACCGGTGTCAGCGCGAGGCCGAGCGCGGCGCCGAGCAGCCCCCCGCCCGCGGCCAGCACAGCGGCGGACCGGTACGTGAGCGTCACCGTCGTGGTCATCGAGCGACAGCGTCCCGGGCGGCGTCCGCGCGGGTCAAGCGTCGGCGAACCGCGGCCGCGCGGCGCACCGGACCTACTCCGCCGTCACCCGGGCGAGGAACGCGAGGATCCGGTCCAGCGCCTCGGGGCCGGGCGCCTCGTCGAGGTCGAACTGGTACTCGTGCGGAACCTCCGGGCGTCGGTCCGCCGGGAAGAACAGGGCGTCCACGTCGACGCCCTGCGTCCGCAGCGCCTCCGCGAGCGCGTGCGAGTGCGGCTCCAGCGGGTCGCCGTTGCCCGCCGTCACGAACGTCGGCGGGAACGACGAGGACACGTGCTGCGGCAGCGACGCGAACGACACCCGGTGGTCGCTCTCGAAGTCCTTCTCGCCCGTGTACGCCCACAGGATGTCGCGCTCGAACCGGCCGACCAGGCCGTCGCCGTAGTCGGGGAGCGTGAGGTCGTAGGCGCCGCACGCCAGGACGGCGCCGAGCACCTGGTCGCGCTCGACGGCCTGCGGCAGACCGGCCGCGCGCGCGTAGTCGTCGTCCGCGATCGCGAGCACCGTCTGCGCGGCGAGGTGCGCGCCCGCGGAGTCGCCGGCGATCACGATGCGGTCCGGGTCGACGTGCAGACGGTCCGCGTGGCGGACGACGTGCCGGATCGCGTCGGCGACCTGCTCGACCTGGTAGGGGTAGTGCCGCTCCGGTGCCTTCGTGTACTCCACCGACACCGTGGTGTACCCGTGCGACGCGAGGATCTTCAGGTACGACGCCGTGCCGTCCTTCGTGCCCGCGACGAACGCGCCGCCGTGCACCCAGACGACGACGGGCAGGGGCCCGGTCGCGTCGGCGGGACGGAAGACGTCGAGGCGGCCGTCGGGGTCGTCGGGGCGGTACCGCTCGTCGAGGACCTCGTCGACGCCGTCGGGCACGTGCCGTGCGAGCGAGTCCTGCGCGGCCGTCCCGTTGAGATCGGGCTGGTACCGCAGCAGCAGGGTGGTCGGCCAGTAGCTGACCTGGAACGCGATGACGACCACGAGGACGAGGGCCACCACCGTGCCGGCCGTCCACCCGAGCGCCCGTCGCAGCCGGTGCCGCGGCGACCGCCGGCGGTCGTCCTGCGGGGCCGGTGCCGCCACCTCCCGGTCCTGCCGCTCGGCGCTGTCGTCCACGCGTACCCCCCGGTGCTCGGAACCGCCGTCCGTGGTGATCCTGCACGTCCCGAGCCGTCGCGGCATCCGCGCGCCCCTCGCCTCCCTCCGCCGTAGGGTGGCGGCCGTGCCCGAGGGTCATACCGTCCACCGCATCGCGCAGCAGCTGACGCTCGACCTGGTGGGTCGGCCGGTGGCCGTGTCCTCGCCGCAGGGCCGGTTCGCGGACGGCGCCGCCCGGCTCGACGGCCGCACCATGCTCGCCGCGACCGCGGTCGGCAAGCAGCTCTTCTGCCCGTTCGACTCCGGCGACGTGCTCCGCGTGCACCTCGGCCTGTACGGCGCGTGGGACCTGTACGGGCAGGTGAGCCCGCTCACCGACGGCGGCGACACGCGCGCGAGCCTCGGGGCGCCGCGCGTGCCGCCCGCCACCCGCCTGCGGGTGAGCGAGGAGGAGACCGAGCACCCCGCGCCCGAGGGCCTCGCGTGGCCGCCGCCGCCGGTGGGGCAGGTGCGCGTGCGGCTCGCGACGGACGACGTCGTCGCCGACCTGCGCGGACCGTCGGCGTGCGAGGTGCTGACGCCCGACGAGGCGGACGCCGTGCGCGCGCGTCTCGGGCCGGACCCCGTCACGGCCGACGACCTGGACGCCGCCGGCGACGAGGTCGTGCGGCGCGTCACGGGCCGCGGCGTCGCGGTCGGGCAGCTGCTCATGGACCAGTCGGTGGTCGCCGGCATCGGCAACGTCTACCGCGCCGAGCTGCTGTTCCGTGCGCGGCTCGACCCGTGGACGCCCGGCCGGCGCGTGCCGCCCGACACCGTGCGGGCGCTGTGGCGCGACTGGGCCGCGCTCCTCGCCGACGGCATCCGCGAGGGCGTCATGCTGACCCGTGAGGACCTCGACGCCGCGGGGCGCGAGGCGGCGCGGCACGACCCGACCGTGCGGCACTGGGTGTACCGGCGCACCGGCCTGCCCTGCCGGGTGTGCGGCACGCCCGTGCTGATGGAGGAGATGGCGACGCGCAACCTCTACCGCTGCCCGGTCTGCCAGGTGTGACCCACGGAGTCCGCCGGGGGCGCCGAGCGCCCGACGTGCCGGACGCGCGCACGTCGGCCAGGGTGGACGACGTGCACGATGCCACCCCGCTCGCCGCCGCGCTGGAGGTCGCCGACTGGCGACGCCGCGTCGCGGAGACCTACGCGCAGGTGCGCACGCTCGCGCGCGACGACCCGGCCGGGGCGCACGCCGTGTGGGTGCAGCAGCGCGACGAGCTGTTCTGCGACCACCCCGCGTCGCCGCTGACGGCCGACGCGCGCGCCGACTTCGCCGGTCTCGACGTCGCGCCGTACGACCCGGCGTACCGGTTCGAGGTCACGGTCGAGCCGGCCGTCGAGCAGCGTCTGGACGTCGCGACCGGCACCGACGGCGTCGTGGGGTACGACCGCGTCGGCACCGTCGACCTGCCGGGCCTCGGCCGCGTGACCCTGTGGTGGCTGCGCGGCTACGGCGGCGGGCTGTTCCTGCCCCTCGAGGACGCGTCGGCGGGGCAGGACGGCGGCACGTACGGCGGCGGCCGGTACGTGCTCGACACCATCAAGGGCGCGGACCTCGGGTGCGACCGCGTCGGCCGCCTCGTCGTCGACCTCAACTTCGCGTACAACCCGTCGTGCGCGTACCACCACCGCTGGGCGTGCCCGCTCGCGACGCGCTCCAACACCGTGGACGTCGCCGTCCCGGTCGGCGAGCGCGTCCCCCCGTCGCCCCTCGCTCCCTGACCGCCCCACCCGCCCCACCCGCCCTTCGCGCCCACCCCATGTGCCGCGCCCGGCGGAGGGTGCGGGGGAGGCGTGCGAGGCTGGCGGCATGGACCTGCGCATCTTCACCGAGCCCCAGCAGGGCGCCACCTACGACGACGTCCTCGCCGTCGCGCGCGCCACCGAGTACCTGGGCTTCGACGCCTTCTTCCGCTCCGACCACTACCTGACGATGGGCGGCGACGGCCTGCCCGGCCCCACCGACGCGTGGACGACGCTGGCCGGCCTCGCGCGTGAGACGAGCCGCATCCGTCTCGGCACGCTCGTCTCGTCCGCCACGTTCCGGCACCCCGGCGTGCTGGCGATCCAGGTCGCGCAGGTCGACCAGATGTCCGGCGGGCGCGTCGAGCTGGGCCTCGGCGCCGGCTGGTTCGCCGAGGAGCACAGCGCGTACGGCATCCCGTTCCCGGAGAAGCGGTTCGGCATCCTCACCGAGCAGCTCGAGGTCGTCACGGGCCTGTGGGGCACGCCGGTCGGCGAGCGGTTCGAGCACCGCGGCGAGCACTACACGCTGCTCGACTCGCCGGCGCTGCCGAAGCCCGTGCAGACCTCCCCGCTCGACGGCGCGCGCGCCGGCGTCCCGGTGATCGTCGGCGGCAACGGCCCCACCCGCACGCCGCGCCTCGCGGCGCGGTTCGCCGCCGAGTACAACCAGGCGTTCCCCGAGCTCGCCGACGTGCCCGGCCGCATCGCGCGCCTGCGCGAGGTGTGCGTCGAGCAGGGGCGCGACCCGGGGACGCTCGTGCAGTCGGTCGCGCTCGTGCTGTGCGTCGGCCGCGACGAGGCGGAGCTCGCGCGTCGCGCCGCCGCCATCGGCCGCGAGGTGCCGGAGCTGCGCGAGCACGGCATCGCCGGCACGCCCGGCGAGGCGGTCGAGCGGCTGCGGACGCTCGCGGCCCAGGGCGTGCAGCGCGTGTACCTGCAGGTGCTCGACCTGCAGGACCTCGAGCACCTCGAGCTGGTGGCGCAGGAGGTCGCACCGCACCTGGCCTGACGCCGGACGGACGAGCGGGGCGGGGACCGGACCGGTCCCCGCCCCGTCGTCGTCGCGGCACCGTGCCGCGAGGGCCCGCGTGAGGGCCCGGGGGCCCGTCGCGGGCGCGTGGCACGGGGGGCGGCGTGCCGCCACCGGGCCCGTGTCTCCGTTCGACGGTCCCTCGTCCGAGTGGTAGATCGTCCGAGATTGTCCGGATCCTGGGATGTCACGGACCTGCGTCAAAGTTCACGAGACGGACATATCGCCGTGAAGGGCCAGGTCAGCGCGTCGGTGGCGGCGCACTGAATCGAATGCGCCGCACGTTCGGGTCACAGCGCACCCCATCGACTGCGGTGACACGGGCGTCCGGGAGTTCGTACGGTCGTCCCGTTCCACACGAAGCGGACCAGTCCCGCGGCACCCCGGTGCCCGCCGGCGGCCGGTCCGCCGTGCACCGGGCGCCAACGACGCCGTCACCACCGTGACGACGTCCCTCACCGGGACGTCGACGCACCCGATGACGACGACCGCTGGGAGCCCGACGTGGCCACGACCTTCGACCGGCTCATCCTCGAGCCGAGGCGTACCGACGACGCCCGCAGCCGCCCACCACGCTCGACCGCCCACGAGGGCGAGTCGCAGAGCCCGTCCCTCATGCTGCTCGTCCTGCTCGCCGCCGCCGGGGTGGTCGTGTACGCGGCCTTCCTGCTCAACCCGGGCAACCGCGGTGACTGGCTGCCCTACACGATGGTGATCGTCGCGGAGACGGTGCTCGTCGCCCACGCGCTCCTGGCCATGTGGACGGTGCTGTCGAGCGGGTGGAACCCCCGCAACTTCGCGTTCCACCACGCGCAGGAGCGGCTCTACGACCTCGCGCAGATCCTGCGCGACGGCGCTGAGGAGCAGCCGTGGCGCTGGCAGATGTCGCTCGAGGAGCGGGCGGTCACGGTCGACGTCTTCATCACGACGTACGGCGAGGACCTCGCCACGATCCGCCGCACGGTCGGCGCCGCGGTGGCGATGCAGGGTCGGCACGACACGTACGTGCTCGACGACGGCCGGTCGGACGACGTCCGTGACCTCGCGGCCGAGCTCGGGGCGCGGTACGTGCGACGCCTGTCGAGCGGCGGCGCGAAGGCGGGCAACATCAACCACGCCCTCGCCCTGACCAAGGGGGAGTTCGTCGTCGTGCTCGACGCCGACTTCGTGCCGAAGCCGGAGTTCCTGCACGAGACGGTGCCGTTCTTCGCGTCCGCCGACGTCGCGTTCGTCCAGACGCCCCAGACCTACGGCAACTACGACACGATCATCAGCCGCGGCGCCGGCTACATGCAGGCCGTCTTCTACCGGTACGTGCAGCCCGGGCGTAACCGGTTCAACGCCGCCTTCTGCGTCGGCACCAACGTGATCTACCGGCGGACGGCCCTCGACTCGGTCGGCGGCATCTACACCGACTCGAAGTCCGAGGACGTCTGGACGTCCCTCATGCTCCACGAGCAGGGGTGGCGCACGGTCTACATCCCGACGACGCTCGCGGTGGGCGACACCCCCGAGACGGTCGAGGCGTACACCAAGCAGCAGCTGCGGTGGGCGACCGGCGGGTTCGAGATCATGCTCACGCACAACCCGTTCTCGCGGAAGCGCAACCTCACCACCGACCAGCGCATCCAGTACGCGGTGACCGCCACGCACTACCTCACCGGCATCGCACCGCTGCTCCTGCTGCTCGTGCCGCCGCTCGAGATCTTCTTCGACCTCTCCCCGATGGACCTCACCATCACGCCCGCGACGTGGCTCCTGTACTACGCGGGCTTCTACGTCATGCAGATCGTGCTGGCGTTCTACACGCTCGGCTCGTTCCGCTGGGAGGTGCTGCTCCTCGCGTCGGTGTCCTTCCCCATCTACGTCCGTGCGCTGGTCAACGCGCTGCTCCGGCGCGAGCAGGCCTGGCACGTCACCGGCCGCAAGGGCGCGTACCGCTCGCCCTTCGCCTTCATGCTCCCGCAGGTGCTGTTCTTCGAGTTCCTGCTGCTGACCACCGGCGTCGCGGTGTGGAAGGCCTTCGAGGGCGACCAGATCACGCTCGCGCTGGCCTGGAACGCCACGAACACCCTGATCCTCGGCGTCTTCGTCGTCACCGCCTGGCGCGAGGGCCGCCGTGCCCGCGCCGAGGCGCGCACCGCCCGCCGCACCCTGGACGGGCGGGCGCCGGCCAACCTCCCCGACGGCCCCGCGGGCGACGTCGTCACCGCGCCCCGTCCTGCCCTCGTCGCCACCCGCGACGCCACGACCACCGGAGGTACCTCATGACCTGGGCCAGCCGCCTGCGACTGCTGCTCGGCACGTTCCTCGTGCTCGCCGTGGCCGCGTTCGCCACCCTGCACCTCAACGCCAACCGCGGTCGCGCCACCAGCGACTCCGCGCAGATCCTCGGGCAGACCTACACGGTCGGCACGCCCTACGAGGGCCTCGTGGCCGAGCAGCTCGTCGAACCCGGGGACGAGGTCGCGGAGGGCGACCCGATGTTCGTCGTCGACTCCGCGAGCCTCGACTACGACCTGCGCAACCAGCTGCTCGCCAAGCCGCCGGAGCTCACCGAGCTCGACGACGAGGGTCGCCTCGTGCTGCTGGCCAGCGGTGAGGGGCGGGTCACGCAGGTCGCCGCCGAGCGCGGCACGTTCGTCCAGGCCGCCACGACCCTCGCCACGGTGCAGCGCACCGACTCCCTGTACGTGCAGGCCGAGTACACCCTGTCCGCCGCGGACTACGCGCGCGTCGCCGACGCCGCCGACGTCACGCTCGTGCTGCCGAACCAGTCGCGCCTGTCGGGCCGGGTCCAGCGCGTCGAGGTCGAGACCGTCGACGGGCGCGCCCAGGCGGTCGTGCGCATCGCCAGCGACGAGCTGGTCGACGGGTCGGCGAACGGGCTCGTCAGCGCCGGCACGCCGGTCGTCGCGGAGATGCAGCTGGACAACGACGGCCTCGTGACCACCGTCGCGGACCGCGTGCAGACGTACGTGGACGGGCTGCGCCGGTGACGGGCGTGCTCGCGTCCCGGCGGGCGCGAGTCGTCGGTGCCGTCGTCGTCGCGGTCGTGCTCGTCGCCACGCTGCTCGTGCTGCGCCCGTGGGCGGACGGCGGTGCGGCGGCGGGCCCCGAGGGCGCCGGCGGTGCGCCGCCCGTCCCGTCGTCCGGCGACGGCCCGCCCGTCGCGACCCCGCCGGACGTCGACGCCGCCGCACTCGTCGCCGCGGTGACGCAGGCGGACGACGCGAAGGTGGACCCCGTGCGCCTCGCGGAGGGACTCGTCCCGCCGTCGAACCGGTGGTACTCCGGCCTGGTCTTCGGGGACGCGCCGCAGCAGGTGTTCCCGCTGCCCCTCTCGTTCGGCCTCGAGGGCGGCGGCTTCACCGTCGGCCTGCCCGACCCGGTGACGAGCGCGCGCGCCGTCCTCGGCCCGCACGTGGCCGCGGTGACGGTCGACGTGGGCGCCGCCTCGGCGCAGGTCGTCGCGGCCGACCCGGTCGGCGTGACGGTCCGCCTGAGCGACGCCGCCGGCGAGGCGCTCGGCGACGTGGCGCTCGCGGGCGGCTCGCCGTTCGTGTCGTTCACCGCGGCGGCGGACGTGGCGACGGGCGCCGGCGCGGCGTTCGGCTCGGCCACCGACGGGACCGCCACGGCGGACGTCGCGGGCACGACGTGGGCGCTCACCGCCCCCGACGGCGCCCTCGAGGGCGACCGCCTCACGCTCGCCGCGGGTGAGACCGCGACCTGGTACGCGCTCCCCGACGACGCGGCGGAGGACACCGCCCGGGTGCTCGCCGACGCGGCCGCCGACCCCGTCGTGGGCGTCGACGTGGCGTACGGCGTCGACGACCGCGTCGCGCGGACCACGCTCACCTACCGCACGGCGGGCGGGACGCCGACGGCCCACGTCCTCATGCCGCACCACCGCGCCGGCGACCAACCGGAGCGGGAGGGCTGCGGCCTCGGCACGTACCGCAGCGTGTACGGCGCGCTCGAGCTGTGCGCCGGCTCGCACCTCGTGGCGGACGCCCCGACCGTCGAGCCGACCGGGACGCTCGACCTGGCGGACGTCCCGGAGGACCGCCGCGCCGCGGTGCTCGAGCAGCTCGCGGCGGACGTCGCCGGCACGGAGGCGTTCGCCTCGGACACGTACTTCGGCGGCAAGCACCTGTACCGTGCCGCGACGCTCGTCGTCCTCGGCGAGACGCTCGGCGCGGACGACGTGGTCGCCGACCTGCGGGTCCGCGTCGCCGACGCGCTGCGCGAGTGGACGGAGCCGGACGGGTGCGAGCGCCGCGACGCGCGGTGCTTCGTGTACGACCCGCAGGCGCGCTCGGTGATCGGCCGCACGCCGTCCTTCGGGTCGGACGAGCTCAACGACCACCACTTCCACTACGGCTACCTGCTGTCCGCCGCGGGCCTGCTCGGCGCGGACGACCCCGCCCTCGTCGAGGACCTGCGCCCGGTGCTGGACCTGCTCGTGCAGGACGTCGCCGCGGCGCTGCCGTCCGACGCGCTGCCGCAGCTGCGCACGTTCGACCCGTACGCCGGGCACGCCTGGGCGTCCGGCACGGCGCCGTTCGCCGACGGCAACAACCAGGAGTCGGCGTCGGAGGCCGTCAACGCGTGGAACGGCGTCGGCCTGTGGGCGGCGGCGTCCGGGCAGGACGCGCTGCGCACGCAGGCCACGTGGCTGACGTCGACCGAGGCGCTGACGTCCCGCACCTACTGGACGGCGCCCGACCTCGACGACCCCGTGCTCGACGGGTTCGAGCACCGCGTGCTCGCCCTGAACTGGGGCGGCAAGCGCGACTGGGCGACGTGGTTCAGCCCGGAGCCGAGCGCGATGCTGGGCATCCTGCTCATCCCCATGGGGCCGGTGTCGGACCACCTCGCCCTCGACGTCGACCCGGCGACCATCACCGCGGCCGTCGACGAGGCCGCGCCCGACGGACCCGGCGTCATGTTCGGCGACTACCTGCTGATGTACCGGGCGCTCGCGGGACCGGACGAGGCCGCGGCCGCGTGGGAGGACGCGCTCGCGCTACCCGACACGTCCGTCGACGACGGGAGCTCGCGGGCCTACCTGCTCGCGTGGCTCGCCGCCCACGGCGCCTGACCCGTCCGCCGGCGCGTCGGGGTCGCCCGGCGCGCCGGCGTGGAAGGCGGCCCCGGTCGCGGGCACCCGCCGGCGCACGCGGGCCGCGGACGGCGGGCGCAGCAGGTGCACCACCGTCACGACGAGCAGGACGACGACCGCGACGTTGCGCGCCGCGAGCAGGAGCGTCGTCCCGGCGCCGCCCCGCAGCACCTCGTCGTACCACCACGGGTAGACGACCTGCGTCGCGAGGGCGACGCCCGCCAGCGCCGCCGCGGTGCGCCGCCACCACGGCAGGCCGAGCGCCAGGCCCACGGCGACGGGTGGCGCCAGCCACGTGATGAACTGCGGGCTGCCCACCTTGTTGGCGACGATGAGCACGAGCGCCATGAGGAACGCGCCCCGCACGACGAAGTCGCCGCGCACGGCGTCGTCGGTCCAGAACGTCGCCCCGTCGCGCCGGCGGCACCACCACAGGACGGCCGTCGCGAGCAGCACGCCGACGACCAGACCCGCGCCCAGCACGTCCGCCATCGTCTGCGTGCCCGGGCCGGCGATCTCGTACGTCACGAGCTCGCTGTTGAGGTACCGCTGCACCGAGGACGACCACAGCCCGGCCACGAGCCACGGCGTCGCGCCGACCGCCTCGATCTGCAGGCCGCGCGACCCCTGCTCGAGCACGAACGACGCCACGTTCCGCCCGCCGCCGAGCGCCACGGCGGTGCCGACGACGAGGACGCACACCGCGGCCGCCGGTGCGACGACGTCCCGCCAGGGCCGCCGCGACGCGAGCAGGAGCGGCACGATCGCCGCGCCGGGGGAGACCTTCACCCAGGCGCCGGCCGTGACGAGCGCGGCGGACGCCCGCGGCGCCGACAGCGCCGCGAGGAGCGCGAGCACCGAGACGGGCGCCACCACGGAGTCGAGCCGCCCGATGGCGACCGGGCCGAGCAGCGCCAGGAAGGCGAGCCACCAGCCGGCCGCGACGTGCCCGGCGGGGCGTCGCAGCAGCGCGGCCACGGCGACCGCGTTCAGCAGCGTGACCAGCCCGCACCACGCGAGGCCGTACGCGTCGCCGGAGGACGACCCGGCGACGGTCGTCGGCGCCAGCAGCGGCACGAGCGCCCCGGGCGGGTAGACCCACGGCTCGTCCTGCACGGGCCACCAGCCCGAGGTCAGGCCCGCGTCGACCCACCGGCGGTACAGGTCGACGTCCCCGAAGGAGTCCCTGCGCAGGACCACGGTGCCGAGCCGGGTGAGCCACACGTGCACCAGCACGAAGCCCACCCAGACGGCCGCGGTGGCGGCACGCGGGCGCACAGGGGCGGTGGTGCCGGGCAGGGTGACCTCCGGGGCCGGACGGGGGCGCGTCGGCGCCAGGCTACGCGACCGGCGTGCTGCCCCGTGGGGCTTCCGGGGGACGGGACGACGAGGGCCGCCTGGTCGTCCGGCGGCCCTCGTCGTGGCGGGCGCGGTGCTGCCGCGCTGCGGTCACCTTGTCGTCAGCGACGCTCGTCGTCCTCGTCGTCGGACCCGCGGCCGATGGGCTCGGCGATGCCGCCGGCCGCCGCGGCGGCGACGCCGCCGGTGCCCGTGCCCGAGATCCCGCCGGGGGACGGCGGGAACGGCGGCACCAGCCCGCGGCGCTGCGTCGGGTCGCCGTCGTCCTCGACGTCGTCGGGGGCGGGAGGTGCCTGGGGGGCGGTGCCGCGCACGGGGTCGGGCACCGTGCTCGTGGCGCGGTCGTCGTGCTCGGGACGCTGCTCGTCGGGGGTCGTCGGGACGGTCATCCTCGGCCTCCTTCGTCTCGGGAAGAGGGCCACCACCGTCCCACGCGGCCCGTGCGGCCGCCTCCCGGGCGTGCGCCGGGGCGGCGTGACACCGGCGTGACACGGAGTGGCTAGCCTCGCCCCCGGTGCGCACGCGTGGTGCGGCGCACCGACGCAGAAGGAGCGTGGTCGCGTGGCGGGCTGGGGCTGGAGCGTGCACGGGGACGGCAGGTCCGTCGCACCGGGCGAGGTGGTGGCACCGGGCGAGCGCCTGGCCTGGGGACGGACGGTGGGCATCGGGATGCAGCACGTCGTCGCGATGTTCGGCGCGACGTTCCTCGTGCCGCTCATCACGGGGTTCCCGCCGCAGACGACGCTGTTCTTCTCGGCGCTGGGGACGGCTCTGTTCCTGCTGGTGACGCGCAACCGGCTGCCCAGCTACCTGGGCTCGAGCTTCGCGTTCATCGCGCCCATCGGCGCGGCGACGGCGTCGGGCGGGCAGTCGGTGGCGGTCGGCGGCATCCTCGTCACGGGGCTCGTCCTGGCGGTCGTCGGCGTCGTCGCGCACGTCGCGGGCACGCGCTGGATCGACGCCCTCATGCCGCCTGTGGTGACCGGCACGATCGTCGCGCTCATCGGCTTCAACCTCGCGCCGGCCGCGTGGGGCTCGTGCACCGACGACGACTGCTCGGGCTTCCGCGCGGCGCCGGTGACCGCGACGGTGACGCTGCTCGCGATCGTCCTGGTGACGGTGCTGTTCCGGGGCATCCTCGGCCGGCTGTCGATCCTCGTCGGGGTGCTGGTCGGCTACGCCGTGGCGCTGCTGCGCGGCGAGGTGGACCTCGAGGCCGTCGGCGACGCGGCGTGGGTCGGGCTGCCGCCGTTCGTCGCGCCGACGTTCGACCCCGCCGTGCTCGGGCTGTTCCTGCCGGTCGTGCTCGTGCTCGTCGCCGAGAACGTCGGCCACGTGAAGTCGGTCGCGGCCATGACGGGCACGGACCTCGACCCGTACGTCGGCCGGGCGCTCGTCGCCGACGGTCTCGCGACCACGCTCGCCGGCGTCGGCGGCGGCTCGGGCACGACGACGTACGCGGAGAACATCGGCGTCATGGCCGCCTCGCGCGTGTACTCGACGGCCGCGTACTGGGTGGCGGCGGCGACCGCGCTGCTGCTCTCGCTGTCGCCGAAGTTCGGCGCGCTGGTCGCCACCATCCCGGACGGCGTCCTGGGCGGGGCGGCGACGGTCCTCTACGGGATGATCGGCCTGCTGGGCGCGCGCATCTGGGTGCAGAACCGCGTCGACTTCTCGTCGCCGGTCAACCTCATGCCGGCCGCCGTCGCGCTCATCATCGGCATCGCGAACTACTCGTGGGCCGCCGGCGAGCTGCGGTTCGAGGGCATCGCCCTCGGCACGGCCGCCGCGATCGGGCTGTACCACCTGATGCGGGCGGTGGCCCGGTGGCGCGGCACGCACGACGAGCCGGCGACGCCGGCCTCCGTGCCCGGCGGCGAGGAGCTGCGGCACTGACCGGCGGACCGGCCGTGGTGCTCAGCCCTCGGGTGCGGGCTCCACGGCCGGGTCCTCGGCGACGGGGGCCTCGGGCGCGGGCTGCTCGGCGGCCGGCGCCTCCTGCGCGGCCTGCTCCAGCTCCGCGAACGGGATGCAGCCCTCCGGCCCGGTGAGCGGGGCCGCCGGGTCGAGGAGGAGCTGCTCGACCGGCAGCAGCTGCTCGAACTCGGAGCCGAGCACCAGGTCGACGCTGGCGTCCTCGCGCGGGTCGAGGGCCAGCTGGGCCTCGGGGAGGTGCGCGCGCAGCGTGTACGCGGCCGCGATGCCGTTGCGGCCGGAGGTGATGCGGCCCACCCCGCTGGTCGAGGCGCCGTTGTCGGTCGCCGCGACCGCGAAGCCGCGCTCCTGCAGCGCGGACGCCGTCGACGCGGCGAGCCCGGAGCGGCCGGCGCCGTTGAGGACGTTGACCGGCACCTGGTCGGCAGGCACGGGCAGCGCGCCCTCGGGCGGGCAGTACGCCTCGGCGGTGGGCGACGGCGTCGGAAGCCGCGTGAAGTCCCGCTCGAGGAACGGCAGGGAGATGCTCTCGGTGTAGAGCGCGGCCGAGCCGACGCCCGCGACGGCGAGCCCCGCCAGCAGCACGCCGAACACGACCGCCTGACGCTCGTGCATGTGCCGGCGCCGCAGCTGCCGGGCCCTGTCCTGGTCGCTCACGACGCCCCCGCCTCAGCTCAGCACCAGCACGCGCGCGTGCAGGAGGGCACGCTGCTGCAGGGCGGCACGGACGGCGCGGTGCAGGCCGTCCTCGAGGTACATCACGCCCTTGTGCTGGACGACGTGCGCGAACAGGTCGCCGTAGAAGGTGGAGTCCTCGGCCAGCAGCGCCGCCAGGTCCAGCGTGCGCTTGGTCGTGACCAGCTCGTCCAGCCGCACCTGGCGGGGCGGCACGTCCGCCCACTGCGCGGGGGTCACGCGCCCGTGGTCCGGGTACGGGCGCCCGTCGCCCACGGCCTTGAAGATCACGTGCCGAGTGTAGGGGCAGGGCCTGCGCGGCCCGGTCCGGTCCGACACGTGGCCGCGCCACGTCACCCGGCCGGCATGCACGCGGGTGTTGACCTGGCGGGTCCCGGCGGCGTTGAATCGATCAAAACGGACGGATAGCGCTTTCTCTGCGAGGCGCCGCGGTCACCGACGACCGCACCGGCGTCCCGTCCGGCTCCGGAAGGGGATCCGATGACCCTGCGCACCCGACGACGTGTGCACCTCCTGACCGCCCTGCCCGCCGCCGCGTGCGTCGGGGCCCTGGCCCTCGCCGGTGCGGTGGCGCCGGCGTCCGCCGCCGGCCCGGGCGCCCCCGCCGCGGGCCCCGTCGCGGCGGCGGGCAAGCACCGCTCCGACGCCGTCCGCCTCGAGCGCCTCGACCGCGGCCTCGTCGCCGTCGCGACGTCCGAGGGCGTGTTCCTGTCCTGGCGCCTGCTGGCCCCCGAGGTGACGGGCGCGACCCCCACCACGCAGACCGGCCCCCAGTTCGCCGTCTACCGCGACGGCACCCGCGTCGACACCGTCGAGGGCGCGACCAACCTCCTCGACGCGGACGGCACCGCGGCGTCCGTGTACCGGGTGGCGGCCGTCGTCGACGGCGTCGAGGTCGACGTCAGCGCCGACGCGACGCCGTGGGCGGGGCACCACGACATCCCGCTGAACAAGCCCGCGGACGGGGTCACCCCGGCCGGCGAGGCCTACACCTACGCCGCGAACGACATGAGCGTCGGCGACCTCGACGGCGACGGCGCGTACGAGTTCGTCGTGAAGTGGGACCCGTCGAACTCCAAGGACGTGTCGCAGGTCGGGTACACCGGCAACGTGTACGTCGACGCCTACGAGCTCGACGGCACGCAGCTGTGGCGCATGGACCTCGGCGTCAACGTCCGCGCCGGTGCGCACTACACGCAGTTCCCCGTCGCGGACTTCGACGGTGACGGCCGTGCCGAGATGATGCTGAAGACGGCGCCCGGCACCACGATCACGACGTACGCGCCCGACGGCACGCCGTCCGCGCCCCGGCCGGTCACCCTGCCTGCCGACGATGTCGCCGCCGGCGTCACGCACGCCGACGACTACCGCATGAGCGCGGCGGACTACTACGAGCACGTCGTGGAGATGTTCCGCGGCTGGTCGACGCGTGAGGAGGTGGTCTCCGGCCAGTGGCCGGCGACGCTCGAGGAGGCCTTCGGCGTCGCGCCGCAGTACACCTACCCGCTCTCCGACGCCGACGCCCGTGCCCTGACGGACTACTTCATGGACGTCTACGCACCGAGCCGGTCGGCCCGCAACGTGCTGCGGAACTTCGCGGGTTTCGTCCTCGAGGGCCCCGAGTACCTCACGGTGGTCGGCGGCGACGGGCGCGAGCTGCAGACGGTGGACTACAAGCCCGGCCGCACGGACGACGGGCTGCTGTGGGGCGACTACGCGATGTCGCGCATCGAGCCGGGGAACCGCGTCGACCGGTTCCTCGCCGGCGTGGCCTACCTCGACGGCACGCAGCCGTCCGCCGTCTTCGCGCGCGGCTACTACACGCGCTCGACGCTCGTGGCCTACGACTGGGACGGGAAGGCCCTGCGGGAGCGCTGGTACGTCGACTCCGGGTGGACGCCCATGACGAACCCCTTCAACGACGGGCCGCACGGGCGCGACGGGACCGACCCCGAGTTCGGCACGATCACGACGCAGGGTTTCCACTCGCTGTCCGCGGCCGACGTCGACGGTGACGGCAAGCACGAGATCGTCTACGGCTCGGCGACGATCGACCACGACGGGTCCCTGCTCTACTCGTCGTTCGCGGAGATGCCCGAGGGCTCCGCGACGCCGGGCGAGCAGGCGCGGCTCGGCCACGGCGACGCCATGCACGTGACCGACATCGACCCGGACCGCCCGGGGCTCGAGATCTTCACGGTGCACGAGGGCGGCGCGTACGCGCCGTACGGCATGGCGATGCGCGACGCGGCGACGGGCGAGACGCTGTTCGGCGTCTACTCCGGCCGCGACACGGGCCGGGGCATGATCGGCGACGTCCGTCCGGACGTCCCCGGCCTCGAGGCGTGGGCCAGCCTGCCGGGCGGATCGGACGCGTCCGGCCTGTACTCGGCCGGCGGCGACCTGCTCCAGCCGGAGATCTACGGCACGAACCAGTCGATCCGCTGGGCGGCCGACGGCACGACGCAGTTCGTCAACGGCTCCGGCGACCAGACGCCGACGATCGACGACGCGACGCGCGGCACGCTGCTCACCGCCGAGGGGACCCGCACGAACAACGGCACCAAGGGCAACCCGTCGCTCGTCGCCGACGTGCTCGGCGACTGGCGCGAGGAGCTGCTCGTGCGCACCGCGGACTCGTCCGCGATCCGCGTGTACACGTCGACCGAGGTGACCGACCGCGGGCTCGTCACGCTCATGCACGACCCGCAGTACCGGGCCGAGGTGGCGCGGCAGCAGACGACGTACAACCAGCCGTCGTACCCCGGCTTCTACCTCGCCTCCGACACCGACATGACCACGGTGCCGGTCGCGCAGGCGTGGCTGCCGGGCAGCGTCGACGCGCTGCGGGACACGTTCTGGGGGCTCGTCGCGTCGGGCGACCTGCGCGGCGTCGCCGTGCTGGAGGGCGTCGCGGCGATCGAGGTCGCCGACCGGGCGGCCGACCGCGGGCAGACGCGCGTGGTCGTCGCCGCGCTCGACACGTGGGCGAAGCGGCTCGAGCGCATGCGCGACACGCGTCTGTCGTCCGCCAGCCCGGCGGCGCGCACGACGCTCGTCACGATGGTCGAGCGGATCACGGTGCCGCTGCGCTGACGGCGGCAGCCACCCGAGGACGACGAGCGCGGCGTCGCGGCCGACCACCGGCCGCGACGCCGCGTCGTCGCGTGCGCCGACCGCGGGCCGGCGCCGTCGCTGGGCACGGGTGCCGCGGTCAGCCGCGCAGCGCGAGGCCGAGCACCGTGACGAGCACGGCCGTCGTCACCCACGCGCCCCACACGTCCGCGTGCTCGAGGAGGCGCAGCTGCCAGGGCGTCCGCCGGGGCGCCGGTCCGGCCTCGGGGCCGCCCGTCCCCGCCGGTGCCCGGACGGGGTCGTCGTCGAGGTGCGGGCCACGGGAGACGCGCAGCACCGTGCAGGTCGTCAGCAGCGCCAGGCCCAGCGCCGTCAGCGGCGCCGGCGGCAGCGCGAGGACGGCGTCCGGCGCCAGCAGGTGCACGGCCACCACCACGACGGGGAGCAGGGCCGACGCGAGGGCGACCCGCCAGGGCGCCGTGTCGAGGAAGAAGCGGAGCACCGGCGTCGGGCGGCGGACGACGCCGACGAGCGCGACGCCCAGCAGCACGAGGAGGACGACCGCGGACAGGTGCACGTCCGCCGCCTGGCCGCGGAGCAGCGCCACCGCGCCGGTCGTCGTCGCCATGATCCCGACGGTCTCGGCCGTCGCGGGCCCGACGGTGCGCAGGGGCAGCGGCTCGTCGTCGCGGCGGCCCGTGGCCCGCGCGAGCGTCGCCGCGTACGTCCGGGCGTCGCCGAACGCCTCCTGCGCGTCCTCGCCGGAGTCGACGCAGTGCGCCTCGACCTCGGCGAGCGCGCCGCCGATGGCCTCGCCCGGCACGTCGTGCAGCCGGAGCTCGAGCACGAGCTCCTCCCGCCACGCGGCGTCGACGTGCGGCGCGATGTCCTGGAGCTCTGCGGTCATCGGGGGGCCTCCGGGCCGGTGACGGTCACGAGGGGCGCGACGTCGGCGTCCGCCCCCGTGACGAACGTGCGGGTGAGGTCGGCGAACCGGGCCCAGTCCGCGGCGTCCTGCCGCAGGCGGTCACGGCCGGCCGGGGTGAGCTCGTAGTACTTGCGCCCGGGCCCGCCCTCGCCGGGGCGCCACTCCTCGCGGACGAGGTCGGCGGTGTGCAGCCGGCCGAGCAGCGGGTAGAGCGTGCCGCCCTTCACCTCGCCGAGGCCGGCGGCGCCGAGGCGCTGCGCGATGTCGTACCCGTACGTGGGGCCGTCGGCGAGCACGCGCAGCACGCAGAGGGTGAGGACGCCGCGCAGCCACTCGCCTGGCCAGTCGGCCGGGGGGAGCTGCGGGGCGTCGGTCACGGCTAGACAGTACGCCTGACTAGGTAGACGCACAAGGTAGCGCCGCCCGGTGCGTCACCGCGCCTGGCCGGCCGCCGTCTCCAGCGCGCGGTCGTGGATGCCCGTGACCTGGTCGGCACCCGCGAGGGCCTCCCACAGGTGCGCGGCCGCCTCGAGGCCGAGGGCCAGGCCGAGGTGGTACTCCGCCCACGGGTCTGGGGACGGCCCGCGCGGGTCGGCCGGCGGCCACGGGGCCGGCGGCCACACGAACGGCGGGCGTCGGGGCGGTGTGCCGCACCAGTCGTCGAGGTCGAACCGGACCTCGACGCCGAGCCGGTCCGCGGTCGACGCCGTGCGCAGCAGCTCGGCGGCGGCGAGCAGCCCCGCGCGCAGGCCGGGCGGCAGCGGCTGCGGGTTCAGCGCGACCGCGTCGGCGCGGCGCGCGACGGCTCCGACGCGGACCAGCGGCCCGTCAGGGTTGCCGAGCAGGTCGAAGATCTCGGGCGCGTGCCGCCCGATGAGGTTGACGGCGGACGTGGTGAGTCCCATGGTGCCCTCCCGCGGTGCGCGGAGCCGGACGGCTCCTGACAGGAGGGACGCTGACGCGGACGCGGTGATACGGGCCCGCGGGTGAGTCGCCGGGTGCAGACGCCACGAGGGCGCCCCGGCCGAAGCCAGGACGCCCTCGTGATGAGCTGTGGTGGTGCTCAGACCGGCGAGACGTTGGACGCCTGCGGGCCCTTGGGGCCCTGCTGGACGTCGAACTGCACGCGCTGGTTCTCCTCGAGCGAGCGGTAGCCGCTCGTCGTGATGGCGGAGTAGTGCACGAACACGTCGGCGCCGCCGTCCTCGGGGGCGATGAAGCCGAAGCCCTTCTCGGCGTTGAACCACTTCACGATGCCAGTAGGCATTGTTTCTCCTCATGCGGGTTGCTGCGACCCCGACGACCGGGACCGGTGAATCACGGTGGCCGTCGTCCGCTCCGGAGAACGTGATGCCCGGGTTCGCACCCGGACCGACAAGCTGAGCACTGCGACTACGCCGACAACACTAACGGTCCTGCGCCCCGAATGCGAGGGCCCGGGTAGGACGGGCGTCCCGCGCACCCGTCCAGGACGGCGCAGGACGCCGCGCGGGCGTGCCAGGGTGGACGGCGTGACCGACCCCGAGGCCCCGACCGGCGCCCCCGCCGGCTCCCTCACCGACGTCCCGGGCGTGCGCGTCGGCCACGCCACCCGCACCGGCGACGGGTGGCTCACCGGCGTGACCGTCGTCCTGCCGCCACCCGGCACGGTGGGCGGCGTCGACGTGCGCGGCGGGGGACCGGGTACGCACGAGACCGACGCCCTGGACCCGCGCACGCTCGTGCCGACCGTCGACGCCGTGGTGCTCACCGGCGGCAGCGCGTTCGGCCTGGTCGGCGCGCACGGCGCGCAGCGGTGGCTCGCCGAGCGCGGCCGCGGGTTCCCGGTGTCCGCCGTGCCGGGGGAGGTCGTGCCGATCGTCCCCGCGGCCGCCGTCTTCGACCTCGGCCGCGGCGGCGCCTTCGGCCACCACCCGACCGCCGAGATGGGGTACGAGGCCGCTGCGGCGGCGGACGCGTCGGGCGACGGTGCGCCGGTCCCCCGCGGCACGGTGGGCGCCGGCACGGGAGCCGCGCTCGCGGGCGCCGCGTACAAGGGCGGTGTCGGGACGGCGGCGGTGCGCCTGGACGACGTCGGCGTCGTGGTCGGTGCCCTCGTCGTCGTCAACGCCGCCGGGGCGCCGGTCGGGCTCGGGGCGCCCGTGTCGCCCCCGGGCGGCCCGCTCGCGCCGGCCGGTGGGGCGCGGGTCACGCCGCTCAACACCACCCTCGTCGTCGTCGCGACCGACGCCGCGCTGGACCCCGCGGAGACGTCCCGCACCGCGACCGCCGCGCACGACGGGCTCGCCCGCGCCCTCGACCCGGTGCACACCCTCGCCGACGGCGACACCGTGTTCGCGCTGGCCACGGGTGCGGCCGAGCTTCCCGCCGACCGGCCGGGCCGGGTGGCCGCGCTCGTCGCGGTGCAGGCCGCGGCGGCGACCGCGGTGCGCGCCGCGGTGGAGGACGCCGTGCGGTCGGCGACGGGTGTGCGGACCGCCGCCGTGCACCTGCCGCCGTGGTGCTGACCGGCCGGTCGCGTCAGCGGGTGCGGTCGAGCACGCCCCGCAGGTAGGACGCCTGCCCGGCGTGCTGCAGGTCGTCCGCGAGCACGCTGACGAGCCGGACGCCGAGCGTCACAGGCGGGTCCCGGTCCTCGTCGACGACGACGTCGAGGTCGTCGTCCGTGAGCCGCTCGAGGTACGCGAGCGTCTGCGCGGTCGTCGCCTCGAGGTAGCCGAGGAGGAGGTCGGCGGAGGCGCGGACCTGCCCGACCTCGTCGGCGGACTGGCCGTAGCCGGTCGCCGCGTCGTCGAACGGGAGGCCGAACCGCTCGGCCCAGCCCTGCGCCGTCCACACCTCCGCGACGCCCGCGAGCGGCGCGATCTGTGCGTCCTGCACGCGCGCGGTGTGCCACGCGAGCCAGGCCAGCGTGTTCGCGTCGGGGTCGGGCCGACGCGTGAGGAGCGAGTCGTCGGCACCGTCGAGCGCCGCGCGCAGGTCCTCCCCGATACGTCCGAACCCGTCCGCCAGGACCTCTGCCGACCGCATGGCGCCTCCTCGTGGGTCGCGGCGCCCGGGCGGTGCGCCGGACGCGTCCCGGACGACGCTACGAAGCGGTCGCGTCGCGCGCGACCGGGCGGTACCGCGGGTGTGCGATGTTTGGTAACTTGTAGAACAAGTGCATCGGCGGTGCCCGGTGCCCGCACCCTCGACGACCCCGGGAGGCCCGCCATGACCGTCCCCGCCCCCGTCCCGCCGCTGCCGCGGGACGCCGCCACCCCGTCCGTCCGCCCGACCGCGGCCCCCGCCGGCACGACGGGGCCCGCCGCGCCCGACCGGCCCGCACGTGTGCCGTGGCGTGCCGTCGGTGCCTTCGTCGTCCTCGCGTGCGGGCTCGCGTGGCTCGTGGCCGCACCGCTGTGGGCGGGGGACGGCCTGTCGTCGCCGCTGTTCACCGTGCTCGCCGCGGTGACGATGTGGACGCCGGCCGTCGCCGTCCTCGTGGCCACGCTGCTCCTGCGGGTCCCGGCGCGCGACCGGCTGCGGGCGCTCGGCGTGTGGCCGCTGCGACCCGCGCGCCGCACGCTCGGCCTGACGGCCGTCGGCCTCGTCGTCCCGATCGCGGTCGTCGCCGCCACGACGCTCGTGGCGGGTGCCCTCGGGCTCGTCGACCTCGACCTCGTCGGGTTCTCCGGCTTCGCGGCGCAGCTCGAGGCCACGCTGCCCGCGGGCACGGCCCTGCCGCCCGTCGCGCTGCTCGTCGTCGCGCAGCTGCTCGCGATCCCGCTCGGCGCCCTCGTCAACAGCCTGCTCGCCCTCGGCGAGGAGATCGGCTGGCGCGGGTGGCTGCTGCCCGCGCTGCTGCCCCTGGGCACGTGGCCGGCCCTGCTCGTCAGCGGCGCCGTCTGGGGCCTGTGGCACGCGCCGCTGATCCTGCTCGGCTACAACTTCGGCCGCACCGACGTCGTGGGGGTCCTGCTGATGGTGGGCGGGTGCGTCGCGTGGGGCGTCGTGCTCGGCTGGCTGCGGCTGCGCAGCGGCTCGCTGTGGCCCGCGGTCGTCGCGCACGGGTCGCTCAACGCCGTCGGCGGGCTGGTCGCGCTGCTCGTGGCGGCGGGCGAGGCGCCCGACATGGCGGTCGTGGGACCGCTCGGCCTGGTCGGGTGGGGCGTGCTGGCGGTCGTGGCGGTCGTCCTCGCGGCGACCGGGCAGCTGCGGCGCCGGGGGACGCTCGGCACCCCGGCGCCGTCCGTCGCCGACGCGTCCGCCGGCTGACGCCCGTCAGCCGACGAGCTGCTCGCTGCGCTCCCAGCCCGTCAGCCGACGAGCTGCTCGCTGCGCTCCCACAGCACCCGCGCCAGCTCGGGGTCGTCGGCGCGGCGGTCCACCCGCGCGATCCGGCCGGACGCCCAGTACTGCCCGGACGGCCAGTCGACGC
>JAPSIR010000010.1:31844-33231 GCA_031178625.1 Cellulomonas sp.
GCCCGTCAGCCGACGAGCTGCTCGCTGCGCTCCCACAGCACCCGCGCCAGCTCGGGGTCGTCGGCGCGGCGGTCCACCCGCGCGATCCGGCCGGACGCCCAGTACTGCCCGGACGGCCAGTCGACGCCCGGCCGGCCCGCCGCGAGGCGCACGAGGTCGCGTGCGCCGTCCTCGGGGGTGCGCAGCAGCCGCTTGCCCAGGGACGAGCGGTAGAACAGGCCGAACAGGTCCGGCGACGTGCCCGCGAAGCTCGTCGCGACCCCGCCCGGGTGCACCGCCGCCGAGGCGAGCCCCTCGCGGTGGTACCGGCGGTGCAGCTCGCGCGTGAACAGGATGTTCGCGAGCTTCGCGTCGCCGTACGCGCGGAACGGCACGTACCGACGGGTGTCCGCCGGGCCGCCCAGCACACCCGCCTGGTCGGTGGTGAGGCCGGATCGGTGGTGCGCGGCGCTCGACGTCGTCACCACGCCGCCCCGCGCGGCCAGCAGGCGGTCGAGCAGCAGCCGCGTCAGCAGGAACGGCGCGAGGTGGTCGACCTGGAACGTCCTCTCGAGGCCGTCCTCCGTCACGACGCGCTCGGGGAAGAGCCCGCCCGCGTTGTTCACCAGCACGTCGATGCGCGGGTGCGCCGCGCGGAGGCGGTCGGCGAGGTCGCGCACCTGGTCGAGGTGCGCGAAGTCGGCCAGGTACGCCGGCGCGCCGATCGCGTCGGCCACCCGGCGGGTGCGGTCGGGGGCACGGCCGACGACGACCACGTCGTGCCGGCCCTCCGCGGCGAGGGCGCGCACCGCGGCCGCGCCGATGCCGTCGCTCGCGCCGGTGACGACGACGGTGCGCCTGGCCGGGTGCTGCGCGTCGTCCGTCATGCCTGCTCCTCGCCGCTGCGTCGCCCGGACGCCCTGGCGCGCCGTGCGGGGCCGCGCCGGGACGCGACGTCCGCGACGCTACGGAGCAGAGGGCGGGCCCGCGACCCGGGCCGGTCGCACGAGCGCCGTCGCGTCCGGCGGCGCGAACCCGAACCGCCGGTACAGGCCGTGCGCGTCGGCGGTGAACAGCACCCAGCGCAGGTCGGCCCCCGGGCCGTCGTCGATCATCGTCCGCACCAGGCGCGTGCCGAGGCCGTGGCCGCGGTGGCCGTCGAGCACGAAGACGTCGGCGAGGTACGCGAACCGCACGCCGTCGGAGACGGCGCGCGCGAAGCCCACCTGCGTGCCGCCGGGCGCGTAGGCGCCGACCACCCGCCAGGCGGTGCGCACCTGCTCCTCGACCTCCGCACGGGTGCGGTCGCGGCCCCAGTACGCCTCCCGCGACAGGAAGTCCCAGACGACGTCGAGGTCGAGCCGCGACGGGTCGTCGTCGAGCGCGTAGCCGTCGTCCGCGGCGGCCG
>JAPSIR010000122.1 GCA_031178625.1 Cellulomonas sp.
CCGACCGGCAGCGACGCCTAAACGTTCCGGCCGCGCCGGGGCCCTGCCACGGCGGCGCAGCCGCTCACTACGGTGCGCGGATGGACCCGACGACGGGGACGGACGCGCACCCGCCGGTGCGGGCGCTGCGGCCCGCACGGGCGGTGCTCCTGGCGGCGACGGGCCTCGCCGCGGCCGCCGGTGCGCACCACGTCGCCGGCGGGGCGGTGCCGCGGCCCGGGGTGCTGGCCGCGCTCGCGGCGCTCGCGGCCGTCGCGGCGCTGCCGCTCTCGGGCCGGCGCGCGTCCCGGCTCGGCGTGCTCGTGCCCGCCGGCGCGGTGGCGCAGGTGCTGCTGCACCAGGCGCTGACCGTGCTGACCGCGGCACCGTCCGCGGCCGCGCTCCCCACCGGCGCGCCCGCGCACCACGCAGCGACGACGGCGGCCCCGGCCGGTGCCGCCGCGTCCGTGGCTGCGTCCGTGCCCGCGTCCGCTCCCGCCCTGCACCACGACGCCCGCATGCTCCTCGCGCACGTGGCCGCGGCACTCGCCACGGCGGTCGTGCTCGTCGCCACCGACCGCGCCGGCGTCGCCGCGCGGGCATGGCTGTCCTGGGCGCTGCCGCTGCTGGCGGGCGTGCCCGCCGGGCCGGTCCGGGCGCGTGCCGCGCGGCCCGCGCCGCCGCTGGTCCACCTGCCGGTCGCGACCGTCCTCGGCGGCGTCGCGCCCCGCCGCGGCCCGCCCGCGGGCGTCGGCGCCGCCCGCTGACCGCACTCCGGGCTGACCGCCCCGGCGGGTGGCGGCGGGCCGGCGCGCGCCCGCCCGCCGTGCCACGCCTCGCGTGCGCACGTCCCCGCCGACCCCGAGGACCCGCCATGACGTCGACCCCACCCGTCCTGCAGGAGCTGCCCGACGAGCACCCGCCCGCGCCGCCGCCCGCGGCGCCGCCCGCGGCGCCCGACCGGCCGTCCGGCTGGGCCGCGCTGCAGCCGGTGCTGCTGCGCCTGCACTTCTACGCCGGCGTCCTCGTCGGCCCGTTCCTGCTCGTCGCCGCGACGACGGGGCTGCTGTACGCGTTCACGCCGCAGCTCGAGGCCGTCGTGCACCGGCACGAGCTCACCGTCGACGCGGTCGGCACCGCGCCGCTGCCGCTGGCCGAGCAGGTCGCCGCCGCGCGCGCGGAGCACCCCGACGGCACGGTCACGCAGGTGCAGCCCGCCGCGACGCCCGACGGCACGACGCGCGTGGTCCTCGCGTCCGACGACGTCCCGGCCGGCCGGGACCTCACCGTCTTCGTCGACCCGTACACGACCGAGGTGCGGGGCGCGCTGCCCACGTACGCGGGCTTCCTGCCGGTGCGCGCCACGATCGACGACCTGCACCGCAACCTGCTGCTCGGCGAGCCGGGGCGCGTGTACTCCGAGCTCGCCGCGTCGTGGCTGTGGGTCGTCGTCCTCGGCGGCGTGGCGATGTGGGTGGCGCGGTCGGCGCGCCGCGGTCGGTGGCGTCGCCTCGTCGTGCCCGAGCGGGGACGCGCGGGCCGGCGCCGCACGCTGTCGTGGCACGGCGTCGTCGGCCTCGTGGCCGCGCTCGGCCTGCTGGCGCTGTCCGCGACGGGGCTGACGTGGTCGGCGCGCGCGGGCGCGAACGTGGGCGAGCTGCGTGCGGCGTGGGGGTGGAGCACCGCGTACGTCGACCCGACGCTGCCCGGCGCGGACGCCGGCGAGCACGACGCCCACGCGGCGCACGGCGGCGGGGGGACGGACGGCGCCGCGGACGCGGGCGCGGACGCGGTGCTCACGGCGGGCGTCGGCGTGGACGGCGTGCTCGCGACGGCCCGTGCGGAGGGCCTGCGCGAGCCGGTGCGCCTCACGCCCCCGGCGGAGGCCGGTCAGGCGTGGACGGCGGCCGAGTCGGGCGAGGGCTGGCCGAGCCGCGCCGACTCCGTCGCCGTCGACGGCGCGGACGGCAGCGTCGTCGACCGGGTCGACTTCGCCGACCAGAGCGTGCCCGCGAAGCTCGCGCACTGGGGCATCCAGGCGCACATGGGCAGCCTGTTCGGGCTGGCGAACCAGCTGCTGCTCGCGGCGCTCGCCGTCGCGCTCATCACCCTGGTGGTGCTCGGCTACCGGATGTGGTGGCAGCGCCGCCCGACGCGGCAGACGTCGGGCCCCGGGCCGTGGCTGCGCCCCGGGGCGCTGCGGGCGGCCCCGCGGTGGCAGGCCGCGCTGCTGCTCGTCGCCGCGGCGGCCGTCGGCTGGGTCGTCCCGCTGTTCGGCGTACCGCTGCTCGCGTTCCTCGCGGTGGACGTGCTGCTGGCGGCACGGGCCCGCCGGCGGGCGGCCGCCGGCTGAGCCGCACCGGCCCGGCACGACGAGGGCCCGGCACGACGACGGGCGGCGGGCCGCAGCCCACCGCCCGTCGTCGTCAGGTCAGATGCGGGACTCGGGGTTGGCGTCGTCCGCGTCGACGAGCGGGCCGTCGGCCGCCGTCTGCGGGCGCGACGTCTCGCTCGTGCCGCTGCCGCCCTCGCTGTCGTCGTCGCCCTTGGAGAACGCCGACTTCGCCGTGCTGACGGCCTTCTCCTTGAGCGCACCGCCCTGGGTCTTGGCGAAGTCGGTCGCAGCCGACTCCGCGTCCTTCACGTAGCCCTGGACGCGCGGGTCCTGCCACGTCTCCGTGGCCCAGCCCTTGATCTTCTCGAACTGCTGCCGGCCGGCCCGGGTGCCCAGGAGGTACCCGACCCCGGCGCCGACGAGGAACGTGAGCTTGCCCTTCATGCGGCCTCCTCGGACCGGCCGCGACGGCCGGTCGATGTCGTGGTGACGTGCGTGCCGTCGGGTGGTGGCGGCCTGCCCGCACGCCCCACCCGGAGGTCACCGAGCGTAGGTGCGGCGGCGGTCCGGCGCGCGTCGAGCCGGTCGCGGGCGGCTCCGGCGCGCGCGGGCGCACGAACCGCGCGCCGGCGTGGCGACACGCCCACCGTGACCGCGCCCGGCCGGCCGGAGCCGGCGGACGTCGGCGCGCACGCTCGGCGGGCGCGGCGCCGCCGCCAGGAGCAGACTCCCCCTCACCGCGGTCCGCCGAGCCGCAGGTCAGGAGGGGTCGCCATGGTCGCCACCGCACCGCCACCCAGCGCGCTCAAGCGCAGCGTGGGCCGCCGCATGCTGCTGGTCTTCATCGTCGGGGACATCCTCGGCGCCGGGATCTACGCGCTCACGGGACGCGTCGCGGGCGAGGTCGGCGGGGCGATCTGGATCCCGTTCGTCGTCGCGTTCGCGCTCGCCGCGCTCACCGCCACCGCCTACGCCGAGCTCGTCGGACGCTTCCCCCGGGCCGCGGGTGCCGCCGTCTACGCGCAGCAGGCGTTCGGGCGGCCGTTCGTCACGTTCCTCGTCGCGTTCGCCGTGCTCATGTCGGGCATCACGAGCGCGAGCGCCGCTGCCCGCGCGTTCGGCGGCGACTACCTCGCGGAGCTCGTCACGGTGCCCACGCTCGTCGCGGCCTGGGTGTTCGTGCTGCTCGTCGCGGCGGTGAACGCGATCGGCGTCTCCGAGTCGGTACGCGTCAACCTCGTGCTCACGGCCGTCGAGGTGACCGGGCTCGTCGTCATCCTCGTCATCGGGGTGCGTGCGTTCCTCGCGGGCGAGGGCGACCCCACGCGCGCGATGACCCTGAGCTCCGACGGGCCCGTGTGGATGGCCGTCCTCGGCGGCACGGCCCTCGCGTTCTACGCGCTGCTCGGCTTCGAGGACTCCGTCAACCTCGCCGAGGAGTGCCGGCACCCGCGCGCCGACTTCCCCCGGGCGCTGTTCGGCGGCATCGCGATCACCGGTGTCATCTACCTCGCCGTCGCGTTCACGACGTCGATGCTCGTCGAGACGGAGACGCTCGCGGGGTCGACGGGGCCGCTGCTCGAGGTCGTGCGCGTCGCCGGCCTCGTGTTCCCGCCGTGGCTGTTCGCGCTCATCGCGCTCGTCGCGGTGTCCAACACGGCGCTGATCAACATGATCATGGCGTCGCGCGTCGTCTACGGGATGTCGCGCGAGGGGATCGTCCCCGGCTGGCTCGGCAAGGTCGGCCGCCGCCGGCAGACCCCGTGGACGGCGATCCTGTTCACCACCGTCATCGCCCTCACGCTCGTCAGCACCGGCGACCTGTCCGGCCTGGCCGACACCACCGTGCTCCTGCTGCTGCTCGTGTTCGCGACCGTCAACGTCTCCGTGCTCGTGCTCCGCCGCCGCACGCGCGACGACGACGACGCGACGCCCCACGGCGACGCCGAGCGCACGTTCCGCGCCCCGACGTGGGCACCCGTGCTCGGGGCGGTCGCGTCGCTCGTGCTCGCCTCGCCGCTGACCGGCCGCGACGCCGACGTGTACGCCCGCGCGGGCGTCCTGCTCGGCATCGGCGTCGTCCTGTACGTCGTCAACCGCCTCTTCGTGCCGCGCGCCGACGCCGAGGGCCCCGCGCTCGGCGTCGACCAGGGCGAGCCGGCCGGCACGCACGGGTCCTGACCGGCCCGCCCGCACGGCGGGGGCCGGCACCCGCGTCGTAGGTTCGTCCTCGCACGCCCGGACCCGGAGGACGCATGGACCTGCTCGTGGTGCTCGTCGTGGCGGTGCTGGTCGTCGTCGCGGTCACGTCCGTCGCGCCGCGCGTGGGCGTCGCGGCACCGCTGCTGCTCGTGCTCGTCGGCATCGGCGTCAGCTTCCTGCCGTTCGTGCCGCCGATCGAGGTGGAGCCGGAGCTGGTCCTCGGCGTGATCCTGCCGCCCCTGCTGTACTCGTCGGCGGCGAACATGCCCGCGATGGACTTCCGCCGCGACCTGCGGACCATCTCCGTCTTCTCGGTCCTCCTCGTCGCGGCGTCCGCGCTGGTCGTCGGCGTCGTCCTGCACGCGCTGCTGCCCGACATCGGGCTCGCGACCGCCGTCGCCGTCGGCGCCGTCGTCAGCCCGACCGACGCCGTCGCGACCTCGATCGTGCGCAAGGCCGGCGTGTCGCCGCGCATCGTCACGGTGCTCGAGGGCGAGTCGCTGCTGAACGACGCCTCGGCGCTCGTGCTCCTGCGCTCGGCGGTCGTCGCGACCGCCGCGACCGTGTCGGTCGTCGAGGTCGCCGGCGACTTCGTCCTGGCGGTCGTGATCGCCGTCGCCGTCGGCTGGGTCGTCGGGCGGGTCCAGCTCGCCGTGCGGGCGCGGCTCGCGCTCCCGCAGGCGAACGTGGCGATCTCCCTCGTGGCACCGTTCGTCGCGTACCTGCCGGCGGAGCACCTGGAGGCGTCCGGGCTCGTCGCCGCCGTCACCGCGGGGCTCGTCACCGGCCACGGGGGCGCCCGGTACCTGCGGGCCGAGGACCGCGCGTCCCAGCGCGCCGTGTGGCGCACGCTGGAGCTGCTGCTCGAGAGCGCGGTGTTCCTGCTCATGGGGCTCGAGGTGTCCGGGCTGGTGCTCGACGTGCGGGAGGCGCACGGCAGCGAGCTGCTCGCGCTGGGGCTCGGCGCCCTCACGGCGGCCGTCGTCGTGGCGGTGCGCGCGGTGTTCGTCACCGCGTCGGTGTGGGGCCTCGCGCGGCGGTCCCGGCGGATCCCCGAGCTGCGCGACGTGCTCGCGCGCGCCGAGCACCGGCTCGCGCACGGTCCGGACCGGCCCGGCGTCCCCGCGCCCGAGGCCGAGCGGCGCCGCCGCCTGCTGCGGCGGCGGGTGCGGCGCAAGCGCGCGGACATCGACTACTTCACCGCCGAGGCGTTCGGCCCGCGCGAGGGCGTGGTGCTCGTGTGGGCGGGCATGCGCGGCGCGGTGACCCTCGCGGCCGCGCAGTCGCTGCCGTCGGGCACGCCGCAGCGCTCGCTGCTCGTCCTCGTGGCCTTCGTCGTCGCGGCCGGCACGCTGCTCGTGCAGGGCGGCACGCTGCCGTGGGTCGTCCGCCGGCTGGGGCTGACGGACCGACCCGGTGACGACGGCGCCGAGCGTGCCGCGCTGACCGCCGAGCTGCGGCAGGCCGCGCTGCGGCGCCTCGACGACGGGCCGCGCCGCCGCGACGGCACGCCGTTCCCGAACGCCGTGGTCGAGGGCGCGCGCCGCGAGCTCGCCACCATCGACGCCGCCGGGACGGACGACGAGGACGCCTCGACGCGCGCCGACCTGCAGCACCTGCTGCTCGTCCTGCTGGACGCGCAGCGCGACGAGCTGCTGCGCCTGCGCGACCTCGGCACCTACTCGTCGAAGGCCCTCGACCAGGCGCTGGTGCGCGTCGACGCCGCCCAGATCGGCGTGCAGATGCGCGCGGCGGAGGACGGCTGACGCCGACGGTCAGCGGGGCGACGCCTCGTACGTGTGCCCAGCCGCGCGCAGGCGCTCGACGAGGACGTCGCCGATGCCCGTCGCCGGCGTGAGGGAGCCGGCGCGGTCGGGCAGGCGGTCGCCGTCGAGCGCGAGCGCCAGCGCCGTCTCGCCGAGCATGACGGACGTCGCGGCGTAGCCCGGGTCGCCCTGCCCCTGCGCGAGCGCGCGGTAGTGCCGGCCCGTCGTGGTGACGGCGTGCACGTCCATGCGGAAGCGGCCGCCCGCGCGCGTCTCCTCCGACGGGCCCTCCCCCGGTGCGGGCAGGACGCGGTCGAGCAGCGCACGCGTCGGCGGGAACGCCACCGCGCCCGCGAACGTGGGCACCGCCGCCGACACCGCGAGCGCGGCGACCGCCCCGCGGGCGCCGTGGCCCGTGCCCGCGACCTCGCCGTACCGCAGCGAGCGCCCGTACGCCCAGCCGGTGAGCGCGTTGCTGCGCCGCACGACCCTCGTGTTGAACGACGCCATCGGCGACGCCGCGACCCACCCGCCGTCGACCGTGCGGCCGGGCACCGGGGCGTCGGGCGGCTGCGGGACGTCCGGCTCGGCCTCGCGGTCGGGGCTCAGCGCGAACGGGTCGCCGAGCAGCCGGCGCACGCGGGCGTCACGGGCCGCCTGCTCGGCGATCCCCCGCATCGACGCGACCGTGCCGCCGCTGACCCCGCCGCGGGCCGTCGCGACCGTCCGCACGTCGCGCAGCGCCCCCGCGCGGTCCGCCGTGACGCGGCGGTGCAGCGCGAGCACCGCCAGGTCCGACGGCACCGCGTCGTACCCGCACGCGTGCACGATCCGCGCGCCCGAGGCGCGGGCCACGTGGTCGTACCGGTCGATCGCGCGCCGCACGAACGGCACCTCGCCGGTGAGGTCGGCGTAGTGCGTGCCGTTGCGGGCGCACGCGCCGACCACGGGCAGCCCGTGCCGCAGGTACGGCCCGACGGTGCTGACGACCACGCGCGCGGACGCCGCCATCGCGGCGAGCGACGCCGGGTCGGACGTGTCGGCGACCAGCACCGGCCAGTCCCGCGCGGCCGGCGGGAGCTCGGCGCGGACGTCCTCGACCTTGCCGGGCGTGCGGCCCGCGAGCGCCACGCGCAGGCCGGGCGGGGCGTGCTCCGCGACGTACGCGGCCGTGAGCCGCCCGACGAACCCGGTGACGCCGAACAGGACGAGGTCGTGCTCGCGGGCGCCGCTCATGCGGCGATGCTCACCCGCGTGCCGGGCGCCCGCAACCGGCCGGGCGGTGCGGGAACCTCAGGACGGCGGGTAGAGGTCCTCGACCTCGGCGAGCGGCACGCGGCCCTCGGCGGCGGCGCGCAGCACCGGGTCGAGCGTGACGAACGCGTCGGCCTGCAGCTGCGCGACGGCGAGGTACTCGGCGTCGGCCGTGTCGGACCAGCCGAGCTCGTGCGCGATGCGCCAGGCCGTCGCGCGCGACACCCGGTCGCCGAGCAGCCGCATCCTCGTCGTCGTCACGCCGTCGAGGAGGCGCCGCCCCTCGGCCTCGGGCAGCACGCCGGAGCGCACCGCCCGGTACAGGTACCCCAGGACGTGCGAGCGCAGCAGCGTCGGCCCCACGAGCTGGTGCTCCTCGGGCACGACGACCCCGTCGCGGGCGAGCTCGACGGCGACGAGGTGGTCGATCGCGTACCGGGTCATGCCGCCATCCTGCCCCGCGGGTCAGGTGATCGCCGCGAGCGCCTTGCGGATGCGCGTCGGGGACACCGGCACGGGCGTGCCGAGCTGCTGCGCGAACAGGCTGACCCGCAGCTCCTCGACGAGCCACCGCACGTCGTCGAGGGCGCGCACCTTCGCCGGGTCCGGCGAGCCGGCCGCGACGCGGGCCCGGGCCGCCTCGTACTGCTCGACCACGTCGTGCACCTGCCACGCGAGGTCGGCGTCGCGGTTCGGGTTCTCCGCGGCCTTCGCCAGCCGGTGGCCGGCCGCGCGCAGGTACCGGACCAGCTGCGGCAGCCGGTCGGCGCCGACCTCCGACACGAACCCGTCGTGCACGAGCGCCGCGGCCTGCTCGCGCACGTCCTGCGCGGTCGACAGCAGGGCGAGGCTGTTCGACGCCCGCACCTGCGCGTCGAGCTCGCGCCACGCGCCGAGCACGCCGACGAGGTCGCCGACGACGCGGTGCACGTCGTCCTCGAGGCCCGCGCGGACGTCGGCCCGCAGCGCCGCGTACGCGTCGGCGTCGCGGACGTCCCGCGGGGAGCGGCCGGCGAGGTGCCGGGACATGAGCCGGTCCACCGACGCGAGCTGCGCGTCGGTGACCAGCGCGTCCGTCGACGGGTACGGCGACGCCGCGAGCGCCAGCGCCTGCGCGCCGGTCCACCGGCTCGTGACGCGCCCGGCGGGCAGGCCGGCGTCGAGGACGAGCAGCCGGCGCAGCCCGCGCCGGGCGGCGACCTCCGCGGCGGCCGCGTCGGCGAGCACGCGCAGCGCGACGGAGGGCGCGCCGCCGGTCGTCTCCTCGACGAGCGTCGGGTAGGCCCGGACGACGCCGCCCGCGGCCGACGGCGCCTCGACGACGTCCGGCAGCGCGCCCGGCAGGTCGGGCCACCGGGTCAGGCCCGTGCGCTCGAGGTCGACGCCCGGTGCGGTCGCCGGCGCACCGGGACGCGGCCCGGCGTTGCGCCGCGCGCGGCCGCCGTCCGTCGCCGCGTCGTCGCCGCGCCCGGGAGGCGGCGCTGCCCCGCCGGCCGCCGCCATCGCCTCCTCCATCGCCGCCCGCACCGCGCTGCGCACCGCCGACGACACGGCGTCCTGCGCGCGGTCGGCGTTGCGCCGCTGGAGGACCAGCAGGTCCTTGCCCTCGTCG
>JAPSIR010000123.1 GCA_031178625.1 Cellulomonas sp.
GGCGCCGCCCGGTGGCAGGGGGCCGAGGTCGGGCAGGCGCAGCGCGAGCACGCGCGCGCCGTCGTCCTCCGCGCCGAGCAGGAGCCAGGCGTCGGCCGGCGCGCCGGCGGCGCCGATCACGGCGTCGGCCTGCGCGCGCGCCTCGTCGACCGTGTACCAGCGCACCCGCGCGGGGCCGTCCGTGCGCACGCCGCCGTCCCGCACCACGAGCACCTGCGTGCGCGGGTCGGCGAGCGCGACGGGGACCGCGTCCGGGTCCGTGCGCAGCAGCGCCGCGCGGTCGGTGCGGCTGCGGGCGAGCGGGAGGTCGGCGAGCAGGTCCGGGGTCACCCCGTCACGCTACGCGCGGCACCTGGTCGTCGCCCGGGCGCCCCCGGCGCGTGCGCGCCCGGCTCGGGACCGGTCCCGGCGAGCGGTGGTGCGTGCGGCGGACGAATCGGACGTCCAACACGCCCGGTCGGCGCCACGGACGGGAGGCCCCGCCCGCCTACGCTGACGGCGTGAGCCGTTCGCCCCTCGCCCTCGCCGCCCTCGCGACCGTCGCGATCCCCGGCCTCGACGCGTACGACGTGCGTCGCCCCGCCGCCGCGGGCAACGACTTCGACGTGGCGGTGGTCGTGGACTCCGTGCGCCGGCGGTGGGTGGTCCGGGCACCGCAGCACGCCGGTGCGGGCGCCGCGCTCGAGGCGGAGGTGGCGCTGCTCGAGGCACTCGCACCGCACGTCGACGAGGGCAGGCTGCCCTTCACCGTGCCGCGGCCGGCGGGGTTCGCGCACCTGCCGGAGGGTGGCCGCGCGTGCGTCCACCGCGAGGTGGTCGGTCAGCCGCTGCGGCTCGACACCCTTCGCCCCGGCCCCGGTCTGGCGGCGTCCGTCGGCCGTGCCGTCGCCGCGGTGCACGAGCTGCCGACGGCCGTGGTCGAGGACGCGGGGCTGCCCGTGTACGACGCGGCGGGGTACCGGGAGCGGCGCCAGGCGGAGGTGGACGAGGCGGCGCGGACGGGCCTGGTCCCGCCCACGCTCCTGCGCCGGTGGGAGGAGATGCTCGAGGACGTCGCGCTGTGGCGCTTCCGCCCGACCGTCGTCCACGGCGACCTCACGAGTGCGCACGTGCTCGTCGCCGACGGCGCGGTCGCGGGCGTGCTGGACTGGGGTGGCGCGATGGTCGCCGACCCGGCGGACGACCTGTCGTGGCTTCTCGTGGCGGCACCGCAGGACGCGGTCGAGTCGATCCTCGAGGCGTACCTGCTGCGCCGCACCGAGCTCACGGACCCGCACCTGGCGGACCGCGCCATGCTCGCGGGCGAGCTCGCGCTGGCGCGCTGGCTGCTGCACGGCGTGCGCACGGGACGTCGCGACGTCGTCGACGACGCCGTCGAGATGCTGCGGGACCTCGACGAGCACACGCGCGTCGAGGACGAGGCCGCTGCGGCGCTCTGACACCCCGCGCGTCAGGCACCCGCCGCACCGGCCCCGCCGGGACCGCGCCCGGGCACGGGTGCGGCCGCGGCCAGCAGGGCCGCGATCTCGTCCTCCTCCGGCAGGCGGTCGGGCGCGACGGTGACGCCCGCACCGACGTAGCAGAACGCCGCGCGGACGAGCGCGGGGTCCGTGCCCGTCCACCGGGCCCAGGCGAGCCGGTAGACGGCGAGCTGCAGGGCCCGCGAGTCCCGCTCGGCACGGTCCGTCGGCGGCGCACCCGTCTTCCAGTCGACGACCACGACGGCCCCCGGGACGTCCGGCCGGTCCGGGTCGGCGAACACCGCGTCGATCCGCGAGCGCAGCACGTAACCGCCGACGGTCGTCTCGACGTCGACCTCCACGGCGACGGGCGTGCGGTGCGCCCACGGCGTGCGGAGGAACGCGGCGCGCAGCTCCGCCTGGTCGGCGTCCACCGGCAGGGAGTCGTCGTCGGCGCCGGGCAGGTCGTCGAGGTCGACGAGCGCTGCACTGCCGTACCAGGCCTCGACCCAGGCGTGGAACGCGGTACCGCGTCGCGCCTGCCGGGACGGCTCGCGCGGCACCGGCCGGCGCAGGCCCAGCGCGAAGTCGGCGGGGTCGGCGTCGAGCCGGACGAGCGACGATGCCGACAGGTGCGCGGGCAGCGCGACGCGGGCGTCGCCGCCGCGCCGCTCGGCCTGCTCGGCGAGCAGGCGGTCGGCGAGGGCGTCCCAGTCGTCGGCGGGGTCCCCCGTACGGCGGTCGGACGCGCCGCGGTCCGCCTCCCCGGCGACGGCGTCCGAGGGCGCGGCCAGCGCGGCCAGCACGGCGGCGGCGGCGGCCTCGACCGCGGGCCGGCGCGGGGCCGCTCCGTCGCGCGCGAACGGGTCGGCGGGCCACACGGCCGTCTCGACGAGCGCGGCGCGCGGGTTCGTCTCGTGGGGGTCGGGCTCGTCCGCCCACGCCTGCACGGCGGCGAGGCCGCCGTCGACGAGGTCCGTGAGGAACGGCGAGACACGGCGGGGTGACTTGGCGTCGGCCCACCGCGCGGCCGTGAGGAGCAGGCGGTCGCGCGCCCGCGTCACGGCGACGTACGCCAGGCGCCGTTCCTCCGCGACCTCGTGCTCGCCGGCGTCGTGGGTGAAGCGGGTGAGGCGCTCGGCGAGCTCCTTGGCGTCGGCGGCGCCCGCGCACTCGAGCCGGGGCAGGTCGTCGGCGTCCCCGCGCAACGGGTACGGCAGCACCCCGAGTCCGGTGAGCCAGCCGGAGTCCTTGGGTCCGTCCGGCCCGAGCATCGGCGTGGCCGGCAGACCGCCGTCGACCATCCCGGCGACCGCGACGACGTCCCACTCCAGGCCCTTCGACGCGTGCACGGTCATGAGCTGGACCGCGTCGGGGTCGGGTTCGGCGACGGGCAGCTCGAGCCCGTCCTCGCGCGCGTCGGCCGCCTCGAGCCACGCCAGCAGCGCGCCGAGGCTCGGCCGGTCGGCGCCGCGTGCGAAGTCCGCGACGACGTCGGCGAACGCGTCCAGGTTGGCGCGGGCGCGACCGGGGTCCCCGTCGGGCCGGGCCTGCACCTCGATGTCGAGACCGAGCAGGCGCTCCGCCTCGTTGACGAGCTCCGGCAGGGACAGGCCCTGGTGGGTACGCACGGCGCGCAGCACGCCGGCGAGCTCGCGGAGCCGGGCGCGCCCCACCGGTGTCAGCACGCGACCCGCGGGGCTGCGCCACCCCTCCGGCGGCAGGTCGTCGAGCGCGTCGACGAGACTCCGCTCGTCGACGACGTCGGCCTCCACGCCGCCGCTGCGCGGGTCGCGGGCGCCGTGCGTGCGCGCACCCTGCCGGGCCCAGTCGCCGAGGGCGTGGAGGTCCGCCGCGCCGAGCCGCGTGCGCGCACCGGTGAGGAGCCGCACGAGCGCGTCCCCGCGCGTCGGGTCGTGCGCGGCCTGGAGCACCGCGACCAGGTCGACGACCTCGGGAGCGGCGAGCAGCCCGCCGAGCCCGACGACCTCGACCGGCAGGCCCTCGGCACGCAGGGCGCGGCGCAGCGGCTCGAACTGCGAGCGCTTGCGGCACAGCACGGCCGCGGTCCGACGCCCGGCGGGGTGGCTGCCGGGACGCCACTGCTCGGCGACGAACGCCGCGACGGTCGCCGCCTCCTCCTCGACCGTGGTCGCGACCGAGGCGAGCACGGTGCCCGCCCCGGCGCCCGGGCGGGCCCGCAGCTCGGGGACGTCGACGCGTGCGCCGGCGGCCCGCAGCGGCGCCGCCACGTGGTTCGCCGCGGCGAGCACAGCGACGTCGTTGCGCCACGAGGTCGACAGCTGGACCACGTCGGCGGGACGTCGTCGCTCTCGGTCGGCCCCGCGGCCGGGAGCGGCGGGCTCGACGACCGGGAACATCTCGGGGAACCGCGCGAGGCCGGCGGGGCTGGCGCCGCGCCACCCGTAGATCGACTGGTGGGGGTCGCCGACGGCCGTCACGGGGTGCCCGCCGGAGAACAGCGCGGACAGCAGGACGAGCTGCGCGTAGGAGGTGTCCTGGTACTCGTCGAGCAGCACGACGCGGTAGCGGGCGCGCTCCGCGGCGCCGACCTCGGGCGCGTCGCGGGCGATGCGCGCCGCGAGCGCGACCTGGTCGCCGAAGTCGAGCGCGTCGGCGGCCCGCTTGCGCGCGCGGTAGTCGGCGACCAGGTCGAGCACGCGGGCACGCTCGCCCAGGGACGCGACGAGGGCGCGGGCCCTGGCCTGCGGCGCCCGGCGGTCCTCGCCGACGGGGGTCGCGGCGAGGTCGGCAGCGAGCGCCTCGACGCGGGCGCGCGCCGCGGCCGGCTCCAGCAGGTGCTCGTCGAGCGCACCCGCCAGGGACAGCACCGCGTCGACGACCGTCGACGTGGCCGCAGCCGTGTCGAGGTCCTCGGTCCACGACTCGACCACCTGGGCGGCGAGCTGCCACTGGGCGGCCTCGCCGAGCAACCGGGCGCCGGGCTCGACGCCGAGGCGCAGCGCGTGGTCGGAGACCAGGCTCGCGGCGTACGCGTGGTACGTCGAGACGTGGGGTCGGGCGAGCTCGTCGAGCACGTCCGCGCCGGTGGGCAGGGCGACGCCCTCGCGCGCCGCCGCGCGGGCCAGCGCACGCAGCCGCCGGCGGACGCGTTCGGCGAGCTCCCCGGCGGCCTTGCGCGTGAACGTGAGCCCGAGCACCTGCTCGGGTGCGACGAGCCCGTTCGCCACGAGCCAGACGACGCGACCGGCCATCGTCTCCGTCTTGCCGGACCCGGCGCCGGCGACCACGAGCGACGGGCGCAGCGGCGCCTCGATGACGCGGCGCTGCTCCTCCGTCGGCGGGTGCTGCCCGACGAGGAGGGCGATCCGCTCGGCGGAGAGCACCGGGGCGGGCGCCGGGGCGGGCGCGGCCGCCCTGGGTGCCTGTGCGGCGGCGGCTGCCCGCGACGGGCTCACGCGACCACCTGGCCGCCCTCGCCGCGCAGCGGGCACGCCCGACGCACCGGGCACCGGTGGCACAGCTCGTTGGTGCGCGCCTCGAACGCCGAGGCGGCCATGCGGTCGGCGACCTCGTCGACGAGCGCCCGTGCCCAGCTCGGGCCGTCGGTCTCCGGGCCCAGCGGGCCCTGGCGGCGTTCGGTCGGCCGCTGTGAGCCGCTCGACAGGTACACCAGGTGCCCGCCCGTGCTGACGGTGCCCTCCGGCAGGCCCGGCACCGCGCCCGCGTCCACCGCGAGCTGGTAGGCCCCGAGCTGCGCGTGCTCGGCGGCCTGCGTCGTCGTCGGCACGCGCGAGCCGGTCTTCAGGTCCACCACCCGCACCGCGGGGCGGGTGGCGCCCGGCGCCTCGCCCCCCGCGTCCGCAGCACCGTCGGCGGTGGCGCCCGCCGGCGGGGCCACCAGCTCGACGCGGTCGACGGACCCGCGCACCAGGGCGCGGTCGGTCTCGAGGGTGAAGGGCGCCTCGACCAGCAGCGGCTCCCCCGACGCGCGCAGATAGGTCGCCAGCCGGTCCACCATCGCGTCCGCGCGCCGGCGCGCCGCGACCGACGGCCATCCCTCGCCGAGCCCGAGCTCGGGCCACCGCCGGTCCAGCTCCGCCGCGAGCGTCGCCCGGTCGGCGGTCGGGTGCTCCTGGGCGATCGCGTGCACGAGCGTGCCCAGCGACTGCAGCGCCGACGACGCCGGCGTGCCGCCCGCGGACTCCAGCGCCCAGCGCAGGGTGCACCGCTGCGCGGTCTCCAGCCGGGACGGCGACACGGGCACGCGCTCGTCGGCGGCCCACAGCGGCGCGGTGCTCGAGGGGGCGGCGAGCCCGAACCAGGCGTCGGGGTGCGCGCCGGCGACTCCCGCGCGGGCCAGCCGGGCGAGCGTCCGCGCGGCCGCCGGGTCGGGCGTGCCGGTCTCCCGTGCGGTGCGCTCGAGCGTCGCACGCAGGCGCGCGACGAGCCCACGCAGGTCGAGCGGGACGGGTGCGGACGTGCGGCGCGGGTCCGGGCCGTCGCCCGGCGGCGGCTGCACGAGGTCGAGGAACGGCGACGGGCTCGCGTCCTGGTCGTCGACCGCGGTGACGAGCAGGTGCGTGCGCGCGCGGGAGACCGCGACCGTGAACGAGCGCAGCTCGTCCGCGAGCACGGCGGCGCGCGCGGGGCCGAGGTCGGCGCCCGGCGCCCCGCCGGGCGCCGGGTCCGCGGCGCGGCCGGCCACCACGTCGGCGAGGGCCTGCGCGCCGAGCAGCGAGTCGCGCAGGCGCAGGTCGGGCCACGCGCCGTCCTGCACGCCGACGACCGCCACCACGTCCCAGGCACGCCCCGCCGCGCCCGCCGGGGTCAGCACGCTCACGCCGGCGGCGCGCGAGCTCGCGGCGAGCGAGTCCGCCGGCAGGTCCTGCGCGAGCACCCAGTCCACGAACGTCGACGGGGTCGCCTGCGGGTTGCGGTCGACGAACACCTCGGCGGCCTTGAACAGCGCGAGGACGGCATCGAGGTCGCGGTCGGCGCGCTCGCCCGCGGCGCCGCCGGCGAGCGCGGCACGCCGCCACGGCTCCGCCAGCCCGGCGCGGTGCCAGACGGCCCAGAGCACCGCCTCGACGTCGGCCCCCGGAGCGGCGACGGCCTGCCGTCCCGCCTCAAGCACCGCGGCGAGCCGCTCCACGGGCCGGGCCACGTGCGGCGGCAGCGTCGCGCCCCGCCCGGGCGCCTCCAGCGCCTCGACGAGCAGGGCGTCGCTCGAGCGCCCGCCCCCGCCCGCGAGCTCCTCCGCGCGCAGCGCGCGCCGCACCCGGCGCAGGCCGACGCTGTCGAGCCCGCCGAGCGGCGAGCACGCGAGCCGCGCGGCCGTCTCCGCGTCCAGCGGCTCCCCCACGGCGACGCGCACGGCGTCGAGCAGCGGCCGGACGGCGGGCTCCTCGCGCAGCGGCACGTCCGAGCCGACGACACGGACCGGGACGCCGGCCTGCGCGAGGGCGCGGCGCAGCACCGTCACGCGTGCGCCCGACCGTGCGACGACCGCCATCTCGTCCCACGGCACGCCGCGCCGCAGGTGCGCGGTGCGCAGCTCGTGCGCGACCCAGGCCGCCTCCTGCGCACCGCTCGGCAGCACCGCGACGCGCGGCGCCGGCCCCTCCGGCACGCCGTCCGGCGTGCGCGCGCGCCGGTGCGCGGCCGTGCCCACCGCGCCGATGCGCTCGGTGAGCCGCGCGGTCACGGCCCGCAGCGCGGGCGTCTGCCGCCACACGGTGCGCAGGACGACGTGCTCCGCGCCGAGCTCGCCGGTGCCGGTCCCGTCGACGGTCGCGCGCGCGACGAGCGCAGGGTCAGCGCCCCGGAACGTCTGCACCGCCACGTCCGGGTCACCCAGCAGCAGCAGACGCGCGCCGCCGTCGGCGAACGCGCGCAGCAGCCGGGCCGTCGCGGCCGTGCTCTCCTGGTGGTCGTCGACCACGACGAGCCGGCGGCGCGGACGGGGCACGCCCGGCACCTCGTCGTCCCAGTTGCGCAGGGCCGCCACGGCCGCGTCGACCACGACGGCCGGGTCCAGCCGCTCCCCCGCGTCCGGCGTGCCCGCCGCCAGCGCCATGACGTCGAGGTACTCCGCGTACAGGGCGGCGGCTGCGACCCACGCCGGCCGGTGGTGCCGGCGGCCGAGCACCGCGAGGTCCGACGGCGCGAGGCCCCGCTCGGCCGCGCGCATGAGCAGGTCACGCAGCTCGTCCCGGAACGCGCGCGCGGTCCTGGCCTCGGCCGGCACGCCGGCGGGCCACGCGGGCCCCGGCACCTCCCCGGAGGCGTGGCCCGCGAGCAGCTCCGCCAGCGCGCGGTCCTGCTCCGGCCCGGACACGAGGACGGGCGACGGCTCGCCCAGGGCACCGGCGCGCGCCCGCAGCACGGCGAAGGCCACCGCCGCGGGCGTCTGCACGAGCGGACGCCCCGACGTGCGCCCGAGCCGGACCGCCAGCCGGTCCCGCAGGTCCCCGGCCGCGCGTCGCGACGCGGCCAGCACGAGCACGTCGTCCGGCGCGAGCCCCGCCTCGACGGCGGCCGCGGCGGCCTCGAGCGCGACGGTCGTCCGGCCCGTCCCGGGGGCACCCGTGACGAGCAGGACCCGGTCCGACCCCGCGGCGACGCGCGTGACGACGTCCCGCTGCTCGGGGTCGAGCACGGGGACCGACGCCCCCGCGGCGTGCGCGCGGACGGTCGGCGGCGGCACCAGGCGCGTGGTCGCTGCGGTCGTCACGGGCCCGATCCCACCACGGACCACCGACACCGCCCGCGGCGGCCCGCCGGGGCGGGCGTGGACGCCACGGCGGTCCAGGAGGGACGCCTCAGTACGATCGCGGGCATGACCGAGCCCCCGGCCCCGCCGGACGGCGCGGGGGCGGCCCCGGCCGCCCGCGGCGCCGCCGCTCCGCGCAGCGCGCGCGGCGCCCGGATGACACGTGTCGAACGACGTGCCCAGCTGCTCGCCGTCGCACGCGACCTCTTCGCGGGCGAGGGCTTCCACCACGTGTCGATGGACGACATCGCGGACCGCGCCGAGGTCAGCAAGCCGGTGCTCTACCGCCACTTCCCCTCCAAGCTCGACCTGTACCTCGCCGTGGTGGACGCGCAGGGGGCGGACCTGCTCGCCGCCGTCGAGCGGGCCGTCGCGCCCATCGAGGCCGGGCCGGTCGTGCGCGGCGCGGGGCGGGACGTCGTCGCCGCGATCGTGCAGGCGTACCTCGCGTTCGTCCGGGTGGCGGGCGAGTCCTCGACCCTCCTGTTCGAGTCCGACGTCACGCACGACGTCCAGGTCCGCGGCCGTGTCGACCACGCGAACGCCGAGGCCACGCGGCGGATCGCCGAGGTGCTGGTGCAGGTCACCGGCCGCAGCCCCGCGGACGGTGACGTGCTCGCGGCCGCGCTCGTCGCGACGGCGCAGGGGGCGGCGACCTTCTGGCTGCGGCACCGGGACGACCAGGGCGCCGACCGGGTGGTCGACCTCGTGTCCGACCTGGCGTGGCGCGGGGTCGCCGGGCTCGTCCGGCCGGACTTCGCGTACGAGGACGCCTAGGATCGACGGCGACACCCCGCCACCACCTGCGGCGGGACCCCGGCGTTCGGAGGAGTACCCGTGGAGATCACGATCGGCGTGCAGAACCTGCCGCGCGAGATCACGCTCGAGTCGGACAGGAGCGCGGACGAGATCGCGGCCCTCGTGAA
>JAPSIR010000124.1 GCA_031178625.1 Cellulomonas sp.
TGATGTTCACGAGGTTGACCGCCGACACGTTGTTCGAGACGGAGTTGTGGCCGTAGGAGCCGCAGCCCAGCGTCAGGGACGGGATGAACGCGTTGTAGATGTCGCCGATGCCGCCCAGCGACGACGGTGCGTTGCAGATGACGCGGATCGCCTTGACGCGCGTGCCGAACTCGACCGTCAGGTCGTCGTCCTGGGTGTGGATCGCGGCGGAGTGGCCGAGGCCGTCGAACTCCACCATCTGCTCGGCGAGGCTGATGCCGTGCTCGGTGCTCGTGGCGCGCAGGACGGCGAGGACGGGGCAGAGCTTCTCGCGCGTGAGCGGCTCGGACGGACCGACGCCGGAGACCTCGGCGAGGATGATCGACGTGTCGGACGGGACGGTGAACCCGGCCTGCTCGGCGATCCACACCGGGCTCCTGCCGACCACCGCGGGGTTGAGCCTCGCCCCGGCGCAGTTCTCGCCGTCGGCCTCGACGCCGAAGACGAACCGCTCGAGCATCGCCTTCTCGGCGGGGTTCGTGCGGTAGGCGTGCAGGCGGGTGAACTCCGCCATCGCGGCGTCGTAGACCTCGTCGTCGAGGATCGCGGCCTGCTCGGACGCGCAGATCACGCCGTTGTCGAACGCCTTGGACAGGACGATGTCGTTGACCGCCCGGCCGAGCTTGGCGGTCTTCTCGACGTACGCGGGCACGTTGCCCGCGCCGACGCCGAGCGCCGGCTTCCCGCACGAGTAGGCGGCCTTGACCATGGCGTTGCCGCCGGTGGCGAGGATCGTCGCGACGCCGGGGTGGTTCATGAGCGCGCTCGTCGCGGTGAGCGACGGGGTCTCGACCCACTGGATGCAGTGCTCGGGCGCGCCGGCCGCGACGGCCGCGTCCCGCACCACGCGGGCCGCGGCGATCGAGCACTGCTGGGCGCTGGGGTGGAACGCGAAGATGATCGGGTTGCGGGTCTTGAGCGAGATGAGCGACTTGAAGATCGCCGTCGACGTCGGGTTCGTGACGGGCGTGATGCCGGCGATCACGCCGACCGGCTCGGCGATCTCCGTGATGCCGTCGAGCTCGTCCACGTTGATGACGCCGACCGTCTTGAGGTCCGCCATCGAGTTGGTCACGTGCTCGCACGCGAAGATGTTCTTGACGGCCTTGTCCTCGAACACGCCCCGGCCGGTCTCCTCGACCGCCATCTTCGCCAGGACCCCGTGCTGGTCGAGCGCCGCGACCGCGCCCTTCTTCACGAAGCGGTCGACGTCCTCCTGCGTCATGCGCTCGAACTCGGCCAGCGCCTTCGCGGCGTCGGCGACGAGCTGGTCGATCGCCGCGGCCACGGTCGCGTCGTCGGTCGCGCCGAGCGCGGTGCCGGGGGCCGACGTCGTGGCGGCCGCGGCGGTGGGCGTCGCGACGGCGCCCGCGGCCTTCGCCGGGGTCTTCTTCCTGGTGGTCTCGGACACGAGGTCCTCCCTGGTCGGTGGGGCGATGGCGGACGCTGGAGTCGTCCGTCGCTGTCTCCGACGCTAGGGACAGGGCCGTCGATGAAGATGGGATGAAAGTCCTCCCGGGTGTGACGGAGGTCTCCCGGCGGCACGTGGCGGCGCCCCACCCGGGACCTGCGTCCCGGTGCGCGGCAAAGACCACGACGCCCGCCCGGGGCGACGCCTACCGTGGCGGGCATGCCCCCCGTGACGAACGCCGACCTGCTGCACGCCGCGACCGAGGCCGTGCGCTCCGGGCCCGACACGTCCGACGGCGCCGGCGCCGTGGTCGCGCGCGTCGTCCGGGACGGCGAGGTCCTGCTCGACGCGGCGTGGGGGCTCGCGGACCGTCGGCACGGGCTGCCGATGACGCCCGGGCACCGGTTCGCCACCGCGAGCGGCTGCAAGGGGTTCACCGCGCTCGCGGTCCTCTCGCTCGTGGCCGACGGCACGCTGACGCTCGACACCACGGCGCGCTCGCTGCTCGGCGACGACCTGCCGCTCGTGCCCGACGACGTGACGGTCGAGCACCTGCTCGCCCACCGGTCCGGCATCGGCGAGTACCTCGACGACGACGCGGACCTCGCCGAGTACCTCATGCCCGTGCCGGTGCACCGTCTCGTGTCGCCCGAGGACTACCTGCCCCTCCTCGACGGGCACGCCTCGGTCTTCCCCGCGGGGGAGCGCTTCGCGTACAGCAACGCCGGGTTCGTGCTGCTCTCGCTGCTCGCGCAGCGGGCGTCCGGCGTGCCGTTCCACCACCTGGTGCGGGAGCGCGTGCTCGACCCCGCCGGGACGACACGGACCGGGTACCCGCGGTCGGACGCGCTGCCCGGCGACGCGGCGGTCGGCTACGTCCGGGTCGACGGGAGGTGGCTGACGAACGTGCACCACCTGCCCGTCGTCGGTGGCGGGGACGGCGGCGCGTACACGACGACGCAGGACATGGAGCGGTTCTGGGGGGCGCTGCTGGGCGGCCGGGTCGTCCCGGACGACGTCGTCGCGGCGATGCGCGCGCCGCGCAGCACCGACGACGACGACTCCTCCTACGGGCTCGGCCTGTGGCTGCCCGGGGGCGACGCCGTGCAGCTGGTCGGCGAGGACGCCGGCGTCTCGTTCCTCTCGCGGCACGACCCGGCGACGGCGACGACGTGGACGGTCGCCGGGACGACGGCCGAGGCGGCGTGGCCGGTGGTGCGGGCCGTCCGTACCGCGCTGGCGTAGCGCGCCGCTGCACGCGAGTCACCGTCAACCGGTTGACATCGACAGTGTCAACCGGTTGACTCGCCGCATGGCCGACAGGTTCACGTACACGCTGCACCACCTCGTCGACGCCGTCGACGCCCACGCCGACCGGCTGCTCGCCGCGCACCACGGCGACCTCACCTTCAGCCAGTTCGTGTTCCTCGCGGTCCTGGAGGACACCCAGCCGCAGGACGTCACGCGGCTCGCCCAGTGCCTCGGCGTCTCGAAGGCCGCCGTGAGCAAGCGGGTCCCCGGGCTGGTGGCACGCGGGCTGGTGCGCGCCGAGCCCGACCCCGCGAACGCGCGGCGGGTCGTGCTGTCCCTCACCGAGGCCGGCGCCCGCCTGGCGCACGACGCCGGCGACCTGCTCGACCGCGAGCTCACGGCCCTCTTCGCGGGCCTCCCCGGCGTCGACGTCGCGCGCACGCACGCGGACCTGCGCGCGATGCTCGCCGCGGTGCCGACTCCCGGGCCCGCCCGATGACCGCCGCCACGAGCACCGCCCGCCCCGCACCCGCCCGCGGCACCGCGCGGCCGCCGCGCGTCCTCGTCGTGCTCGGGCACCCGCGCACCGACTCCCTGTGCGGCGCCCTCGCGTCGTCGTACGCGGCCGCGGCGCGCGACGCGGGCGCCGAGGTCGAGCTCCTCGCGCTCGGCGGCACGACGTTCGACGTCGCGGCACGCCGGCCGTCGACCCTGCGGTGGGAGGGTCCGGACCAGGACCTCGAACCGGACGTGCGGGCCGCGATCGGGTCCCTGCGCCGCGCCGACCACGTGGTGCTCGTCTTCCCGCAGTGGTGGGGCACCTACCCGGCGGTGCTCAAGGGGTTCGTCGACCGGGTGTTCCTGTCCCAGCTCGCGTTCCGGCACCGGGGCGCAGGCCTCGGCTGGGACAAGCTGCTGTCGGGTCGCACCGCGCGCCTGGTCATGACCATGGACAGCCCGGTGTGGTGGGACCGCGTGCGGTACCGCAGCGCGGCCGTGCACTCGCTCGTCCACGCCACCCTCGGGTTCTGCGGCATCCGGACCGTCGGGGTGACCCGCCACGCACGCGTCCGCACCTCGAGCGCGGCCACGCGTGCCCGGTGGGTCGCCCACGCCGCGCGGCTGGGGCGGGCGGACGCGCGCCGCCGGGTCCGGACGCGCGCGGACGGCTGACCGCCGTCGCCCGGCCGCGTCGGGCGACGCGCCGGCGCGCCACCCGTGCCCGGGCGGCAGGCCGTCGGCGGCGTGCGGGAGCGGTGCGCGTCCCGCGACGTCGACGCCCAGCCGCGCGGTCATCGTGTCCGCTCGATCTCGCACGCGCCGGCGACCGGTGCGGGGGAGGCCGTCGTGCCCGGAGGCTGGGCGACCCCCTGGCCGGCGTCGGTGGTGGCTGGCACGGTGGGCGCATGACCGACGCCGACGTCCGCCTGCCGCACTCCGCCGTCACCGCCGCCGTCGACGCCCGCCACTGGCGCGTCCTGCTCACGACGCTGCGCGCGACGTTCCGCACGCCGGACTGGGCGACCGGGGTGGCGTTCGTCGCGCGCGTCGCGCAGGCCGCCGACGCGGCGGACCACCACCCCGACGTCCTGCTCCGGTACGGCCAGGTCACGGTGACGACGACGAGCCACGACGTCGGCGGGCTCACCTCCCGCGACCTGGACCTGGCCGCGACCGTCACCGCGCTCGCGGACGAGCTCGGGCTGACGCCCGCAGTGCCGTCGAGCGAGGTGCTCGAGATCGCGGTCGACGCGCTCGACATCCCCGCCGTGCGTCCCTTCTGGAAGGCGGTGCTCGCCTACCGCGACGTCCCGACCGACCCCGACGCGCTCGTCGACCCGGCCGGCACCGGTCCGGCGGTGTGGTTCCAGCAGATGGATGCGCCGCGCCCCCAGCGCAACCGCATCCACGTCGACGTCACCGTGCCGCACGACCTCGCCGAGGAGCGCGTCGCGGCCGCCATCGCCGCCGGCGGGCGGCTCGTGAGCGACCACGCGGTGCCGGCGTTCTGGGTGCTGGCGGACCCGGAGGGCAACGAGGTGTGCGTCTGCACCTGGCAGGCGCGCCCGTCGTCGTGACGAGCACGGGTCTGCGCCCCGCACGAACGAGGGCCGCACCGCCGTCGGCGGTGCGGCCCTCGTGGTGGTGCGCCCGAAAGGATTCGAACCTTCGACCTTCTGCTCCGGAGGCAGACGCTCTATCCGCTGAGCTACGGGCGCGCGACGTGCGGCGGCGCAGGGCCGTCGACGCGATCCCCGAGACTACCAGCCCAGCGGCCCGCGGCGTCACGCGCATACCCGCCCCGCACCCGGCCGGCCCCGCACCCGCCCGCCCCGGCGAGGGAGGAGTCGTGCGGGAGGGGGCGGGCGAGCAGGGGGACGGCGGGTCGGACGCCCCGGAGCGTCCTCAGCGCTCCGCGATGAGGGCCGACAGGTACCCCGACGTCTCCGCGACCGCGCGCCGCTCGTCGCCCGCGACGATCGCCTCGACCAGCCCGTCGTGCGAGTCGTGCCCGTGCGCGTCGGTGACGAAGTTGAAGCGGATGTTCTCGCCGATCGCGTCCAGCAGGTTGTCGTAGAGCGAGCGGAGCACGGGGTTGCCGGCGGTCCGGACGATCGTGCGGTGCAGCGCCAGGTCGGTGGCGACCATGCGGTCGAGGTCGCCGGCGCGGTACGCGTCGGCGCGGGCGTCGCGGTGCTGCAGGAGCTCGCCGACGTCGGTCGCGGTGCGCCGGTGGGCGGCCAGGCGCGCGGCCTCCATCTCGAGCGCGCGGCGGACCTCGACGACGTCGCGCTGGCGTGCGTCGGCGATCTGGCGGCTCATCGTCACGGCCAGCTCGGACGCGGACAGCACGTACGTGCCGGAGCCCTGGCGCCGCTCGAGCAGCCCTGCGTGCACCAGCGACTGCACGGCCTCGCGCACCGTGTTGCGCCCGACGCCGAGCAGCGTGACGAGCGCGGGCTCGGGCGGGATCCGTGCCCCGACAGGCCACTCGCCCGACGTGATGCGCGACCGGAGGGCGTCGACGGCGGTGTCGATGAGTCCGGTGCGACGCGCCATCGGCGGCGGCCTCCTCAGGGGGTGTGTCGGCGGTGCGCGCACCGCCGGTCGAGGGCCGCGGCGCGCTGACGTCTGGGGATGCAGTCAACACGTCTCGAACCGTTCCGACCAGACCCTCGTCCGGGGCGGCCCGCCGTGCCGCGCCGTCGCCGCCGGGCGGGGGCGGGCGTGCGCGTCGTCACCGTCCGCCCGCGGTGAAAGCGCGCCGGGCCGCGCGGGTGCGCTCGGTACGATCCGGGGGTGACTCCCGACCAGCTCGCCGACGCCCTGCGCGCCGCCCTCGTGCACGCCGTCGACGACGGCACGTTCGCCCTCGACCCGGCCGCCGTGCCGGCCAAGGTGCACCTGGAGCGTCCCCGCCAGCGCGAGCACGGCGACTGGGCGACGAACGTCGCGCTGCAGCTGGCGAAGAAGGCCGGCACGAACCCCCGCGCCTTCGCCGAGGAGCTCGCGCGGCGGCTCGCCGACGTGCCGGGGGTCGCGGCGGTCGAGATCGCCGGCCCCGGCTTCCTCAACATCCGGCTCGACGCGGCGGCCGCGGGCGAGCTGGCGCGCTCGGTCGTCGAGCAGGGCGCGGACTACGGGCGCAACGCGTCGTTCGCAGGCCTCAGGGTCAACCTCGAGTTCGTCTCCGCGAACCCGACCGGGCCGATCCACATCGGCGGGGTGCGCTGGGCGGCGGTCGGCGACAGCCTCGCCCGCGTCCTGCAGGCGTCGGGCGCCGACGTCACGCGCGAGTACTACTTCAACGACCACGGCGCGCAGATCGACCGGTTCGCGCGCTCGCTGCTCGCGCGCGCCCGCGGCCAGGAGGCGCCGGAGGACGGCTACGGCGGCCAGTACATCGCCGACATCGCGGACCGGATCCTCGCGGACGCCGCCGCGGCCGGCGAGCCGGACCCCCGCACGCTCGACGACGCGGCGGCGACCGAGGCCTTCCGGGTGCGCGGCGTCGACCTGATGTTCGACGAGATCAAGACGTCGCTGCGCGACTTCGGCGTCGAGTTCGACGTGTACTTCCACGAGGACGCCCTGCACGAGTCCGGCGCCGTCGACCGGGCGGTCGCGCGCCTGCGCGAGGCCGGGCACATGTACGAGGCCGACGGCGCGACGTGGCTGCGCACCACCGAGTTCGGCGACGACAAGGACCGCGTCGTCATCAAGTCCGACGGCCAGGCCGCCTACATCGCGGGCGACATCGCCTACTACCTCGACAAGCGCGAGCGCGGCTTCGACCGCTGCTTCATCATGCTCGGCTCGGACCACCACGGGTACGTCGGCCGGATGATGGCCGTCTGCGCGGCGTTCGGCGACACCCCGCACGTCAACCTCGAGCTGCTCATCGGCCAGCTCGTCAACCTGGTCAGGGACGGTCAGCCGGTGCGCATGAGCAAGCGCGCGGGCACGGTCGTGACGATCGACGACCTCGTCGACGCGGTCGGCGTCGACGCCGCGCGGTACTCCCTGTCCCGCTCGTCGAGCGACCAGCAGATCGACCTCGACCTCGACCTCCTCACGCGGGCGAGCAACGAGAACCCCGTGTACTACGTGCAGTACGCGCACGCCCGCACCGCGTCGGTGGCCCGCAACGCCGCCGAGGCCGGCGTGCGCCGCGAGGACGGCTTCGACGCCGCCCTGCTCGACCACGAGTCCGAGGCCGTGCTGCTCGGCCAGCTCGCCGAGCTGCCGCGCGTCGTCGCGCAGGCCGCCGAGCTGCGGGAGCCGCACCGCGTGGCCCGGTACCTCGAGGAGCTCGCCGGCGCATACCACAAGTGGTACGACCAGCGCCGCGTCACGCCGTTCGGCGACGAGGAGGTCACGGACGTGCACCGCACGCGTCTGTGGCTCAACGACGCCACGCGCCAGGTCATCGCCAACGGGCTCGCGCTGCTCGGCGTGAGCGCGCCGGAGCGCATGTGAGCGCCGCCGGGGCCCGGACGGGCGACGGCGCGACCGCGCTGGGCGCGCCCTGGTCGACGGGCGCGACGCGGGACGCCGACGGCACGCTGCACGTCGCGGGCGTCGACGTGCACGCGCTCGCCGCGGAGCACGGCACGCCCGCCTACGTCCTCGACGAGGCCGACCTGCGCGCCCGCGCCCGGGCGTACCGCGAGGCGTTCGCCGCCGCCGCGGCCGCCGTCGGCACGACGGTCGACGTGTACTACGCCGGCAAGGCCTTCCTGTCGCGCGCGGTCGCCCGCTGGGTGCACGCCGAGGGGCTCGGCGTCGACACGGCCAGCGGGGGAGAGCTCGCGGTGGCGCTCGCGGCCGGGGTGCCCGGGGCGCACGTCGGCCTGCACGGCAACAACAAGTCGGACGCCGAGCTGCACGCGGCGCTCGACGCGGGCGTGGGCCGGATCATCGTCGACTCGCTCGTCGAGGTGGACCGCCTCGCGGAGGTCGTCGCCGCCCGTCGCGCCGACGGCCGCGAGACCCCCGCCGCGCCCGTGATGGTGCGCGTGACGACCGGCGTGCACGCCGGCGGCCACGAGTTCATCTCCACGGCGCACGAGGACCAGAAGTTCGGCCTGTCCCTCGCGCCCGGCCCGGACGGCGGCGACAGCCCGGCGCTGACCGCGCTGCTGCGCGTGGTCGCGCGCCCGGAGCTGCACCTGCTGGGCATCCACTCGCACATCGGGTCGCAGATCCTCGACTCGTCGGGCTTCGCCGTCGCCGCGCAGAAGGTGCTCGCGCTGCGTGCCGACCTGGCGGCGCGCACGGGCGTGCTGGTGGAGGAGGTGGACCTCGGCGGCGGGTACGGCATCGCGTACCTGCCGGGCGAGGAGGCGATCGACCCGGTGCGCGTCGCCGACGAGGTCGTCGGGGCCGTCGCGGACGCCGCGCGCGCGCTCGGCACCGACCTGCCGCGCCTGTCCATCGAGCCCGGCCGTGCGATCGTCGGCCCGGCCGGCCTCACGCTCTACCGCGTCGGCACGGTGAAGCCGGTCCGCCTCGACGACGGCCGGGTGCGCACGTACGTCTCCGTCGACGGCGGCATGAGCGACAACATCCGGCCCGCGCTGTACGGCGCGGCGTACCACGCCGAGGTCGTCGGCCGGGTGTCGGACGCCGAGCCGGTGCTGGCACGCGTCGTCGGCAAGCACTGCGAGAGCGGCGACATCGTGGTGCACGAGGTGCAGCTGCCCGGCGACGTGCGCGACGGCGACCTGCTGGCCGTCCCGGCGACCGGCGCGTACGGGCGGTCGATGGCGTCCAACTACAACCTGCTCGCGCGGCCCCCGGTCGTCGCCGTGCGCGACGGCGCGTCGCGCGTGCTCGTGCGCCGGGAGACCGTCGACGACCTGCTCGCGCTGGACGTCTCCGCCGACTGACGCGCCCGCGCGCAGCGCCGACCGGCGCGCCCGCGCGC
>JAPSIR010000011.1:0-1498 GCA_031178625.1 Cellulomonas sp.
CCAGCCACGACCGCGTGTTCCTCGACGAGGTGTGCACCGGCGTGCTCGACCTCGACCCCGGGCTCGACGGCCCGACGACGTACGGCGGCACGTTCACGGACTACCTGGAGGCGCGCCGCGTCGCCCGGGCACGCTGGGAGCAGCGGTTCCGCGACGAGCAGGACGAGCTGCGGGCGCTGCGGCTCGCCGTGCGCACCACGGCGCGGCGGGTCGGCAACGACAAGCCCATGGGCAACGAGTCCAAGCTGGCGTACGACGCGAAGGGCGCGCGCGTCGAGCAGCAGGTGTCCCGCCGGGTGCGCGACGCGCGGCGCCGCCTCGACACGCTCGACGCCGAGCAGGTGCGCCGCCCGCCGGCACCGCTGCGGTTCGCGATGCCGCCCGCACGCGAGGCGCGCGCACCGGTGGTGCTGCAGGTGCGCGACGCCGCCGTGCCGGGGCGCGTGCACGTGCCGGCGCTCGACGTCGACGCGGACGCGAAGCTGCTGGTCACCGGCCCGAACGGTGCGGGCAAGTCCACGCTCCTGCACCTGCTCGCGGGCGACCTCGCACCGGCGCACGGCACGGTCCGGCGGGCGCGGGGCGTCGAGGTGGCGCTGCTGGAGCAGGACGTCGGCCTGACGGACGACCCGCGCACGCCGCGGGCGTTGTACGCCGCGGTGACGGCCGACCGCCCGGACGCGCCGCCGCTCGTCGACCTGGGGCTCGTCGCCCCGCGCGACGTCGACCGCGCCATGGGCGAGCTGTCCGTCGGCCAGCGCCGGCGCGTCGTGCTCGCCCTGCTCGTGGCCCGCACGCCGCACGTGCTGCTGCTCGACGAGCCGACCAACCACGTGTCGGTCGCGCTGGCCGGCGAGCTCGCCGACGCGCTGGGGACCGCGCCGGGCGCCGTCGTCGTCGCGACGCACGACCGCTGGCTGCGGCGCACGTGGACGGGTACGCGGGCGCAGGTGCGGGACGGGGTGCTGGTCGTCGGGTGACCCGTCCGGGTGGACGGGTGGGCAGGGGCGCGACCGGCACGGCATGCTGGGGCCCTGGGCGATTCGTCCGGATCGCCGACGCCGACGACGGGAGGGCCCGTGCTCGACGCCCCGTGGCCCCCGCCGCACGACGGGCCGCAGCAGCCGCGCGACGCGCACGCCCGCGCGTGGACGGCCGACGTCCGCCGCCCCGTGCCGCCGCCCGCGTCCGCCGCGTGGCGGCCCGCGGACAGCCCGGGCGACGCGCTGCCGCAGCACGCGCCGGACGGGCACGCACGCGACGGCCGCCGCGCCGAGGGGCAGCGTGGCGAGGGGCACCGCTCCGACACGCACCGCCCCGACAGGCACCACGCCGACGGGCGGCTGGCCCCCGGCGCCGCCCGACCGCGCCCGCACGCCACCTGGCTGCCCGAGCCGGCGTGGATCCCGCAGCCCTCCCCCGCGCCGGAGCAGCGGTGGACGCCGGAGCAGGACTGGGTGGCGACGTTCGCGCGCCGCGCCCCCGCCGCCGACGTGCC
>JAPSIR010000011.1:1598-28926 GCA_031178625.1 Cellulomonas sp.
GCGGACGTCACCGACCCGGAGGGCTGAGCGGCCCCCGCGGACGGTCGCGCACGCCTCTCACCTGCCGGTTCACCCGTCCGGGGAACCTCCGGGGCGGGTTCGGCGTTCAGCGAGACGGTCGTGGGGGCGCCGGGTAGCGTTGCCGCGCCGTCGAGCCCGGTCCGACGACGTACCGACATCGACGCAGGGAGCAGGAGGCACCGCCATGACGGAGCTGAGGGACGCCGTGCCCGGGCTCGGGGACCCCGCGCCGGTGCACGCCATCCGCGTCGAGGCCGAGGACGGCCGCGCGGCGGTGCGGCTGATCGGCGAGATCGACGCCGCGCTGCGCCCCGAGGCCAGCGCGTCGATGGGCATGGCGCTCATGAGCGGGCTGCCCGTCGTCATCGACGCGACGGAGGCGACGTTCGTCGACTCGTCGGGGGTCGCGTTCGTGCTCCAGCTCCACCTCGCCGCGTCCGAGGCGGGCATCCCCGTGACGCTGCGCGACCCGCACCGGGTGCTGCGCGAGGTGCTCGACATGGTGGGCCTGTCGGTCGTCATCCCCGACGACGAGGGCTGATCTCGCACCACACCGGCGGGGCCGCGGGCGCGGCGCCCGGGGGCGTGTCGGTGGGCGCGGCTACGTTTCGGCGCATGCGGTTGCTGCACACCTCCGACTGGCACCTGGGTCGCACCCTGCACGGGGTCGACCTGCTGGACCACCAGGCGACGCACCTCGACCACCTGGTCGACGTCGTGCGCGCCGAGGCGGTCGACGCCGTCGTCGTCGCGGGTGACGTGTACGACCGCGCGATCCCGCCGGTCGAGGCGGTGACGCTGCTGTCGGAGACGCTCGCGCGCCTCGCCGAGCACACGACCGTGGTCGTCACGTCCGGCAACCACGACTCGGCCACCCGGCTCGGGTTCGGCGCGACCCTCATGCGCGAGCGCGTCCGCCTGCGCACGCGCGTCGCGGGGCTGGCGGAGCCGGTGGTGCTGCCGTCGGACGGCGGCGACGTGCTGGTCTACGGGCTGCCGTACCTGGACCCGGACGCGGCGCGCGTCGAGCTGGGGCAGGACGGGCCGGACGGCGCGCGCGTGCCGCTCGCCCGCTCGCACCAGGCCGTGACGGCGGCGGCGACGGCCCGCGTGCGCGCGGACGCGGCGGCCCGGCGTGGGGGCGGCCGGCCGCGGACCGTCGTCGTGGCGCACGCGTTCGTCGTCGGCGGCGAGGCCAGCGAGTCCGAGCGGGACATCCGGGTGGGCGGCGTCGACCACGTGACCGCCGACGTCTTCGCGGGCGTCGACTACGTCGCGCTCGGGCACCTGCACGGCCCGCAGGCCGTCCCCGGGCCGGACGGCACGGTGCTGCGCTACTCCGGCTCCCCGCTCGCGTACTCGTTCTCGGAGCTGCGGCACCGCAAGTCGTCGGTGCTCGTCGACCTGAGCGGGGACGCGCCCGTGACGGAGCTCGTCCCCGCGCCCGTGCCGCGGCGCCTCGCGGAGGTCACCGGGACCCTCGACGAGCTGCTCGCCGCGGCCGGCGAGCCGCACACGGACGACTGGGTGCGCGTCACCGTGACCGACGCCGCGCGCCCGGCGGACCTGTTCCAGCGCGTGCGTGCGCGCTTCCCGCACGCGCTCGCGGTGCACCACCGTCCCGCCGGCGCGGAGCGCGCCGCCGCCCGGGCCGCGGTCGTCACGTCGGCGGCCGACCCCGTCGAGGTGGCCGGCGACTTCGTCGCGCACGTGACGGGTGCGCCGCCCACCGAGGCGGAGGTGCACGTGCTGCGGCGCGCGTACGAGCAGGTCCTCGCCGGCGAGCGGAGCGCCTGATGCAGCTGCGCTCCCTCACGGTCCAGGCGATCGGGCCGTTCGCCGCCCGGCACACCGTCGACTTCGCGGCGCTCGGCGCCGCCGGCCTGTTCCTGCTCGAGGGGCCGACCGGCGCGGGCAAGTCCACGCTCATCGACGCGGTCGTCTTCGCCCTCTACGGCAAGGTCGCGGGCGCCGACGCGAGCGACGAGCGGCTGCGGTCCGCGTACGCGGCGCCCGAGGTCGAGTCCGTGGTGGACCTCGTGCTCGAGGTGCCGTCGGGCGTCTACCGGGTGCGGCGGACGCCGGCGTACCAACGCGCGAAGCGGCGTGGCGCGGGCACCACGACCGCGCAGGCCAGCGCGCGCCTGTGGCGGCTGCCCGCCGACGTCGACTGCACCGGCGGACCGGACGCCCTCGACACCGTCGGCGAGCTGGTGAGCACGCGCCTCGACGAGGTCGGGCACGAGCTGCAGCGCGTGGTCGGCCTGGACCGCGCACAGTTCGTCCAGACGATCGTGCTGCCCCAGGGCGAGTTCGCGCGGTTCCTGCGCGCCAACCCCGAGGACCGGCGCGGCCTGCTCCAGAAGATCTTCGGCACCGCCGTCTACGAGCAGGTGCAGCAGCGGCTCGCGCAGCTGCGCCGCGAGGCGGACCGCGCCGTCGAGGCGGCGCGGTCCGAGCTGCAGGGCGCCGCGGCGCACCTGGTCGGCGCGTGCGGGCTCGACGCGGAGGCGGCCGAGGAGCTGCGCGGCGCGCTCGCGGCGGCGGGCACCGGTGCGCCCGGCACCGCCGGCGAGGGGCCCGCGGCGCGGGTGGCGGCCGTGGTCGACGCCGCGGTCGCGCGGCTGACGACGACCGCGACGGGCCTCGCCGAGCAGGCGGCGGCCGCCGCCGACGCGTGGGACCGGGCGCGCCGGGACTGCGACGCCGCCGTGGCCACCGCAGCGCTGCTGACGCGCCGCGCCGCCCTGCGCGCCGACCTCGCGCGGCTCGAGGACGGCCGCGCCGACCACGAGGCCGACGTCCTGCGGCTCGCCGCTGCGCGGTCCTCCGCCGCGGTGCGTCCGCTGCTGCTGGGCGCCGAGGACGCCGCCACCGCCTGGGCCGGTGCGCGCAAGGCCCTGCTCGCGGCCGTCGACGCCGCACCCGCCGACCTGCACCCGTCACCCGTCGTGCACGACGCGCTCCGGGAGGCCGTCCGGACGCCGGCCGACGTCGCACCGGACGACCCGCCGGACGGCGTCCGGGCGGGCGCTCGGGCCGACGCGACCGACGCGGACGCCGCCACCGAGGCGTGGCGGGCGCTCGTCGCGGACGCCCGCGTGGCGGCCGCGGACGAGGCGAGCGCGCTGCGCCGGCTCGTGGCGCTCGAGGAGCAGCTCGACGGCCTTCGCCGCGCGGTGCGGGACGCCGGCGCTGCGATCGACGACCTGCGGGCCGAGGTCCGCGCACACGACGCCTGGCTCGCCGCGCGCCCCGACGCGCGCGCCGCCCTCGTCGCCGAGCGGGACACGGCCCGGACGCACGGCGCGACGTGCGCGACCTGCGACGCCCGGGTCGCCACCGCCGAGCAGGCGCTCGCCGACGTCGCCGCGCTGCACGAGGCGGAGCGCGCGCACGGGCGCGCCGACGTCGCCCGGGCCGCCGCCGCGCGCGACGCGCACGCCGCGGTGACCACCGAGGCGGCGCTGCGCACCGCCCGCGTCGCGGGCCTCGCCGGCGAGCTCGCCGCCGACCTCGACGCCGGCGACGCCTGCCCCGTGTGCGGCGCGGTCGAGCACCCCCGCAAGGCGGCACTCGGTGCCGACCACGTGACGGCGGAGCAGGTGGCGGCCGCCGAGCGGGCGCGGGTCGCCGCCGAGCAGCGCCTCGCCGCCGCGAGCAGCGCCGAGGCTGCCGCGGCCGCACGCGTGACCTCCCTGCGCGAGCGGGTCGGCGACGTCGACGAGCAGGCCGCCCGCGACGCGCTGGCCGCGGCCCGCACCGAGGCGGCCGCCGCCCGGCACGCCGCCGCCGAGGCGGACCGGCTCGACGCGGAGGTCGACCGGTTCGACGCCGCCACGCACGCCCGTCGTGCCCACCGCGAGGAGCGCGCCCGCCAGGTCGCCGCCGCCGAGGCGGCCCTCGACGCGCAGCGGGACGCGCTCGACCGCGCCGAGGTCGAGGTCGTCGAGGGGCGGGGCACCCACCCCACCGTCGCCGCCCGGCACGCGGCGCTCACGACCCGCGCCGACGTGGCGCAGGACCTGCTCGACGCCCTCGCCGCCGATCGCACCGCCGCGCAGGACACCGGCCGGCGGCTCGCCGAGCTGCTCACCGGGCTGCGCGACCACGACCTGCCCGACGCCCGCACGGCGCGCGCGGCGTGGCTCGCGCCCGGGGCCCTGGCCGCCCTCGAGCGCGAGGTGCAGCGGTGGACCGCCGAGTCGGCGCGCGTGGCCGACGGCCTCGCCGACCCGGCGCTGCGCGACCTCCCCGAGGACGCGGCCGTCGACGTCGAGGCAGCCCGGACCGCGGAGCGCACCGCCCGCACGACCGCCGACGACCTCGCGGGTCGCGCGCACGTCGCCCGGGAGCGGGCCGACGCCGCCGCACGCGCGGGCGGCACCACGTGCACCGCCGCCCGGACGCTCGAGCGACGCATCGACGAGGCCGCGCCCGTGGCCCGGATGGCCGGCCTCGCGGCCGGCACCGCGAGCGACAACGCGCACGCCCTCTCCCTCGCGACGTACGTGCTGACCCGGCGGTTCGAGGACGTCGTCGACGCGGCCAACGACCGGCTGCGCGTCATGTCCGACGGCCGCTACGAGCTGGCCCGCAGCGACGAGAAGGAGGACGTGCGCACGCGCACCACCGGGCTGTCGATGCGGGTGCTCGACCACCGCACCGAGCAGACGCGCGACCCGCGCACGCTGTCCGGCGGCGAGACCTTCTACGTGTCGCTCTGCCTCGCGCTCGGCATGGCGGACGTCGTCACCGCCGAGGCGGGGGGCGTCGAGCTCGGCACCCTGTTCGTCGACGAGGGTTTCGGCGCGCTCGACCCGCACGTGCTCGACCAGGTGCTGGGCGAGCTGTCCCGGCTGCGCGCCGGCGGCCGGGTCGTCGGCGTCGTCTCGCACGTCGAGGCGCTCAAGCAGGCCGTCGCCGACCGCATCGAGATCCGCCCCACGCCGGGCGGGCCGAGCACGCTCACGGTCCTGGCGGGGTGAGGGCCGGAGCGGGGCGGGCACGCCCGGCACCGTGAGGTCGTACCCGCGTCACGTCCGCTCGCACCTCACCACGTCACGTCCGTCCACACCTCACCACGTCCACCCACGCTCGGCCAGCGCCATCTCCTCCCGGAACCGCTCGGCCGGGTCGCCCTTCGCGGCGGGCAGCACCTCGACGCCGGCCATGCGGCACGCCTCGGCGAGCAGCTGGTCGTACGCGAGCTGCGACGCGATGATCCGCTCCGCCCGGGCGAACGCGCGCTCGTCGCCCTCGAGGCGGCGCACGTGCGCGGCCACGACCCCGAGCCGCTCCTGCACGCGCAGCGTCTGGAACGGGTCCTCCGGCGCGGGCCGCTCGCGGCGCAGCCGTGCCGCCGTCCGCTCGAGCCGCTCGGCGAGGGCGACGCGCCAGCGCGGCGGCTCCTCGGCCGAGGGGATCAGCGACCAGACGGCTGTCAGCAGCACCGTCGGTGCGACGGTGGTCAGCAGGAGGAGTGCCCAGGTCATCGCGCGTCCCTCGTGGTCGCCACCCAGCCTAGGTCGGCATTGTGACCCACGCCACACCAGTGGCCGGTCGTCGTGCACCCGGGCCCCGTACGGTGGGCCCGGCGTCGAGGGACGGAGGGTCATGGGAGCCAGGAGAGCGGTCGTCGGCACGGTGGTCACGCTCGTCGTCGTCGGGGCCGGTGCGGTCGTGGCCGACCGCGTCGCGCTCGGCGTCGCGGAGGACCGTGCGCGCGAGGTCGTCACGGAGCAGCTCGCCGTCACGGGGGAGCCCGACGTGGCGATCCACGGGTTCCCCTTCCTCACGCAGCTGCTCGCACGCGAGCTGGACGACGTCGACGCGGCCGCGGACGGGCTCACGCTCGAGGGCGTCGACGCCACCGACGTCCGCGTGACCGCGCAGGGCGTGGGCCTCACCGCCCCGCACACCGTCCGCTCCGCCACGCTCGCCGCGACGCTGCCGCCCGAGTCCCTCGAGCGCGTCCTCGCGGACCGCGGGCTCGCCGTCGACCTCACCGTCGACGCGGGCGTGCTGCGCGCCGGCGGCGACGTGCTCGGGCTGGCGCTGTCCGCCGGCCTCGTGCCGCGCGTGGAGGACGGCGTCCTGCTCGTCGACCTCACCGACGTCGCGCTCGGCGAGCGCACCCTCGACCTCGACGACCTGCCCGGCGGCCTCGGCGACCGCCTCACGGGGCTCGAGGTGCCGGTCGAGGGCCTGCCCGAGGGCATCGTCCTCACCGGTGCGACCGTGGTCCCCGGCGGCGTCCGCGTCACCGCGGAGGGCGCCGACGTCGTGCTGCCGGAGGCGCCGTGAGCACCGGCCCCGTCGCCGGGACGGCGTGGCCGCTGCACGCCGCGCCCGCCGACCCCGACATCACCGGGCAGCTCGGCGCGTGGTGGGAGCAGCTGACCACGCCGCAGCCCGCGCCTGCCCGCACCACCGTCGCCGTCGTCGGGGCCGTCGTCCTCGTCGCGCTGTGGCTGCCCGGCGTGTGGCACCTGCTGCGCCACGGGCTGACGATCGTGCACGAGGCCGGCCACGCGGCCGTCGCCGTGCTGGTGGGCCGGCGCCTCAGCGGCATCCGCGTGCACTCCGACACGTCGGGCCTGACGGTGTCGCGCGGCAAGCCGCGCGGGCCGGGCATGGTCGCGACCGCGGCGGCCGGCTACCCGGCGCCCGCGGTGCTCGGCGTCGCCGCCGCGTGGCTGCTGTCGCGCGGGTACGCCGTCGGCGTCCTGTGGCTCCTGCTGCTCGTGGTCGCGCTCGTGCTGCTGCAGATCCGCAACTGGTACGGGCTGTGGGCGGTGCTGGTCAGCGGGGCGGTGCTCGTCGGCGTCACGGGCTGGGCGCCGGCCGCCGTGCAGACCGTCGTCGCGGCCGGGCTGACGTGGTTCTTCCTGCTGGGCGCGCCGCGCGCCGTGCTCGAGATGCAGTCGCAGCGCCGCCGTGTGCGCCGGCAGGGCGGCCGCGACCTGTCCGACGCGGGGCTGCTGGCCGGGCTGACGCACGTGCCCGCGGTCGTGTGGGTGGCGGTGCTGCTGCTCGTCGGCGTCGCGCTGCTGGTCGTCGGCGGGGCATGGCTGCTGGCGGCCTGGCCCGCCTGAGGCGCGCACCGACCGACCGGCCCGACTCCCGGGGGCCGCGGACCGCCGACCGGGAGAGGATCGCCCCATGAGCGCACTCGCGGCGCCCGCGCGCCGGGCCGACGTGCCGCCCGCCCCGGCCGACCCCACGCCCACCACATCGGGACCCGGCACGCCCACGGCCACCCCGACGCCCACCGCGTCGCCCGAGCCGGCACCCACGACGGCCGAGCCGACGCCGACGAGCACCCCCGCGCCGACGTCCGGCACCGCGCCGCCCGCGACGCCCTCGCCCACGCCGACGCCGACCTCCGAGCAGGTGCCGACGCCCACGTCGACCACCGTCGTGACGCCCGCACCCGCCACGCCGCCCGCGGCCGTGCCGGGGACCGTCGTGCCGTGGTCGCGCGAGCCGGCCGTCGCCACGTCGACGCTCCCCCTCGGCGTGGTCGTCACCGCCGCGCTCGTCCTGCTCGTCGCCGCGGCGGCGCTCGTGCTGCTGCACCGGCGCACCCGCCGCCGGACGACCGGCCCGGAGGGTCCGGCGGCCCGTGCCGCGGCGGGCGCCGACGGGTCCGCGGCGTCGCTCGGGTCGGAGGCCGCGCCCGGGGTCGGCGGCCAGCCCGACGAGCCCGCGGAGCCGGCGGAGCCCGTGGAGCCGGCCGAGCTGGTCACGGCGGTGCTCCCCGCGGTGGCGTCGGACCCGCCGACCGGCCCCGTCGCGACCGTCCCCACTCCCGTCGCCGCCGCCGGGGCACGCACGTCGGCGGACGAGGCCGATCGCGGCGCGCCGGCCGGCGCCGCCCGACCCGCTGCCCACGCCGACCCGGCCGACGCCGCCGCCACGCTGGGCTTCCTGCTGACGATGGGCGAGGCGCTGACCGACGCGAGCGCGCCCGTCGTGCAGGTGAAGCAGACGCTCGAGCGGATCGCGGCCGTCAACGCCCTGCCCGGGCTGGCCGTCGTGGCCCTGCCCACCGCGCTCGTGGTGTCGGTGCCCGGCAGCGCGGCGCCCCAGACCGTTGCGTCGAGCGCCGGTGCGCGCACGCTGCGGCTGCACCAGGCGGCCGACGTGCTGCACGTCGCCGACGACGCCGAGGCGGGCCGCGTCGGACCGGCCGAGGGCGCGGCGCGCATCCGCGCCGCTCTGGATGCGCCGCCGCTGTACGGCGGTGCCGCGCGCGTCCTCGGGTACGTGGCGTCGGCGGTCGGCATCGCCCTGATCCTGGGCGGCGGCCTGGTCGACGTGCTCGTCGCCGGGGCGCTCGGCGCGGGCGTCGCCGGGCTGCAGGTGGCGGGCGCGCGGCTGCCGGCGGTGTACCAGTCGCTGCTCGTGCTGGTCAGCGCGTTCCTCGTCTCGACGGCCGTGTTCGCGCTGACCCGCACCGGTCTCGAGGTGGGCACGCTGGCGCCGCTGGCCGCGCCGCTCGTCACGTTCCTGCCCGGTGCACTGCTGACCACGGCGGCGATCGACCTGGCCACCCGGCAGATGATCGCCGGTTCCGCGCGGCTCGCCGCGGGCGGCATGCAGCTGGTGCTGCTCGCGCTCGGCATCACGGCCGCCGCGGCGCTCGTGGGGGTGCCCGCGTCCGCCGTCGGTGCCGCGTCCGCGCACCCGCTCGGCTGGGCCGGACCGTGGGTGGGCGTGCTCGTCTACGGGTGCGGCGTGGTGCTGCACAACTGCGCGCACCGGACGGCGCTGCCGTGGATCCTGCTCGTGCTCGTCGTCGCGTACGCCGGGCAGGTGGTCGGGGGCGTCTTCCTCGGCGGCATCCCGTCGGCGTTCGTCGGGGCGCTCGCCATGACGGCCGTCGCGATGTTCGCCGCGACCCGGCCGACGGGCCCGCCCACCCTCGTCGGCTTCCTGCCCGGCTTCTGGCTGCTGGTGCCCGGTGCGCTCGGGCTCATCGGCGTCACGTCGGTGCTCGACCAGGGCGCGCAGGCGCTGGCGACGGTCGTCACCGCGGGCGCCACGATGGTCGCGATCTCGCTCGGCGTGCTCACGGGCATCGCGATCGGCTCGGCCGTGGCACGCCGGACGCGGGCGGCGGCGTCCGCGTCCTGACGCCGGCACGTCGCCCGGCGCACGGCGCGACGCGACCGCCGCGGGGATCGGCAGGGCTCCTCAGGCGAGCCCGCACAGGCGGTCGGCCGCCTCCCACAGCTCCCGCTCGCGTGCGCGGTCGTAGGACTCCGCCGACGAGCGCTCCTCTGCGTCCTTGGTCACGTACGCACCCGTGGCGACGGCGGGCCGGCCGCCGATCAGAGACGCCAGGTGGCCCCCGGCCGTCACCACGTCGACGGCGAGCGGCGTCCGCGCCAGCAGCGGCAGCAGGTGCCGGGCCACGAGCCGGGTGAGGGTGCCGCCGTCGCGCGTCAGTCCCGTGCCGGGGACGAAGCCCGGGTTCCACGCGACGGCCTCGACCCCGGGGGGCAGCCGCCGGGCGAGCTCGTGCACGAGGTGGATCACCGCGAGCTTGCTCGTGGAGTACGCGCGCCGGCCCGCCGTCGCCGTGCCGGCGTCCGGTGCGGTGCTCGGGCGCGCGAGCTCGAGCGGTGCGCGCCAGCGGGGCGCCGGGACCAGGCCGAGGTTGTGGCGCAGGTCGCCGACGTGCGTGTCCGACGTCGTGAGGACCACCCGCGCGGGCGTGGTGATCCGCTCCGCGAGCAGGCGCACGAGCAGGTGGTGCGCCAGCACGTTGACCGCGAAGGTCTCCTCGAGGCCGTCGACGGTCGCCCGGTCGGCGCGGGTGAGCTGCAGACCGGCGTTGCCGACGAACCCGGTCAGCGGCGGGAGCGCGCCGCCGTCGAGGCGCCGCCCGACCTCCGCCGCCGCCGCGCGGACGGACGCGAGCGACGCGAGCTCGGCGCCGACCCACCCCACCTGCGGGTTGCCGCTGTCCCGTGCGAGCCGCGCGACCAGCGCGTCCCCGGGGCCGCGCGTGGTGACGACCAGGTGCAGGTCGCGCGAGCGCCGCAACGCCTCGACGGCGGCGACGTACCCGATCCCACGGCTGGCTCCGGTCATGACGATCGTGTGCTGCACGGTGCTCCCTCGGTCCGGTGTGCGCGCCGCGTCCGCGGCGCCCGTCCCACGGTCCGCGGCGACGCGTGCGCGGACCAGGACCGTGTCGGACGGTAGGACCGCCGGTACCCACGCTCGGGCCTCCCGCGCGGGTGCCGTCGACGCGAGGATGGCCGGGTGCCTCCCGCGACGACCCCGGACGTGCCGACGCTCGCGCACCTGCTGCGCACCTGGCGCGACCGGCTCGCTCCCGGCGACGTCGGCCTCGCCGCGGGTGCGCGCCGGCGCGCGCCCGGGCTGCGGCGCGAGGAGCTCGCGCAGCTGGCGGGCCTCTCTGTCGACTACCTCCTGCGCCTCGAGCAGGGCCGCGCGACGCACCCGTCGCCCCACGTGGTCGCGGCACTCGCCCGGTCCCTGCAGCTGTCGCGCAGCGAGCGCGACCGGCTCCACCGCGCCGCGGGCCTGCTGCCGCCGCAGGACTCGACGGTGAGCGCCCACGTGCCCGCCGGGGTGCAGCGGCTCGTCGCGCGGCTCGGCGACGTGCCCGTCGCGGTCTTCGCCGCCGACTGGACGCTGCTCACGTGCAACGCGCTGTGGACCGCCCTGCACGGGGACCCCGCCGCGCTGCTCCCGCGGGACCGCAACCTCGCGCGCGCCCTGTTCGGCGACGGCGACGCGCACGCCGCCCGGCACCCGACCACCTCGGCGAACGGTACGGACGCGTTCGAGGCGGCGGTCGTCGCCGACCTCCGGGACGCCGCGGCCCGCTACCCGGCCGACACGCGTCTGCGGGCCCTGCTCGACGACCTGCGGGCGAGGTCACCGCGGTTCGCCGCGCTCTGGCGGACGGCGACGCCGGCGCCGCACACCACGGACCGCAAGACGATCGTCCACCCGGTCGTCGGCCCGATCACGCTCGACTGCGACGTGCTCGGCGTGCCCGGCGCGGACCTGCGCGTCGTCGCGTACACCGCAGCCGGCGGCACCCCCGACGCGGACGCGCTCGCCCTCCTGGCCGTCACGGGCGGGCAGGGTGTCGCCCCCGCCGGCTCGTGAGGGCCACCGCCCCGGGGACGCGCGTCAGAACCAGGTGCTGACCACGTCGACGACGCGCAGGTCGGCGTCGAGCACCGGCACCGCGCGCCACTTGTCGAACGCGGTGCACGGGTGCGAGACGCCGAGCTCGACGACGTCGCCGACCGCGAGGTCGGTCGGGTCCCCGGCGCCCGCGTCGTGGTGCGGGTCGTGGTCGAGGTACGCGTGCTGGTCGTTGGTGCGCGTGAGCGTCCACCCGCGGACGTCGACGGCCTCAACGCCGGGCCGGTGCCGGCGCAGCGGCACGGGCAGCCCCTCGTCGTAGGGGACGTCGCGCTTGCCCGCGTCCAGCAGCGCGAGCCCGGGCTCGGGTGTCGAGAGCACCTGCGCCCACACGCGGATGGCCGGCAGCAGGTGGCCGGCGAGGCGCGTGTACGGGGTCCTGTGCGCGTACGTGCCGTGGTCGTGCGTGACGTACGAGCCCGAGCGCAGCAACGTGCGGGTGCCGTAGCCGGGCAGGGGTCCGGTGCCGTCGGGGTCGCGGCCCAGCACGTCGGCGACGACGTCGAACCACGCCGACCCGCCGGCCGACAGCACGATCCCGTCGGGCGGGAGCAGCGCGCGCTCGGCGAGGTCGTGCGCGGTGTCGCGGAGCCCGGCGAGGAACGAGCGGACGCGCGCGTCGTCGGGCAGGCCGCCCTCGTAGCCGCTGACGCCGACGAGCCGGACGGCGTCGGACGCGACCGCGCGCTCGGCCACCGCCACGGCCTCCTCGTGCGTGCGCACGCCGGTGCGGCCGGCGGCGTGCCCGACCTCGAGCAGCACGGTCAGCGGCCCGGCGTCCGTGCCCGCGAGCGCGGCCTCCACCGCCTCGACCCCCGCCACCGAGTCCACGTACAGCAGCACCTCGACGTCCGGGTCGGCGGCGGCCGTCGCGGCCCACCGCAGGGCGACGGGGTCGACCACCTCGTTGGCGACGAGCAGCCGCCGGACGCCGAGCGCGTGCGCCGTGCGCGCCTGGTGCGGCGTCGCGACGGTGATCCCCCACGCGCCGGCGTCGAGCTGGCGCGCCCACAGCTCGGGCGACATCGTGGTCTTGCCGTGCGGGGCCAGCTCGAGGCCGTGGTCGGCGGCGAACCGCGCGAGGGTCGCGACGTCGTGGTCCAGGGCGGCGTGGTCGAGCGTCATGACGGGCCGGCCGAGGCTGCCGTCGAACAGCGCGTGCCCCTGCGCGACGTACGCGGCGGCGGTCAGCGGCTCGTCGAGCACGAAGCCCTTCGTCGTCGGGCCCAGCACGACCTCGGGACGTCGCACGGTCCACCTCCGCTCGTCGGTGCGGTCGAGCCTAGGTCGGTGCCGTCGCCGCGGGTCAGCCCACGACCACGCACCGGTCGATCTCCCGCGCGAGCGCGTCCCGCTCGGCACGCGTCACCCACAGCCCGTACGCGTGCTTCACCGCCACCTGCCGCAGCGCGTACACGCACCGGTAGCCCTTCTCCGGCGGCAGCCACGTGGCGGCGTCGCCGGCACCCTTCTGCTGGTTCGCGCGGCCCTCGACGGCCTGCAGGTTCGCCGGGTCGTTGGCGAACTCCCGGCGTCGCTCGTCGGACCACTGCTGCGCGCCCTTCTGCCACGCGTCCGCGAGCGCGACCACGTGGTCGACCTGGACCTCGGAGGACCGCGGCCCGCGCTCGAAGCCGATCGTCGTGCCGGTGTAGACGTCGTGCAGCGTGCCCGTCAGGACGACGCACTCCTCGGTGCCCGGCTTCGTCGTGATGTCGACGAGGTCGCGCGCGAGCACGTCGTTGCGGGTGTCGCAGCCGTTGCGGTCGGTGTCCGCCCACGCCTGCCCGAACTCCTCGCGCTCGTACCCGGTCCGCGGCGCGCGGCCCTTCACCGCGAGCGCGGCGAGCTGCGCGCGCCCGGCCTCGACGTCGGCCGTCGTCACCGGGTAGCGCGCAGCGGCGCGCGCGTCGAGCCACACCGGCCCGCCCAGTCCCACGACCGCCCCGACGACCAGCGCGAGCACCCACGGCGCGCGGCGGGCGCGGCGGCGCGGGCGGTCGGGCAAGGCGTCGAGCAGGGAGGTCACGGGCGCCGAGCATGCCGGACACCTCCGACATCGCGGGCGTCGACCCGCCGTCGCCCTGGGGACGGCCGCGAGGGTGGGCCCGTACGACGCCCGGTGTCAGTCCACCTGACGGCCCGCGCCCACGTCCTCCGGCAGCGCCTCGTGCCCCCCGCGCCCGTACGTGCGGTTCTGCTCCTTGAGCCCCGCCTCGTACACGTGCCGGCGACCGGCCATGAGCTCGTCCCGCAGCCGCTGCTCCGCCTCGCGGAACCGGGCGTGGTAGCCGGCGTCGAAGTCCTCGACGATCTGGAACGTCCACCGGCCGGCCAGCACGTTCGCCCCCAGGACGTCGGCGCGGACGCGGTCGGCGAGCTCGGCGTGGCCGGCGGCCTCGAGCTTGTCCAGCGCCTCGCCGAGCTCGATGTCGCCCTGGCCGATGAGCCGGTGGAACTCGTAGAGGACGCCGCGCGCGTGCTCGATCACCTCGAGCGCCGCCGTCACGCCGCCGACCGCCTCGACCGTCGCGGCGTCCACACCGTCCGGCGCGCGGTGGGCGTCGTCGGGGCCGTCCTGCGCCGACCGTGGGCTGCCTGCGGGGCGCCCGGCCACGTCCTGCTCGTCGAGGGGGCCCGCGGACCCGTCCTGCTGGGACCCGTCCTGCTGGGACCCGTCCTGCCGCGACCCCGACTGCGCCGCCTCCTGCGACCCGTTCTGCTGCGTCATGCGGCCATGCTGCCGGGACGTCCGCGACCGCGCCCGGCGGGCCGTCGAGCCGACCCCAGCCCCGGCCCGGGCACCGCGCGTCCCGGGGAACGGCCACCGGGTTGGCCCTGCGCCGCGCGGTCCGACATGCTCGTGCGCGGGTGCCGACGTCGCGACCGCAGGTCCGCGGTCACGCGCGCCGTCGGCCGGCACCACGGAGGGGAACCACCATGACGCACGACGGCACGGCACGCCGGGGCACGGCGGGCCCCGGCCCGCGCAGCATCCTGCGGCGCAAGTCGGTCGAGGCCTCGCTCGCGGCGATCGACGACCCGGAGCGGCAGCTGCGCCGGTCCCTCACCGCGTGGGACCTCGCGGTGCTCGGCGTCGCGGTCGCGGTCGGCGCGGGCATCTTCTCGGTGGGCGCGACGGCGGCCGCCAACTACGCCGGCCCCGGCGTGATCCTGTCGTTCGTCATCGCCTCCGTCGTCTGCGGCCTGGCGATCATGTGCTACGCCGAGTTCGCGTCGACGCTGCCCGTCGCCGGCTCCGCCTACACGTACTCCTACGCGACCATGGGCGAGCTCGTCGCGTGGATCATCGGCTGGGACCTCATCCTCGAGATGCTGCTGGCGTCGGCGGTGATCGCGAAGTTCTGGGGCGTGTACCTGTCCGACGCGTTCGGGCTGCTGGGCGTGGACGTGCCGACGACCGTCACGGTGCTCGGCGCGGACGTCGCCTGGGCGCCCATGCTCATCGTCGCGGTCTTCACGGCCCTGCTGGCGATCGGCACGCGCCTGAGCACGCGCGTGAACAGCGTGTTCACCATCCTCAAGGTCGGCATCACGCTCTTCGTCATCGTCGCCGGCTTCTTCTACGTCAAGGCGGAGAACTGGTCGCCGTTCGTGCCGCCGTCCGAGCCCGCCGGCGCGGGGGCGACCAGCCTCGAGCAGCCGCTCACCGGGTTCCTGCTCGGCTTCGAGCCGTCGACGTACGGCGTCATGGGCATCCTGTCCGGCGCGGCGCTGGTGTTCTTCGCGTTCATCGGCTTCGACGTCGTCGCGACCACCGCCGAGGAGACGAAGGACCCGCAGCGCGCCGTGCCGCGCGGCATCCTCGGCGGCCTGATCCTCGTCACGGTTCTCTACGTGCTCGTCACCGTCGTCGTCACGGGCATGGTGAGCTACACCGAGCTCGCGCAGGTGGACAGCCCGTCGCTGACCAGCGCGTTCGTGCTCGTCGGCGCCGACTGGGCGGGGCGCGTCATCTCCATCGGCATCCTCGTCGGCCTGACGAGCGTGCTCATGGTGCTGATGCTCGGGCTCACGCGCGTGGTCTTCGCCATGAGCCGCGACGGCCTGCTGCCCCGCGGGCTGTCGAAGACGTCGGCGCGGTTCAGGACCCCGGTGGCGCTGCAGATCGGCGCGGGCGTCGTGATCGCCCTGATCGCCGGCCTCTCCGAGGTCGAGCTGCTCGAGGAGATGATCAACATCGGCACGCTGTCGGCGTTCGTGCTCGTCAGCTTCGCCGTGCCGCTGCTGCGCCGCTCGCGGCCGGACCTCGAGCGCGGCTTCCGCGTGCCGTGGTCGCCGGTGCTGCCGATCATCTCGGGCCTCGCGTGCATCTGGCTGATGCTCAACCTGACCACGCTCACCTGGCTGCGGTTCCTCGCGTGGCTCGCGGTCGGCGTCGTCATCTACTTCGTCTACTCCTACCGCAGGTCCCTGCTCGGCCGTGGGACGCCCGCACCGGTCGTCGCCGAGGACACGGACCGGCTGTGACCGACGGGCCCGCCGGCGGCGGTCGCGACGGGCGCGTGCTCGTCGAGACCGCCGCCGCGTGGCGGGCCTGGCTCACCGAGCACCACGCGACGAGCCCCGGCGTGTGGGTGGTGCGGTGGAAGCCGACGTCGGGTCGGCCCGTGCTGGGCTACGAGCCACTCGTCGAGGAGGCGCTCGCGTTCGGCTGGATCGACGCGACACAGCGCACCGTGGACCACGAGCGCACGGAGATGTGGTTCACGCGGCGCCGCCCGGGCAGCGGCTGGTCCCGGCTGACGAAGGAGCGGCTCGCCCGCGTCGAGGCGTCGGGACGGATGACCGACGCCGGCCGGGCCGTGATCGCCGCCGCGCGCGCCGACGGGACGTGGGAGATGTACGACGACGCCGAGGCGGGTGTCGTCGCCCCCGACCTCGCCGACGCGCTCGCCGCCGACCCGGCCGCCGCGTCGGGGTGGGACGCCTTCACGCCCGGTGTGCGCCGCGCGCAGCTGCGCTGGCTCGCCGAGGCGCGCCGCCCGGCCACGCGCGCCGCACGCGTCGAGCGGGTCGCGCGCGGCGCAGCCGAGGGGCGCCCGGCGCACTGAGTCACGCCGACGCGCGAGCGGCCTCCGCCTCCACCGCGCCGCTCCCCGCGCGCGCCGCCGCGACGACGCGTCCGCGCGGGCTCGTCGGGAACCGCTCGACCATCCGTGCCAGCTCCTCGCGGCCCACGTTCGCGCCGAACGCCTCGCTGCCCGGCTCGAGCGCGACCCCCGCGGCGAGGTCGCCCGCGACGACCGGGTCGAAGCCCAGCGCGTCGACGAGGGCGGCGGCCTCGGCCACGTCCTCGGGGGCACCGGCCACCGCGATCGCCCGGCGGTCGGGCGCACCGGCGGGCCGGGCACCCGCCTCGAGGTCGTGGTAGCCCATGTGGTTGAACGCCTTCACGACGCGGGCGCCGGGCAGGGACGCCTGCACGGTCTCGCTCGACGACGTCCGGGGGTCGGTGAGGTCCTCGCGCGGGCCGTCGACCTCCCACCAGTGGTTCATGGCGTCGAGGACGAGCCGGCCGGCGAGCTCGCGCGCGGGCAGCTCGCGGTAGCGGCCCAGCGGCACGGCGAGGACGACCACGTCGGCGCCGGCGGCGGCCTGCGCGGCCGTCACCGCCGCCGCCCCCGGCACCAGCACCTCGACGACCAGCCGGATGCGCTCGGGGTCGCCCGAGCCCGCGACGAGCACGCGGTGGCCCGCCGCGACGGCGAGGCGCGCGAGCACCGTGCCGACCTTGCCGGCCCCGATGATCCCGACGGTCGTCACGCGGCCTCCCCCAGCATCTCCTTGACCATGGGCACGACCTGGGAGCCGTACAGCTCGACGGCGCGCAGCCGCGCGGACGCCGGGACCGGGCCGGCCGTGTAGATCATGTCGAACCGCCGCACGCCGAGCGTGCGGACCGCGGCGGCGATCTTCCGCGCGACCGTCTCCGGCGAGCCGACGTAGAGCGACCCGTGCTGGATCTCGGCGGCGAAGTCGGACCGGCGCAGCGGCGGCCAGCCGCGCTCGGCGCCGATGCGGTCCCGGTTCTCCTTGAAGTGCGGGAAGAGGATCTCCGCGGCGTCGTGGTCCGTGTCGGCGACGAAGCCGGGCGAGTGCATGCCGAGGGCGTGCGGCGTCGTCCCGAACTGGTCGGCGGCGCGCCGGTACAGGTCCACGTAGGGCGCGAACCGCGCGGGGTCGCCGCCGATGATCGCGAGCATGACCGGCAGGCCGTACCGGGCGGCGCGGATGACCGACTGCGGCGTGCCGCCGACGCCGATCCACGTGGGGATGCGGCCCGACTCGGTCTTCGGGTACACGTCGGCGTCGCGCAGCGGCGCGCGCACGGCGCCCGTCCAGGTCACCGGCTGCTCGGTGCGCAGGCGCGTGAAGAGCTCGAGCTTCTCCTCGAACAGCACGTCGTAGTCGGCGAGGTCGTAGCCGAACAGCGGGAACGACTCGGTGAACGAGCCCCGGCCGAGGATGACCTCGGCGCGCCCGGGGGCGATGGCGTCGAGCGTCGCGAAGCGCTGGTAGACGCGGACCGGGTCGTCGCTGCTGAGCACGGTGACGCCCGTGCCGACGCGCATCCGCCCGGTGCGGGCCGCGATCGCCGCGAGCACGACCTCGGGGGCGGAGATCGCGTAGTCGGCGCGGTGGTGCTCGCCGACGGTGAAGACGTCGACGCCGAGCCGGTCGGCGAGCACGGCCTCGTCGACGACCTGGCGGATCGCGGCGGCGTCGGTCAGGCGCGCGCCGGCGTCGTCGGTGGGGATGTCCCCGAAGGTGTCGAGGCCCATCTCGAAGGGGGTGGTGGTCATGGTCGCCTGCTCGTCGCTCGGTCGGTCACGCGGATGCGTGGGGCTGTCGTCCGATTGAACTCTCAACTACCCGCGTGTGTTCCGCGCGTCGACGACCCGGGTGACGCCAGCCCGGGCCGCCGAGCCGACCCGAGGCCTGCTCACCCGCATGCCGCATCCACAGGCGCTCAGCGCCGCCCGGGCGTGGGGCATGCTCCGGCATACTGGCGCCCACCACCACCGGAGGGACCTGTCACGTGACCGTCTTCGTCGTCATCGGTGCCGTCGGGCTCGTCGTGCTCCTGGCGTCGCTCGTGTTCGGCGACCTCCTCGAGTCGTTCGACATCGGCCAGGGCGGCGTCTCGGGCATCGCGGTCGGCGCCGGTGCCGTCGTGTTCGGCGCCAGCGGGGTCATCGCGCTGTCGTCCGAGCTGGACCTCCTGTGGGCGTACGTGATCGCGCTCGGGCTCGCCGCGCTCGCCGTCGTCGTCGCGCAGCTGCTCATCCGCAACCTGTCCGCGACCGAGGACGCCCCGCCGCCGCCGCTCGAGGGCGCGTTCGGCGTGACCACCGCGACCACGGGCCCCGGCGGCGGCGAGGTCCGGCTCGAGGGCGTCCGCGACCTCGAGAGCCGCCTCGCCTGGGCCGACGCCGAGATCGAGGCCGGTGCGCGCGTCGTCGTCGTCGCGGTCTCCGGCTCCCGGGTGCGCGTCACGCGCGCCTGACCTTGCACCACCCGCACCACCCGGGCCGCACCGGCGCGACCCCCGCGGCCCCGCAGCACGAACGACCACCACACGGCACCCAGCGGAAGGAGCCCGGCCGGGCCGGGACACCATGTTCGAGTTCATCGAGGGCGGGGCGACCGTCCTGGCCGTCGCCGCGCTGGTCATCGCGTTCGTCGCGGTCATCGCGCTCATCACCAAGCGCATCCGCCGCGTGCCCCCCAACGAGGCGCTCGTCATCGTCGGGCGGGGTGCCGGCAAGGCTGCCGCGGCCGACGCCGGGCAGCGCGTCGTCGTCGGCGGCCGCGTGTTCGTGTGGCCCGTCCTGCAGCAGGGCTTCCCGATCTCGCTCGAGCAGCGCCAGATCGGCATCACGGTCGAGGGCGTCGACCGCAACCGCATCAAGCTCGCCATCAAGGCGTCCATCAACTTCAAGGTCCGTGGGGACGAGGAGGGCGTGCGCCGCGCCGCGCAGCGCTTCCTCTCCCAGCAGGCGACCCTGAACGACGTCATCAAGGAGTCCCTCGAGGGCTCGCTGCGCGCCATCATCGGCGACATGACGATCGAGCAGATCATCAGCGACCGGAAGTCGCTGCAGGACGCGGTCGTCAGCTCGACCAAGTCCGACCTCGCCGAGCAGGGTCTGCAGGTCGACCTGCTCAACATCTCGGACATCTCGACGCCGGGCTCCGACTACCTCGCCAACCTCGGCCGCGCCGAGGCCGCCCGCGCGCGCCAGGTCGCCGAGGTCAAGGAGGCCGAGGCCCAGCAGGTCTCCGAGTTCGCGAAGATCCAGGCGATGGAGTCGATCGCCGAGCGTCAGCGCGACCTCGCGCTCAAGCAGGCCGGCATCAAGGCGGAGACGGACCGCGCGAACGCCGAGGCCAACGCCGCCGGCCAGCTCGCACGCGCCGAGCAGGACCGCCTCGTCGCCACCCAGGAACGCGAGGCCCTCGCCGAGAAGGCGAAGGTCACCGAGGAGCAGCTCGACATCGACGTCCGCAAGCCGGCCGAGGCCGCCGCGTACGCGTCCGTCCAGCGCGCCAACGCCGAGCGCGACGCCACGAACGCCGCCACGGAGGCCGAGGCCTTCCGCCGCACGCGCATCGCCGAGGCGAACAAGACCGCGACCGTGCAGGACGCCGAGGCCGCCGCCGAGGCGACGGTCCGCGCCGGTAACGCCGAGCGGGACCGCCAGCTCGCCGAGGCCAAGGCCCTCGAGGCGCTCGGTCTCGCGCGCGCCGCCGCGGCAAGGGCCGAGGGCCTGGCCGCCGCCGAGGCGACCCGCGCCCAGGCCGAGGCGCTGCGCGAGCAGGGCGAGGCCGTCCTCGCGCAGCAGGTCATCGCGCTGCTGCCCGAGATCGTCCGCGCCGCGGCCGAGCCGATCAGCGGCATCGACCAGCTCACGGTCGTCTCGACCGACGGCGCGTCGGCCGTCACGCGCACGGTCGGTCAGGTCCTCGGCGAGGGTCAGGAGGTCATCAAGTCCCTCACCGGGCTCGACCTCAACGACCTCGTGTCCAGCATCGCCGGGCGTGCGGTCGCGCGTCCCGCAGCCGGGCAGGTCGACGGGCGCGCCTGACCCGACCCGCGACAGCGCGACGCGCCCGGCCCCGCACGAGGGGCCGGGCGCGTCGCACGTCAGGCATCGACCGGCGGTGGCTGCCCGCCGGCGGTGCGCCCGCCGCGCCGGGTCAGTCGACGGGCGTGAGCACGAAGACGGGGATCTCGCGGTCCGTCCGACGCGTGTAGTCGTCGTAGGCGGGCCACGTCGCGACCGCGCGCTCCCACCAGACCGCCCGCTCGTCGCCCGTGACGAGCCGCGCGTCGTAGTCCTTGCGCACGGCGCCGTCCTGCAGCTCGACGCGCGGGTGCGCCACGATGTTGTGGAACCACGTCGGGTGCTCGGGCGCGCCGCCCTTGGACGCGACCACCGCGTACTCGCCGTCGTGCTCGACCCGCATCAGCGGCGTCTTGCGGAGCTTGCCGCTCGTCGCGCCGACGGTCGTCAGGACGATGATCGGGCGGCCCTCGAGCGTCGCGGCCTCGGTGCCGCCGGACGCCTCGTAGCGCTCGGCCTGCTCGCGGGCGAAGGTGCTGGGGCTCGGGGCGTACTCACCGGTGAGAGGCATGCCGGTCTGAACGCGCGGGCGCGGGCACTCCATTCCCCACCGCCAGGCCGTTCGCCACCACCACCCCGTTCCCCACCGCGCGCCGCCCGGTGTGCGGGCGTGCGGGTGCGCGCGAAGGATGGACGCATGCCGCTGCCGACGCTGCCCGCCCACCCGGTCGCCGACCCCGCCGCGGTCGTGCAGGGCGACCGCTACCGGATCACCGTCCTCACCGACGGCCTCCTGCGGCTCGAGCACTCCCCGGACGGCCGGTTCGAGGACCGCGCGTCGACGTTCGCGCTGCACCGCCGCCGGCCCGTGCCGGAGTTCCGCCTGGTCGACCAGGGCACGCACCTCGAGATCGTCACGCGCCGCCTGCGCCTCACCTACGACAAGGGCGCGTTCACGACCAGCGGGCTGTCGGTCGCGGTGCTCGGCGCGGTGACGAGCTGGCACTCGATGTGGCGGTACGGGCAGGACGACGACGGTCGGAACCTCGGTGGCACGGCCCGCACGCTCGACGAGGCGGACGGCGCGGTGCCCCTCGAGCCGGGGGTCGCCGGCCGCAACGGGTACGCGGTGGTCGACGACTCGTCGTCCCTGCTCCTCACCGAGGACGGCTGGGTGGCGCCCCGTGAGCCGGGCCGCACCGACCTGTACGTCTTCGCGTACGGGCACGACCACGCCGACGCGGTCCGGGCCCTGTACGCCCTGTCGGGGCCGCAGCCGGTGCTGCCGCGGTGGGCGCTCGGCAACTGGTGGAGCCGCTACCACCGCTACACCGCGGACGAGTACCTCCAGCTGCTGGCACGCTTCCGCGCCGCGGGTCTGCCGTTCTCGGTGGCGGTGCTCGACATGGACTGGCACGTCACGGACGTCGACCCCGCCATCGGCAGCGGGTGGACGGGCTACACGTGGGACCGCGCGCTGTTCCCCGACCCGGCGGCGTTCCTCGCCGAGGTCCGGGCGCGCGGCCTGCGCGTGACGCTCAACGTGCACCCCGCGGACGGCGTCGGCCCGCACGAGGAGGCGTACGCGGCGATGTGCGCGGCGCTCGGCCTGGACGCGTCGACGCGCGACCCGATCGCCTTCGACGTCACGGACGAGGCGTTCCTCACCGCGTACCTCGAGGTGCTGCACCACGGGCTCGAGGCCGAGGGCGTCGACTTCTGGTGGATCGACTGGCAGCAGGGCGCGCACTCGCGGATCGCCGGCATCGACCCGCTGTGGATGCTCAACCACGTCCACTTCCTCGACAGCGGGCGCGACGGGCGGCGGCCGCTCACGTTCTCCCGGTACGCCGGGCCCGGCTCGCACCGGTACCCGGTCGGCTTCTCGGGCGACACGGTGGTGTCGTGGGCGTCGCTGGCGTTCCAGCCGGAGTTCACCGCGACGGCGGCGAACATCGGCTACGGCTGGTGGAGCCACGACGTGGGCGGGCACATGTTCGGCGCCAAGGACGACGAGCTCGCGACCCGCTGGGTGCAGCTCGGCGTGTTCTCCCCCGTGCTCCGGCTGCACTCGTCGAACAACCCGTTCATGACGAAGGAGCCGTGGGCCTTCGCCCCCGAGCACGCGGCCGTGCAGACCGAGTACCTCCGGCTGCGCCACCGGCTCGTGCCGTACCTGCACACGATGAACCACCGCGCGGCCCGCGAGGGCGTGCCGCTCGTGACGCCGCTGTACCACCGGTGGCCGCGACGCCCCGAGGCGTACGACGCACCGGGCGAGTTCCTCTTCGGGTCGTCGCTGCTGGTCGCGCCCGTGACGTCGCCGCGGGACCACGCGTCGGGGACGGCGGCGGTGCGCGCGTGGCTGCCGGAGGGCGTGTGGGTCGACGTGCTGACCGGGCTCGTCTACGACGGCGGCCGTGAGCTCGTCCTGCACCGCGACCTGACGACGGTCCCCGTGCTCGCGCCTGCGGGCGCGGTCGTCCCGCTCGACGCCGCGGACGTCCCGGGCGACGACCCCGTCGAGCCGGTGGCCCTCGAGGTGCTCGCGGTGGTGGGCGCCGACGGGGCGTTCACGCTCGTCGAGGACGACGACACGGGCGACGGCCTCGACGAGGCGCGCGTCGCACGCACGCCCCTCGCGTGGGACCAGGCGACGGGCGCGCTGACGGTCGGGCCGACGGGCGGCGCGACCGGGGTCCTGCCGGCGACGCGGACGTGGACGGCGACGTTCCTGTCCGTGGCCGACGACGTCGCACCGGTCGCCGCCGTCGAGGGCGCCGCCGTCGACCCCGTCGTCGCGCGCACCGCCGAGGGGCACCTGCGCGTCACCGTCGCCGACGTGCCGGTCGGCGCGGTGCTGCGGATCGGGCTCGGCGCCGCGCCGGCGCTGCGCCCCAACGACGTCCCCGGGCGCCTGCACCGCGTGCTCGACGCCGCGCAGGCCGGCTACGAGCTCAAGCGCCGCGCGCTCGAGGTGCTCACGTCCGACCGTCCGCTGCACGTGCGCCTCTCCCACCTGGCCGCCCTGCCGGTGCCGCCGGCGCTGCGCGCCGCCCTGGAGGAGATCGCCCTGGCCCGCGTCCCCTGACCCCGCCCGGCTCTCGCACTCCACTGCGAAGCAGGCACCGCGGCGCGGCGGAGGTCGGCGCGGCGTGTCCGGGCGCCACGCCGCCGCGGCCCCGACCGGTCCCCGGCGCCATGGCCCGCACGCGTCGGACGCGCTACCGTCGACGTGCTCCACGTCACATGCTCTGGCGACGACGCCGTCCGTGCCGGAGACCGCGCACGGTCCCGCCGTCGCACGTCCCGCACCGAGATCGACCCGCACCGCCGTGAGAAGCACGGCCTCCGATCGGAGCACCATGACGCACCCCACCGCCGACCCCGTCGTGTCCGCAGTCCCCTACCAGGTCCTCGAGGTCGGCGGGCGGGCGCCCGCGTCCCTGACCGACTTCGCCGGCACCGTCACCGTCCGGCTGCGCGGCCGCACCGGCGAGCACGTCGTCTGCGGTCAGGGCACCGCCGACACGGACGCCGCCGTGCTCCAGGAGAAGGGCTCCGACGGCGTCGGCAAGGACGTCCGCCGCTGGAGCGTCGTCGCCGACGGGACGGGGTTCGTCGCGCGGTCGTCCTGACGCCTCCGCCCCGGCGCCCCGCCCGCTCGTAGGGTGGCGCGGTGGACGAGTACGCGATGACCGGGTTCCGGGTGCGCGAGCACCGCGTCGAGGTGCCGGTGGACCGGGCGGACCCGCACCGGTTCGGCACCATCGAGGTGTTCGCGCGCGAGCTCGTCGACCCCGCGCAGGACCGTGCCGACCTGCCGCTCGTGCTGTTCCTGCAGGGCGGGCCGGGCGGGCGGTCGCCCCGGCCGATGCCGGGCGCCGGCTGGTGGGCGACGCTGCTGCGCACGCACCGCGTCGTCCTGCTGGACCAGCGCGGCACCGGCCGGTCGGGGCGCGTGGACGGCGCGGACGTCGCGGCCCTCGGCGACTCTGCCGTGGCCGCGGACTACCTCGCGTGCTTCCGCGCCGACGCGGTCGTCGAGGACGCGGAGGCCCTGCGCCGCACCGTGTACGGCGGGCGGCGGTGGACGACGCTCGGCCAGTCGTACGGCGGGTTCCTCACGCTGACCTACCTGTCGCGGCACCCCGAGGCGCTCGAGGCGTGCTGGATCACGGGCGGCATGCCGCCCGTCGGCGCGACCGCCGAGGACGTGTACCGGGCGACGTACCCGCGGCAGGAGGCGCGCAACCGGGCGTTCCGGCGCGCGTTCCCCGACGACGGGCCGGTGCTCGACGCGCTCGCCGACCGGGTCGCCGCGGGGGGCGTCGTCCTGCCCACGGGTGAGGAGCTCACCGTGGAGCGGCTCCAGACGCTGGGCATGCCGCTGGGCATGAGCACGGGCGTCGACGACCTGCACTGGCTGCTGGAGACAGCGCTCGACCGCCGGGGCGAGCCGGCGCACCACCTTCTCGCCGACGTCGCCGTCCGCACCGGCTTCGACGCCAACCCCCTGTACGCGGTGCTGCAGGAGGTCATCTACCACTCGGGCGCGCGCGAGCCCGGCTGGGCCGCCGCCGCCGAGCACGACCGGCACCCCGAGTTCACGGCCGACGCGCGTCCGCTGCTGCTCACGGGCGAGGCCGTCTTCCCGTGGATGTACGAGCAGGTGCCGGCGCTGCGACCGTTCCGGGGCGCGGCGGAGGAGCTCGCGGCGCGCACCGACTGGCCCGAGCTGTACGACGCCGACCGGCTCGCCGCCAACGAGGTCCCGGTCGCGGCGGTGCAGTACGTCGACGACCCGTACGTGGACCTCGAGCTGGCGCTGCGCACCGCCGACGGGCTGGGGAGCAGCCAGGTGTGGATCACCAACGAGTTCCTGCACGACGGCCTGCGGGTCGCGGGCGACACCATCCTGCCCCGGCTGCAGGACCTGACGGCCGGCCGGTGGAGCGTCACGAGCCGCTGAGCCGGGCCGGTCCCCGTCACCCGGACGCCCGGCGCGGCACGTCGGACGAATCGGGCACGATGAGCGCCGGTCCCCCACCCCGAGGAGCTCGTCCGTGCGCCTGCACCACCTCCCCCGTGTTGCCGTCGGCGCCCTCGTCGTCGCCGCGCTCGCCGCGTGCACGGGCGGCGCCCCCGACCCGGCCGGCACCGCGACGGGGACGCCGGACCACGGCCCGCAGCCCGAGGACGTCGTCGCGACGGCCGTCATCCCCGAGGGCGGCGCCGACCTCGAGGTGCGCGTGCACCCGCTGGTGCGGGCGGGTGAGCACGTGGTGCTCACGCTCGACCTCGTCCCGGTCGACGGCGTCGGGGACGAGGGCCACGTCACGATCTCCGGCTTCGGCGTCACCTCGTTCGTCGCCGACGGCTCGGCCCCCGTGAACGTGCGGCTGCTCGACCTGGAGAACGACGTCGCGCACCACGTCGGGGCGGACGCCGAGGGCGAGCCGGTGGTGACTCCCGAGGAGTGGGACCGGGTGCGCAGCGAGCGCGGCACGCGCCTGCAGATGCCGTTCGCGGCGCCGCCCGCCGACGTCGACGCCCTGTCGCTGCTGGTGCCGGGCGCGCCGCTGTTCGCCGAGGTGCCGGTCGTCGACGGCGACGTGCCGTCGGGTGCGCACCCGGACGACGTCGCGGACGCCGCCTCGGCGGCCGCGAGCGCGTCGGCGGCGTCCGCGAGCCCGTCGGCGTCCGCCCGCGCGGGCGACGTGGAGCCGCCCGAGGTCCTCGACCTCGACGCCGTCGTCGCGGCCCCCACGTTCGCCCTCGAGTCGACGAGCGCCGAGCTGCACGGCGCCGTGCGGACCACCGAGTCGACCGAGCGCGTCGAGGTGACGCTCGGCTCGGACGTGCTGTTCGCGTTCGACTCGGCGGACCTGACGCCGGAGGCCGCGGACGCGGTCGCACTCGTCGCGCAGCGCCTCGCCGAGCGCGAGCCCGGCACCGTCCAGGTCGTCGGGCACACCGACGACCAGGCGGACGACGCCTACAACCTCGACCTCTCGCGGCGGCGTGCGCAGGCCGTGGCGGACGCGCTCTCCGCGCACGTCGACGCGGCCGCGTACCCGATGCGCGTCGAGGGCCGCGGCGAGCAGGAGCCCGTCGTCGGGAACACCACGGAGGAGGACCGCGCGCTCAACCGCCGGGTCACGGTCTCGCTGACGTCCACGGTCGTCACCCGCACCGACGTCACGACCGCCGGCGAGCTGCCGCCGTTCGACGCGCACGTCGGCACCGCCGGCACCCCGCTGCGGGTCGAGAACTTCGCGCGCGCGTGGGAGGTCGACGCGTCCGCGCGCCGCGTGCACGGGCACGTCGTGGTCGACCTCACCGTGCACGCCGCGGACGGGGAGGACGGGCTCGGCTGGGCCGTGAGCTTCCTGCGCGGGTTCTCCTCGCACCGCGGGGACGACACCGTCACGCCGCACGACATCACCGCGCGCGGCACGGTGCTGCAGGGCGCCTCCCGGCTGTTCCCGCTCGACTACATGGTCGGCGCGGACGACACGTGGCCCGGCGGCGAGTGGTTCACCGCCTCCGACCTCGACGCCGGGGCGTGGATCGACGGCGGCCAGACGCGCACCTACTCGTTCGTGTACCCGCGGCTCGACGCCGACACGGTCGTCTTCCAGGCCGGTACGGGCATCGCGTTCGAGGACGACTTCCGGCTCCTCGACGTGCCGGTCGCACCGGAGCCGGTCACCGACTGAGGCGCCGCGCGGATCGAGGCGTCGCGGACCCGAGGCGTCGTGCGCACGACGTCCGCGCACCGGTCCGCTCAGGCGGCCAGCACGTACACGATCCCGAACACCGCGCCGAGCACCACGACGACGCCGAGCCACGTCAGCACGCGTGCGAGCTGCCGTGTCCGCCGCTCGTCGCCCCACGGCTCGTGGTGCCCGCGCCTCACGTCGTCCCCGCCATGCCCCCACCCTGCGCGTCGTCCGGCGCGGGCGCACCCGCTGGTGCTCGGGCCGGCGTCAGGACGGGCCGGCGTCAGGACG
>JAPSIR010000011.1:29026-32976 GCA_031178625.1 Cellulomonas sp.
GTCGCCCCACGGCTCGTGGTGCCCGCGCCTCACGTCGTCCCCGCCATGCCCCCACCCTGCGCGTCGTCCGGCGCGGGCGCACCCGCTGGTGCTCGGGCCGGCGTCAGGACGGGCCGGCGTCAGGACGCGTGCCGGGCCGCGAGGGCCGCGTCCAGGTCGGCGAGCAGGCGGCGGGCCTCCGCGACGTCCCACGGCGTGCCGGCCAGCTCGAACTCGAACAGCACCGGCCGCCCCGACCGGGCCGCGATCTCGCGCGCCGCGTGCTGGAAGTACCGCCCGAAGTTGCGGTTGCCCGATCCCATGACGCCCACGAGCAGCCGCCGGTTGTGCGCCGACCGCAGGAACCGCCGCACGCCTTCGGGGATCGTGTCGTTGGCCTCGTTGCCCGTCTTGTACGACGGCGTGAGCAGCACCCACGGGCCGTCGACCTCGCTGCGCCGGTGCTCGCGCACGGCGAGGTTGAACGCCGGCCGGTCCAGGCGCTCGGCGAACGCGCGGACGAGCCCGCTGGCGGACGAGTAGTAGTACACCGGCGTGGCACGCACCCGCCCATCCCACCCCGCCGCCGGGCCGCCGGCCCCGGACCTCGGTCCCGCCCGCCACCTCGCCACCGTCCCGGCCCGCCCACCCGACTCCCGACTCCGACTGCGGTGGATCGCACCGAGCGCGGGTGCGACAACACCCGCACTCGGATGCGAACTACCGCACCCGACGGGAGGGGGCGGGTGGGCGCGGCGGGGGGCGGGACGGGTGGGTGCGGGTGGACGACCCCGGGTCTGTGTCAGGTCAGGCGGGCGGACGCGATCCGGGCGCCCTCCGTCAGGGCCTCGAGCTTCGCCCACGCGATCTGCGGGTGGACGCGCCCCCCGAGGCCGCAGTCGGTCGACGCGACGACGTTCTCGGGCCCGACCCGGCTCGCGAACCGCTCGATCCGCTCCGCGACCAGCTCGGGGTGCTCGACGACGTTCGTCGCGTGCGACACCACGCCGGGCAGGATCACGGCACCGGCGGGCAGCGCGACGTCGTCCCACACGCGGTACTCGTGCTCGTGCCGCACGTTCGCGGCCTCGAACGAGAACGCCCCGGCGTGCACCTCGAGCATGGTGCCCACGACGTCGGCCATCGGCAGGTCGGTGGTGTGCGGGCCGTGCCAGGAGCCCCAGCACAGGTGGAAGCGGATGCGGTCCTTCGGCAGGTCGCGCAGCGCGTGGTTGAGCGCCTCGACGCGCAGCGCGGTGAACGCGAGGTAGTCGTCGACGGACGGCTCGGGCTCGATCTGGTCCCAGTTCTCGGCGATCGACGGGTCGTCGACCTGGAGCACGAGGCCGGCGTCGAGGATCGCGCGGTACTCCTCGCGGAGCACGTCGGCCCAGGCGAACAGGTACTCGCGGTCGGTCGCGTAGTGCTCGTTCGCGAGCCGCGCGGCGGACCCGGGGGCGATCGAGGTGACGAACCCGGTGGCGACCCCGGCGGCGTCGAGCCCGGCCCGCAGGTTCGCGACGTCGGCGGCGATGGCCGCCTGGCCCGTGTACGTCAGCGCACCGGTGGCCTTGGGGAAGCCGGTCGGCGCCTCGCCGGACATGACGCCGGACGCCGGGTCGCGGTACGCCTCGGCGAAGCGCTGCTGGTCGCGGCGGTGCAGGAAGCCGGTGGTGCGCAGGTGGCCGGGCGTCGACAGGCGCTGCTCGGTGGCCCAGGCCATGGACGTGTCGAGCTCGAGCCCGCCGGTGCGCTGGAACGAGTACGACCACCACGCGCCGAAGTCGACGGCGCTGCTCATGGCCTTCCCGTACTCGCCGTCGCCCGGCACGGTGATGCCGAGGTCGACCTGGCGGCGCACGAGCGCGACGACCTGGTCGCGCAGGAACTCGTCCCAGTCGGGGCGCTGGTCGCCGGCGGCGCGGGCGGCGTTGGCGGCGATGAGCTCGGGCGTGCGGGGCAGCGAGCCGGCGTGGGTCGTGGCGATGGGGGTGGTCACGTCTCGCGATGCTACGTCGGCGGCGGCGCCGCGCCGGCCGGTCGTCCGGACCCGCGCGCCGCGCCGTGCACGGGCGTCACAGCAGCGTGCCGCCCAAGTCATCCGATGTGGTGACTTTCCGGACCCGCGACCCTACGGTGGGCGGGCGACGTGAGGATCGCGGCCCCGGCCGTCCGGCGCGGGACCTCTCACCGTGGAGAAGGGGGCACCTCGTGTCTGCTCGACGTCCCACCACCACCCTGGCCGGCGCGGTCGCGCTGACGCTCGGGGTGACGGCACTCCTGGCACCACCCGCGGCCGCGCACGGCAAGGGCAGCAGTCCCGAGCGCTTCGCGCAGAAGGTCAGCTCGCGCGCCGTCATGCGGCACCTCGACGCGTTCCAGCGCATCGCGGACCGCCACGACGGCAACCGTGCGGCGCTCACCCCCGGCTACGAGGCGAGCGCGCAGTACGTCGAGCGCACGCTGCGGCGCGCCGGCTACCGCACGTGGCGCGACCCGTTCACGTTCGACCGCGAGGTCGTCGAGGCGGCGACGCTCACCGTCACGGGCGGGGAGGCGTACGAGGTCGACCAGATGACCTTCTCCTCGAGCACGCCCGAGGGCGGGCTGACGGCGGCGGTCGCGATCCCCGACGACCCGTTCGGGTGCACGACGGACGCGTGGGGCGACGCCGACCCGACCGGCGCCGTCGCCGTGGTGAGCCGCGGCGGGGACTGCCCCTTCTCCGCGAAGGCGCTCGCGGCCGAGGCGCTGGGCGCGGTCGCCGTGGTCGTGCACAACAACGCCGAGGGCCTGTTCTCGGGGACGCTCGGCGCGGAGGGCGTCGTGGCGGTCCCGGTGGTCGGGCTGTCGCTGGCGGACGGCCAGGCGGTGGTGGCGGCGGCCGCGGCGGGCCCCGTCGAGGTGACGCTCGACGCGCGCATCCGGTTCGAGGAGGTCGAGAGCTTCAACGTGCTGGCGGAGACGCGCGCGGGCCGCGACGACAACGTCGTCATGCTGGGCGCCCACCTGGACGGCGTCGAGGACGGCGCCGGCATCAACGACAACGGCACCGGGTCGGCGGCGATCCTCGAGGTCGCGGTCCAGCTCGGCCGCGAGAAGCGCCTGAACAACACGGTGCGGTTCGCGTGGTGGGGCGCCGAGGAGCTCGGCCTCGTCGGGTCGACGGCGTACGTCGAGGAGCTCGCGACGCAGGAGGGCGAGCTCGACCGGATCGCGACGTACCTCAACTTCGACATGGTCGGCTCGCCCAACTACGTCATCGGCGTGTACGACGCGGACCAGTCGACGTACCCGGCGCCCGTCGAGGTGCCCGCCGGGTCCGTGGAGACGGAGGACGTGCTCACGGGGTACTTCGACGCGATCGGCCAGCCGTGGGTCGACACGGAGTTCTCCGGCCGGTCCGACTACCAGGCGTTCATCGTCAACGGCGTGCCGGCGTCCGGCCTGTTCACCGGCGCGGACGGGTCGAAGACGGAGGAGGAGGTCGCCCTGTTCGGCGGCACCGCCGGCATCCCGTACGACCCGAACTACCACACCCCCGCCGACGACATCACGAACGTGAATCCCGAGGCGCTGCGGATCATGACGAAGGCGATCGCGTTCGCCACGTTCTCGCTCGCGCGGGACACCTCGGCGATCAACGGCGTCTCCGGCCCCGGGGACCAGGGGAAGCCGTGGAAGCCGTGGTGGCCGGGCAAGGGCCGGCACGACGACCGGGTCCAGCCGCTCGACGACGCGGCGTGACGACGTCCTGAGGGGCGCCCGCTCGTCGGCACCACCTGCAGCACCGACCCGGCCCGGGTCCGCCACGCCGGCGGACCCGGGCCGCGTCGTGCGGGGGCCTCAGCCCTCGGACGCGGCCGCCGGCGCGCCGATCCGCGGGAACGGCGTCAGCGAGAACACCACCTCGACCGGCACGTCGAAGAACGCGGCGAGCCGCAGCGCGAGGTGCAGCGACGGCGCGTACT
>JAPSIR010000012.1 GCA_031178625.1 Cellulomonas sp.
GTCGTCGTCGTCGGTCGTCCCGTCGTGGGTGCGCTCGGACGGCTCCACCCGCAGCTCGAGCCACGCGAGCCCGGGCAGGCGCATCTCGGCGCGCAGCCGCAGCAGGCGTCCCGGCTCGAGCGCCTCGACCCGCCAGAAGTCGACGGCGTCGTCGAGCAGGAGCCGGCTGGGGTCGCGGCGGCCGCGGCGCAGGCCGGGCCCGCCGACGACGCGGTCCAGCAGCCCGCGCACGCGCCACGCGAGCGACCACGAGAACCACCCGCGCTCGCCGCCGACGGCCTCGACGACCCGCCACAGCGCCGCGGGGGAGGCGTCGACGTCGACGCGCCGCTCGTCGACGTAGAGCGAGCCACCGGCCCAGTCGGGGTCGGACGGCAGGGGGTCGCTGGGTGCCCCGGGGACGGCCGCCGAGGACCACCGCGTCGTGACGGCCGCCTCGCGGATGCGCGTGAGCGCGAGCCGCACGGCACGGTCGAACCCGATCAGCCCGCCAGGCGGGTCGGGGACGTACCGCGCGACGTCGTGCTCGTCGCACACGACCTCGTGCACCAGCGACTCCACGAGCGGGCGCGCGAGCCCGCCGGGCACGGGCGTCACCACGGACACCCAGTGGCTCGACAGGCGCGGCGTGAGCACGGGCACGCCGACGATCACCCGTCGGCGCAGCTCCGCGATCGCCGCGTAGCGCTGCATCATCTCGCGGTAGGTGAGGACGTCGGGGCCGCCGATGTCGAAGGCGCGCGACACGTCGGCCGGCATCGCCGCCGACCCGACGAGGTAGCGCAGGACGTCCCGCACCGCGATCGGCTGGATGCGGTTGTCGACCCACGTCGGCACCGTCATCGCCGGCAGCCGCTCGGTCAGGTAGCGCATCATCTCGAACGACGCGGACCCGGACCCGAGGATCACGGCCGCGCGCAGCACGGTCGTCGGCACGCCGGACGCGAGCAGGATCTCGCCGACCTCGGTGCGCGACGCCAGGTGCGGCGACAGCACCTCGCCCGCGGGGTGCAGGCCCCCGAGGTAGACGATGCGGCCGACCCCCGCCTCGCGCGCGGCCTGCGCGAACGTCAGCGCGGTGCGGCGGTCGCGCTGCTCGAAGGAGGGGCCGGTCCCGAGGGAGTGGATGAGGTAGTAGGCGACGGACGTGCCGGTCAGCGCCGCCCGGATGCCGTCGAGGTCGGACGCGTCGCCCTCCACGACCTCGACGTCGTCGTACCAGGGGCGTCCGCGCAGCCGGTCGGGATGGCGCGCGACCGCCCGCACCCGGTACCCGGCGGCCAGCAGCTCCGGCACGAGACGCCCGCCGACGTAGCCCGTGACGCCGGTGACGGCCACGAGCGGGGCGTCGGGGCGCGGCCGCCCGTCCGGGCCGGTGCCGGGCACGAGCCCGTCGAGGGTCGCCGCGACGGGCTCCGGGGCGAGCCCGGGCCCGGTGGCCCCGTCCGGCGGGGCGTCGTCGTGCGTCACCCGGGCAGTCTGCGGCCGGGTCCCGGGCGCCGCACCCGGAACCGCTGCCGGTGCCGCGCCGGCCGACGCAGCCGTCGGCCCGTCATCTCGCCGGCCCTGTCAGCCCGTCAGCATCGCGAGCGTCCGCTTCTCGGCGACCGCCTGCGAGCGCGTCGGCGCGATGGTCTCGCCGCGCTCCCACAGCTCGACGACGCGCGGGTCCACGTACGACGCGCGCGCGACCGCCGGCGTGTTCCCCAGCTCCTCCGCGACGGCCTTGACGACGGTGGCGACCACGCGGCGCCGCCCGCGCTCGCTCGGCGGCGGGGGCCCCGCCTCGGCGAACCCGCGCGCGGCGAGCACCGTGGCGTGCCACGTGCGGAAGTCCTTGGGGGAGGCGTCGCCGAGCCGGTCCTTGACGTACGCGGCGACGTCGCTGCTCGTGACGTCGTGCCAGCCGGCGTCGTCGCGCCAGGCCAGCAGCTCGGGGCTCGGGTCCCGGCGGCGCAGCAGCGTGCGGCAGAGCTCGGCGACCACCTCGTCCTCGACCACGGTGTCGCGCACCTGGCCGGACTTCGCGGGGAACACGAGGTGGACGGCGCCGGGGTCCGCGTCGTGCGCCGGGGCGAGCACCTGGACGTGCTCGCGCCGCAGGGTCGCCAGCCCGAACGAGCCGTTGCGGCGCGCGTACCCCTCGCCGCCGACGCGCAGGTACGCGCGGTCGAGCAGCCGGAACGCCAGGGCGAGCGCCTTGTCGCGCGGCATGCCGTCGAGCGCGAGGTCCGCCTTGACGCGCCGCCGCGCCGCGGGCAGCCGCCGGGCGACCTCGAGCACGTGGTCGTGCTTGAGCCGCGCGCGTCGCGCGTGCCACTGCTGGTGGTAGAGGTACTGGCGGCGCTGTGCGTCGTCGAACCCGGCCGCCTGGATGTGCCCGTTCGGCCACGGGCAGATCCACACGTCCTTCCACGCGGGCGGGATCGCCAGCGTGCTCACGCGCTCGAGGTGCTCGGGGTCCTCGATGCGCCGGCGGTCGGCGTCGAGGTACACGAACCCGCTGCCGGCCCGGCGTCGCGTCCAGCCGGGCTGGTCGATGCGCACACGTCGGAGCCGGACCATGGCGGGAAGTCTCACCCGGCGCGGGCGGGCGCGCTCGTCGAGCGACGCCGCGCACGTCCGCCGCGGCCACGCGTCAGTCGGGCAGCCGGACCATGCCCTCCTGCGCGACCGACGCGACGAGCGTGCCGTCGCGCGTGAAGACCCGGGCGGCACCGAGCCCGCGCCCGCCCTGCGCGCTCGGCGTCGACTGCACGTACAGCAGCCAGTCGTCGACACGCACGTCGCGGTGCCACCACATGGCGTGGTCGAGGCTCGCCATCGACAGCCCGGGCGTCACCCACGACCGGCCGGCGCGGCGCAGGACCGGCTCGAGCATCACCTGGTCGCAGGCGTACGCGAGCAGGGCGCGGTGCAGCAGCCGGTCGTCGGGCAGGGGACGGCGCGAGCGCATCCACACCATCTGGCGGCCGACGCCGGGGTCCCGGTCGGGACGCAGGTAGAGCGAGCCGCCGACGTGCCGGACGTCGAAGGCCGCCTCCTGGGTCCAGAACTTCGCGACGGGGTGGTCGATGCCGCCGAGCTGGTCGAGGGCCGAGACGACGTCCTCGGGCGCGGGCACGTCCGCCGGCATCCCCTCGGCGTAGTCGGTCCCGGGCTGCTCCTCCTGGAACGACGCGATCATCGAGAGGATCGGCTGGCCGTCCTGGAGCGCGTGGGTGCGCCGCGCCGTGAACGACCGCCCGTCGCGCAGCCGCTCGACCGTCAGCGCGATCGGCTTCGTCACGTCGCCGGGGCGCAGGAAGTACCCGTGCAGCGAGTGCGGCAGCCGGTCGGCGGCGACCGTGCGGCCCGCGGCGAGCAGCGCCTGCGCGAGCACCTGCCCGCCGAACACGCGTCCGCCCGGCTGGGCGAGGCTCGTCGCGTGGAACAGGTCGGGCGTCTGGTCGTCGGCGGCGACGTCGAGGACGCGCAGGACGGCGGCCGTGGGGTCGTCGGTGCCGGCGGTGGGGTCGGTCATGGCGGCGGTGGTCCCGTCAGTCCTCGAACGTGTTCAGCATGGAGAAGGCGGCGCGCTCGAGGTAGTCCCACAGCTGCGCGCGGTGCAGCGGGGCGAGGTCGAGGCTGTCGACGGCGGTGCGCATGTGCGCCAGCCAGCGGTCGCGCGCGTCCGGGTTGACCTTGTACGGCGCGTGCCGCATCCGCAGCCGCGGGTGGCCGCGCTGCTCGGAGTAGGTGGTCGGCCCGCCCCAGTACTGCTCGAGGAAGAGGGTGAGCCGCTCGGCGGCGGGGCCGAGGTCCTCCTCGGGGTACATGGGCTTGAGCACCGGGTCCTCGGCGACGCCGCGGTAGAACTCGTCGACGAGCCGGACGAAGGTCGCGTGCCCGCCGACGGCCTCGTAGAAGGAGTCGGCTCTCACGCCGCCCATCCTCACACGCGCGGACCGGCGGCCGGCCCGTGCCCGCCGGCGCCGCGGCGCACGTCACACGTGCGGCGGTCGGTCGCGGTGCCCGCGGTCACAGCCCGAGCTCGTCGAGCACGGGCAGCTCGCGGCGGACGACCGAGCGGGCGTGGTCCGCACCGGGCGACGTCACCGCGAGCCGCGCGAGGCGGCGGCACTCGTCCCACGTCGTCGCACCCAGCACCGCCGCGACGTCGGGGAGCGCGCGCGGCGTCATCGACAGCGAGGTGACGCCGAGGCCGACGAGGACGACGGCGAGCGCCGGGTCGGCGGCGGCCTCGCCGCAGACGCCCACCGCGCGCCCCTGCGCCGCACCGCCCTGCGCGGTCGCCTCGACCAGCCGCAGCACGGCCGGCTGCCACGCGTCGGACAGGCGCGCGACGGCCCCGAGCAACCGGTCCGCGGCCATCGTGTACTGCGTCAGGTCGTTGGTCCCGACGCTGGCGAAGGCGGCGTGGGCGAGCATCGGCGCCGCGAGGAGGGCGGCGCTCGGCACCTCCACCATGATCCCCGCGGTGCCGAGCCCGTGCCGGGCGCACGCGGCGACGAACATCTCCGTCTCGTCCACGGTGGCGACCATCGGCGCCATGACCCACGTCGTCGTGCCCGGGTGCTCCGCCGCGGCGCGCGCGATCGCCGTCAGCTGGTCCTCGAGCACGTGCGGGTGCGTCTCGGCGACGCGCAGGCCGCGCACGCCGAGGGCGGGGTTCGCCTCCGGCGCCGCGCGCAGGAACGGCAGCGGCTTGTCGGCCCCCGCGTCGAGGGTGCGCACGACGACCTTGCGGCCGGCGAACGCGGCCAGCACCCGCCCGTACGCGGCGACCTGCTCGTCGACGGTCGGCGCCTCCGTCCGGTCCAGGAACGCGAACTCCGTGCGGAACAGACCCACGCCCTGGGCGCCGGACGCGGCTGCACCCTCCGCCTCCGCGGGGTCGCCGACGTTCGCGAGCAGCTCGACGCGCCGCCCGTCGGCGGTCCGGCCGTCCCCGTCGAACGTGCGGACGGCCGCCGCGAGCGCCCGCACGCGCTCGACCGCGTCGGCCGACGGGTCGAGCGTCACCGTCCCGGACGCGCCGTCGACGAGGAGGGTCGTGCCCTCCGCGACGTCCGCGGCGCCGGCGGCCGCGACGACGGCGGGGATGCCGCGCGCGCGGGCGAGGATCGCCGTGTGCGACGTCGGGCCGCCGGCCGCCGTGACGACGGCGAGCACGCGCGCCGGGTCGAGCGTCGCGGTGAGGGCGGGTGCGAGGTCGTGCGCGACGAGCACGTACGGGTGCGGGCGGGCCGGCAGACCGGGGGCGGGGCGGCCCGTGAGGCGGGCGACGAGCCGGTCGCGCACGTCGACGATGTCCCGGACGCGCTCCGCCATGTACCCACCGAGCTCGGCGAGCTGCGCCGCCACGGCGTCCGCGGCCTCCCACACCGCGCGCTCGGGGACGAGGTGCTCGGCGCGCACGCGCTCCTGCGCGTCGGCGACGAGCGACGGGTCGGCCGCCATCGCCGCCGTGGCGAACAGCAGGGCGGCGCTCGCGCCGTCGGCGGCCTCCGCGGCGGCGTCGAGCTCGGCGCGCACGGCGTCCGCCGCCGCGGCGACGCGCCCGGCGGCGGCCTCGGTGTCCGCGCCCGGCGGGAGGCGGCGTCCGGCCGGCGGCTCGGCGACGGGGTCGGGCAGGTGCGCCGCGGGTGCGACGGCCCGGCCGGGGCTCACGCCGATGCCGGTGACGACGGACGTGCTGCCCACGCGTGCCTCCTCGCTCCTCACCGCGGTGCGCCGGACGGCGGGCGGGGCCCGGGTGCGGCGACGCACCGCACCGACGACGGCGTCGGTGCGTGGGCAGTCTGTCGCGGACCGCCCCGGACGTGCCAGCGCCGACACGCGGGCCGCACCGCCGCACGGGGCCGCGGAGCACGCGTCGGAGCCGTGCGCCACGGACGAAGGGCCGGACCGGTGGGTGCACGCCCGGCGACGGCGGTAGCCTGGACGTGCACGCACGTGACGTGCGCCCGCGCCGAGGCGGTGCGCGGGGCGTGCGGCACGCGACGACCCGTGGGGAGAACCACTTGAGCAAGGCACAGCAGATCCTGGCCGCCCTGGGCGGGGAGACCAACGTGGTCGACCTCGAGCCCTGCATCACGCGGCTGCGGGTCGAGGTGGGCGACGCGGAGCTGGTCGACGAGGCCGCGCTCAAGGCGAGCGGCGCCTTCGGCGTCGTGCGCTCGGGCCACGTCGTCCAGGTGATCGTCGGCCCGGAGGCCGACAACCTCGCGGCCGAGCTCGACACGCTGCGCTGACCAGGTCGGCACGGACGACGGCGCCGGGGGCGTGGGAGTGACCACCGTCCGGCTGGTCAGCCCCGTGCCCGGGGTCGTGCGCGCCCTGGCGGACGTGCCGGACCCGGTGTTCGCCGAGCAGATGGTCGGGCCCGGCGTCGCGGTCGAGCCCGACGCCGTCGCCCGCATGGAGGTCGTCGCCCCGTGCGACGGCGTCATCGGCTCGCTGCACCCCCACGCCGTGGCGCTGGAGCTCGGTGACGAGAGCGCGGTGCTCGTGCACGTCGGCATCGACACCGTCGGCCTCGGCGGTGCCGGCTTCACGGTGCACGTCGAGCGCGGGCAGCGCGTGCGCACCGGCGAGCGCCTGCTGACGTGGTCGCCCGTCGACGTGGCCGCCGCGGGCCTCGCGACCGTGTGCCCCCTCGTCGTCCTGCAGGGCGATCCCGCGACGCTCACGCGCCTCGTGGCGGAGGGCGGACGCGTCGAGGCCGGCGCGCCGCTCCTCGACTGGACGCCCGCGGGCTGAGCCCGCCCACGGCACGGCCGGCGGGACCTCCCCACGATCCCGCCGCACGTCGGCCGCACGGGCGACGCACGGCCGGTGCACGGCCCCACCCGTCGAGGGACAGAGCCGTGCGCCGCCGCGTCAGGCCCCGCGCTGCCGGTCGGGGTCCGGGTGCACCGCGTCGTGGACCGGCGTGTCGTGCGGGTCGCGGGTCTCCTGCACCGCGGCCGGGTCGGCGTCGCGGCGTCCGCCGCCGTCGGGTGTCTCCGCCGGCGTGCCGGTCGCGGCCGGCGTCGCGTCCGGCGTCGTCCCGACCTCGACCGGCGCGGCCGCGCCGTCCACCTCCGCCCGGTGCGCCGCGAGCAGGTCCCGCTGGCCGCCGAGCGGGATCCCCGCCTCGGTGAGCCGGCGCCGCACGGCGGCCCGCAGGTGCCGGCCGACCTCCCAGTGCTTGCCCGGCTCGGTGCGCACGCTCAGCTTCACGGTCACGGCCTCGGCGCTCAGCCGCTCGGCGCCCGTGATCGTCGCGGAGCCCTGCACGAAGGCGCCGACGACCGGCTCGGCGGCGACCTCGGCCGCGGCCTGCTCGAGCACGCCGCGGACCTCGTCGAGGTCGGCGAAGTAGTCGACGTCGAGCTCGACCGTCGCCGTGCCGAAGCCCTGCGTCTTGTTGCCGACCCGCAGCATCGACCCGTTCGGCACGTACCAGAGGGTGCCGTCGCCGTCGCGGATCTTCGTCACGCGGAGCGCGACGGCCTCGACGGTCCCGCTGGCCGGACCGACGTCGATGACGTCGCCCACGCCGTACTGGTCCTCCAGCAGCATGAACAGCCCGGACAGGAAGTCCTTGACGAGCGCCTGCGCGCCGAACCCGACGGCGACGCCGACGATGCCGGCGGACGCGATGAGCGGCGCGATGTTGACCCCGAGCTGGTCGAGGACGAGGACGACCGTGATGGACCCGACGACGACCGACGCCGTGCTGCGGAGCACCGACCCGATCGTGCGCGCACGCTGCGTGCGACGTGCGGCTGCGACCGGGGTCGCACGCTGCAGCACCGAGCGCACCTCGGCGCCGCCGAGCGGCTTCAGCACGCCGCGCTCGAGCAACGACTCGCCCTTGGCGATGTGGTCGGTGACCGTGCCGATGAGGCGGCGCAGGAGCGCGAGCACGAGCGCCCCGACCGCGAGGATGACGACGACCCGGAGCGGCAGGCCGACGAACCAGCTCCAGAAGGCGTCCCACCACGCGCCCACGTCGAACCGCTCGTCGGGCGGCGGCACCTGGGGGAGGAGCGTGCTGTGGTCCGTCGGCTCGCCGGTCGACGTGGGCGCCGACGGCGCGGCGGCGGCCGTCAGGAGCGCGGCCGTCATGCCGAGCCCTCGACCTGGCCCGCACCGGCGGACGCCGCGAGCAGCCCCGTCCGGTCGGCCACGAACTGCAGCTGCTCGACGGACAGGCCGATGGTGCGCGAGAGCGCGCGCCCGCCGTGCCCGACGCCGATCTCGCGCCGGACGAGCACGGGTCGCTCGTCCGGGTCCGCGGACGTCGCCGCCTGCAGCGCCGCGCCGAGCTTGCGTGCGTGCAGGGGGTCGACGCGGGTGTCGCCCTCGAACACCGTGAACAGCACGGAAGGGTAGGCGGTGCCGTCGGCGACGCGGTGGTACGGCGAGTAGCCGAGCAGCCAGTCGAGCTCTTCCGGGACGGCGGCGTCGCCGTACTCCTCGGTCCACGTGACGCCCAGGCCGAAGCGCTGGTAGCGCACCATGTCGAGCAGCGGGGCGGAGCACACGGCGGCCGCCCACAGGTCCGGACGCTGCGTCACCGCGGCGCCGACGAGCAGGCCCCCGTTCGAGCCGCCCCACACGGCGAGCCGGTCGGTCGTGGTCCAGCCGTCCGCGACGAGGTGCTCGGCGACCGCGAACAGGTCGTCGAACACGTTCTGCTTGGCGCCCCGCATGCCCGCGCGGTGCCACTCCTCGCCCTCCTCGCCGCCGCCGCGCAGGTTCGCGACGACGTATACGCCGCCGGCCTCGACCCACGCCAGCGTGCTCGCGGAGTACGCGGGGTCGAGGGAGATCTGGAAGCCGCCGTACCCGTAGAGCACGGTCGGTGCGGGCGCGAGGGGGCGGCCGTGGGCGTCGAGCCGGTCGGCGCGTGCGAGCACGAACGCCCGCACGGTGGTGCCGTCGGCGCTCGTCACCTCGACCTGCCGCGCGCGCACGTCGGGCAGGTCCGGCACTGCCCCGGGCGGCGTCGCCCAGACGCTCAGCTCGCCGGTCGTGGCGTCGAACCGGTGCACGCGGGGCACCGTCACGTGGTCCGTGTACGAGAACCAGAGGGACGTGCCGCCGTCGGGACGCGTCACGAGCCCGGACACCGAGCCGAGGCCGGGCAGCGCGAGGCGGCCGGTGTCGCCCGCGTGCCGGGCACCGGTCGCGGGGTCGTGGAGCGTCACCTCGCTGACGGCGTGCCGGCGCCACGACGCGACGAGCAGGGTCGGGGTCGTGTCGTCCCCGCCGCCGTCCAGCAGCGCGACGTCCTCGAGCACCGCCTCGTCGTCCTGCGCCACCAGCGTGGTCCAGTGCGCGACGCCCGGCGTCGTCGGGTCGGTCACGCACACGCGCCCGCGGGGCGCGTCGAGGTCGGTGTGCACGTACAGGCGACCGTCGCGGCCCACCCACGCCCCGACCTCGGCGTCCAGGCCGACGGCCACCTCGGTGAACGCGGGCGCCTCGACGCCGCCGTCCGCCGTCAGGTCCGCGATCCACACGTCGGTGCGCGGCGCGGTGCCCGCGGACGCCGACACGATCAGCCAGCGCCCGTCCCGGCTCACGGACACGCCGTAGTAGTTGGTCATCTCCAGCCCGGCGCCGAAGACCTCGACGTCCTGCTCGGGCGACGTGCCGACGCGGTGCAGCCAGACGCGGCGGTGGTACTGCTGCTCGTCGGCGGGCAGCAGCGCGGGGGCGAGGCGGCGCACGTAGTAGAACGCCTCGCCGCCGGGCAGCCACGCCACCGGCGAGTAGCGTGCGCGGTCCACCGGGCCGTCCACGAGCTCGCCCGTCGCGACGTCGAGCACGTGCAGCACGCTCTCCTCGGTGCCGCCGGAGGAGACCTGGTACGCCAGCAGGTGGCCCTCCTTGGACGGCTGCCACGCGTCGAGCGTGGTGGTGCCGGCGGGGTCGAGCGCGAGCGGGTCGACGAGGACGCGCTCACGCTCGCCGCCCGCGCCGTCGGGCTCCACGACCACGACCACGGCGTGCTCCTGGTCACCGGCGCGGCGCGAGACGAACCGGCGCTCGCCCCGCCACGCGGGCGCGCTGACGAAGCCGGCGCCGAGAAGCGTGCCCAGCCGCGCGCGCAGCGCGTCGCCGGCGAACGGCCCGTCGGCCGCCGCGTCCTCGACCCGCCCGCGGTACGTCGCGTACAGCGCGTCCTGCGCCGCCGACCACGCCTGCGTCGCGGGGTCCTGCGGGTCCTCGAGCCGGCGGTACGGGTCCGCCACCTGCCGACCGTGGAGGTCCTCGACGAGGTCCTCCCGCGGCGCGGGCGGGTAGGCCAGGGGCGTCGGCGCGGCCGACTTCGGGGAGGCATCGGTCATGGTCCGACAGGCTACGGACCGAACGTCCGCGACAGCGCCCCCACCCCGGTGCCGGGCGGCGACCGCGGCGGACGTCACACCGCGGCCGGGTGCACCCGGACGGACCCCGGCGCTGTCCGGGCAGGTCACGGACCTGCGTGGCAGGATCGACGCGTGCCCGAGCAGCCCGACCGCCCTTCCGACGACCTGCTGCGCCTCGCGGAGGCGTACGACATCGTCGCCCGCTACCAGGGCCACGACGGCGAGCAGCACGAGTCGAGCGCGCACACGCTGCGCGCCGTGCTCGCGGCGCTCGGCGTCGACGCGTCGTCGCCCGAGCGCATCGCGCTGGCCCTCGCGAACGTCGAGAACACGCCGTGGCGCCGCGTCCTGCCTCCGGTCGTCGTCGCCCGGCAGGGACGCGCCGTGCAGGTGCCGGTGCACGTCACGCACGGCGACCCGGTTGAGGTGTGGGTCGAGCTCGACCCCGAGGTCGGCGGCGGCCGGCGCGAGGTCGCGCAGGCGGACGTGTACGTGGAGCCGCGCACGGTCGACGGGCGCCTCGTCGGCCGGGCGACCTTCGAGCTGCCGGCGGACCTGCCGCTGGGGTGGCACGAGATCCGCGCCGAGGGGCCCAGCGCGCACACGCACTGCCCTGTCGTCGTGACGCCCGACCGCCTCGAGCTCCCCGAGCAGCTGCGGGACGGCGGCCGGGCCTGGGGTCTGATGGCGCAGCTGTACTCGGTGCGCTCGCGGGCGTCGTGGGGCGTCGGCGATCTCGCGGACCTGGCCGACCTCGGCTGGCTCGCAGGTCGGCACGGCGCCGACTTCCTGCTCATCAACCCGCTGCACGCCGCCGAGCCGGTGGAGCCGCTCACCCCCAGTCCCTACCTTCCGACGACGCGCCGGTTCGTCAACCCGCTGTACGTCCGCGTGGAGGACGTGCGCGAGACGGGGTACCTGTCGGCCGCGGACCGCGCGCTCGTCGAGTGGGCGGGGGAGCCCGTGCTGCCGCTCGACACCGACCCCGGTCCCATCGACCGGGACATCGCCTGGGCGGCGAAGCGCGCCGCCCTCGAGGTGGTGTTCGCGCAGCCGCGGTCGGCCGCGCGGCAGGCCGCGTTCGACGCGTTCGTCGAGGAGCAGGGCGAGGGCCTGCGCACGTTCGCGCTGTGGTGCGCGCTCGTCGAGCGGTACGGGCCGCCCGAGACGTGGTCGGCGCCGCTGCACGACCCGTGGTCGGACGAGGTGGTCGCGGCCGCCGTCGAGCTGGCGGACCGCGTGCGCTTCTGGTCGTGGCTGCAGTGGGTCGCCGACGAGCAGCTGGGCCGCGCGCAGCAGGCCGCGCTCGACGGCGGCATGACGCTCGGGATCATGCACGACCTCGCGGTGGGCGTGCACCCCGTCGGCGCGGACTCGTGGGCGCTGCGCGACGTGCTCGCGACCGGCGCCTCGGTGGGTGCCCCGCCCGACATGTACAACCAGCAGGGGCAGGACTGGTCGCAGCCGCCGTGGCACCCGACCGAGCTGGCCCGCGCCGCGTACCGGCCCTACCGCGACATGCTGCGCACGGTGCTGCGGCACGCGGGCGCGATCCGCATCGACCACGTCATCGGGTTGTTCCGGCTGTGGTGGGTGCCGGAGGGCAACGGCGCGGCCGAGGGCGCGTACGTCCGCTACGACCACGAGGCGCTCGTCGGCATCCTGGCCCTGGAGGCGCACCGCGCCGGCGCCGTCGTCATCGGCGAGGACCTCGGCACCGTCGAGCCGTGGGTCCGCGACTACCTCGCGGAGCGCGGGGTGCTCGGCACGTCCGTCCTGTGGTTCGAGCAGACGGCCGAGGGCCCGCTGCCGCCCGAGCGGTACCGCCGCGAGGTGCTCGCGACCGTCACCACGCACGACCTGCCGCCGACCGCGGGGTACCTCGCGGGCGAGCACGTGCAGCTGCGCGACCGGCTCGGCCTGCTCACCAAGCCGCTGCGGGAGGTGCAGGCCGAGGCCGTGGCGGAGCGCGAGCGCATGCTCGACGCGCTGCGCGAGCGCGGCGTGCTCGGCGGCGACCCGTCGGAGCGTGAGGTCGTCGAGGCGCTGCACCGCTGGGTGCTCGCGACGCCGTCCGTGCTGGTGGGCGTCTCGCTCGCCGACGCGGTGGGGGAGCGGCGCGCGCAGAACCAGCCGGGCACCGACCAGGAGTACCCGAACTGGAAGGTGCCGCTCGCCGACGGCACCGGCACCGTCGTGCTCCTCGAGGACCTGATGACGAGCCCGCGGCTCGCGTCGCTGGCGCGCGTCATGAACGAGGGATGACCGCCGGTCCGGCGCCCGCGGCACCGGACCCGCTCCCGCGGCGCGTGCGCGTGGTGGGCAACTCCGGCGCGGGCAAGACGACGTACGCGCGGGCGCTCGCGGGTGCGCTCGGCGTGCCGCACGTGGAGCTCGACGACGTGTTCTGGGCGCCGGGCTGGGTGCACCGCGACGCGGCGGAGGGCCGCGCCGACCTCGCCGGCCGGCTCGCGGGCGCGCCCGGCTGGGTGGTCGACGGCAACTGGCGGTCCCGGCTCGACGGCATGCTGGACGACGCCGACACCGTCGTGTGGCTCGACTACCCGCGGCGCACGGTCATGGCGCGGGTCGTGCGCCGCACGCTCCGCCGCGGGATCACCCGCCAGGAGCTCTGGCACGGCAACCGCGAGCGCCTGTCGAACGTGCTGCGCCGCGACCCGGAGCACAACATCGTCCGCTGGGCGTGGACGATGCACGACGACTACCGCGACCGGTACGCCGCGCTCGCGGCCGCCGGGACGACCCGGGTCGTGCGGCTCGGCTCGCCCCGGGAGGCCGCGGCCTTCCTGCGCGCGGTGGCGCGCGCCCGCTGACCTCGGCCGAGGCGTGCGTCGGTGCACGTCGTGGGTCGCCGCGCCGACGCCGCGGGGCCCGCCGGGGCGACGAGGGGCGACGCGCACCGCGCGTCGCCCCTCGTGCGCCCGGACCGTGGCCGGGGTGCGGTCGGTCAGCCGCGGAGGCGGTCCGCGTCCTGCGCGGCGAGCGCCCGGCGGACCCCGTCCCGCGACTCGCCGACCAGACGACGCAGCGCCGGCGGGGCGTCGGGGTGCGCCTCGATCCACGCGTCCGTGGCGCCGAGCACGTCGACGTCCGCGTGGTCCGCCAGCAGCGTCGGGTACAGGCCCAGGACGACGTTCTGGGCCATCTCGTTCGTCTTCTGCGTCCACACGCGCTCGAGGTCCGCGAAGTACGGCTCCACCCACGGCAGCAGCAGCGCGACGTCGTGCACGCGCGCGAAGCCGCTGATGGTGGCGGCCTGCAGCGCGTTGGGCAGCTCGTCGCCGGTGACGACGGCGGCCCAGGCGCGCTCCTTGGCCTCCGGGGTGGGCAGGGCGGCCCGGGCCGCCGCGGCCGCCCGCTGGCCCGTCGCCGTGGCGTCCTGGGACAGCTGGGCCGCCACGTCGGTCTCGCCGGCCCGGCCGCCGGCGACCAGCGCCGTCAGCAGCTCCCAGCGCAGGTCGGTGTCGACCGACAGGCCCTCCAGCGCACGCCGGCCGTCGAGCAGGTCGGCGACCGCGTCCAGCTGGGCGTCGGTGCGGGCCCGGCCCGCGAACGCCTTGACGAGCTGCAGCTGCTGGTCGGAGCCGGCGGGCGCCGCCTCCGCGAGCGCGAGCAGGCGGTCCGCGGCGGCCACCGACGTCGCCTCCCGGTGCTCGGGCGCGACGTAGAGGTCGAGCGTCGTCGCGAGCTGGCGAAGCAGCACGAGGACGACGGACGAGTCGGTCTCGTGCGCGACGTTGCCGAGCACGAGGTCGACGAAGTCGCGCGGCGGCGTCTCGCCGTCGCGGGTCGCGTCCCACGCCGCCGCCCACACGAGCGTGCGGGGCAGCGAGTCCGTGAACGCGCCCAGGTGCGCGATGGCCGTGGCCATCGACTGCGCGTCGAGGCGGACCTTCGCGTACGCGAGGTCGTCGTCGTTGACGAGCAGCAGGTCCGGGCGCGCGCGGCCGACGAGGTCGGGCACCTCGGTGCGCGGGCCGTCGACGTCGAGCTCGACGCGCACGGTCCGCACCAGGCGCGGTGCGCCGTCGACGTCCTGCACGTCGTAGCCGCCGATCGCGAGGCGGTGCGGCCGCTGCGTCGGGTGCTCGTCGGGGACCTCCTGGACCACCGCGAACGACGTGATCACGCCCGCGTCGTCGACCTGGAGCTCGGGGCGCAGCAACGTGACGCCGGCCTTCTCGAGCCACAGCGCCGACCACGCGGACAGGTCGCGGCCGCTCGTCGCCTCGAGCTCGGACAGCAGGTCCCGCAGCTGCGTGTTGCCCCACGCGTGCGTGGCGAAGTACGCGCGCACGCCGGCGAAGAACTGCTCCTGGCCCACCCACGCGACGAGCTGCTTGAGCACCGAGGCGCCCTTGGCGTACGTGATGCCGTCGAAGTTGACCTCGACGTCCTCGAGGTCGCGCATGTCGGCGACGATCGGGTGCGTGGAGGGCAGCTGGTCCTGGCGGTACGCCCACGACTTCTCGAGCGACGAGAACGTCGTCCACGCGGCGGTCCAGGGCGTAGCCTCGGCGGTCGCGAGCGTCGACGCGTACTCCGCGAACGACTCGTTGAGCCACAGGTCGTCCCACCAGCGCATCGTGACGAGGTCGCCGAACCACATGTGCGCGAGCTCGTGCAGGATCGTCACGGCCCGGCGCTCGACCGTGGCCTCGGGCACCTTGGAGCGGAAGACGTACGACTCGAGGAACGTCACCGCGCCGGCGTTCTCCATGGCGCCCGCGTTGAACTCGGGCACGAACAGCTGGTCGTACTTCGCGAACGGGTACGCGACGCCGAACCGCTCCTCGTAGAAGCGGAAGCCCGCACGCGTGACGTCGAGGATGTTGTCGGTGTCGAGGTGCTGCGCGAGGGAGGCGCGGCAGTACACGCCGAGCGGGATCGTCCGGCCGTCGGAGCTCACGAGGGAGTCGTGCTCGCCGTGGTACGGCCCCGCGATGACCGCGGTGACGTACGACGACAGGCGCGGGGTCGGCTCGAACCGCCACGTCGCGGTGCCCTCGTCGCGCCCGCCGTTGCGGTTCTGCCCGCCCTCGACGCGCTCCGGCTCGCCCACCTGCGGGTAGTTCGACACGACGGTCCAGTGGGCGGGCGCGGTCACGGTGAACGTGAACTCGGCCTTGAGGTCGGGCTGCTCGAAGACGGCGAACACGCGGCGCGAGTCGGCGACCTCGAACTGGCTGTACAGGTAGACCTCGTCGTCCACCGGGTCGACGAACCGGTGCAGGCCCTCGCCCGTGTGCATGTAGGCGCAGTCCGCGACGACGCGGAGCTCGTTCTCCGCGGCGAGGTCGTCGAGGCGGATGCGGGAGTCGGACACGACCTCGGCCGGGTCGAGCGCGCGGCCGTTCAGCACGACCTCGTGCACGGCGGGCGCGACGAGGTCCACGAACGTGCTGGCGCCCGGCGTGGCGGAGAACCGCACCGTCGTCGTGGACCCGAACGTCTTGGGGCTCGTCGTCAGGTCCAGCACGACGTCGTACGCGTGGGTGCGCACGACGGAGGCGCGCTCGGCGGCCTCGGCGCGGGTGAGGTTCTCTCCGGGCACGGATCGGCTCCGATCGGTCGGCGGCGGTGGCCGCGAGGGGTGGTGCGGCGATCGATCATGCCACGGCCGCCCGTGCGCGCCGGCGGTCCGTGCACGTCCGGTTTCGCCGCTCCCGACCGGGTGTGATGGGCTTGCCCCCGCGCGACGCCGACGCCCCGCCCGAGGGCGCCCGTCGCCCCCTGTCGGAAGGAGCACCCGTGCCCGTCGTCGACTTCTGGTTCGACCCCGCCTGCCCGTGGGCGTGGATGACGTCGCGGTGGATGGACGAGGTCGCGCGCGTGCGCGACGTCGAGGTCCGCTGGCACGTCATGAGCCTGTCGGTCCTCAACGAGGGCCGTGACCTGCCCGAGGACTACCGCCGCTCGATGGACGCCGCCTGGGGACCCGTGCGCGTGCTGGTCGCGGCGGCGCGCGACCACGGCGACGAGGTGCTCAAGCCGCTGTACGACGCGATGGGCACGCGCCGGCACCCCGGCGGCCGCCGCGACACCGACGCGGTCGTCGCGGAGTCGCTCGCCGAGGTCGGTCTGCCCGCGTCGCTCGCGGAGGTGGCGGGCACGCAGCAGGTGGACGACCTGCTGCGCGCGTCGCACGCGCGCGCGATCGAGCTCGTCGGCGACGAGGTCGGCACGCCGGTCGTCGCGATCGACGGCGTCGGGTACTTCGGCCCCGTCATCACGCCCGCCCCGAAGGGCGAGGACGCGGGCCGGCTCTTCGACGGCCTCGCGCTCATGACCAGCGTGCCCGGCTTCTACGAGCTCAAGCGCACCCGCACCGTCGGGCCGATCCTGACCGACGCCGACGCGGCGGCGGTGCGGGGGTCCTGATGGCCGGGCGCGGGTTCGCCGGGCTGACGCCCGGCATGCGGGCGTTCCTCGCCGTGGACGCCGTCCTCGTGGTGCTGCTCGTGGTGCTGTTCTTCGTGGTGCCGCGGGGTGGTGGCGACGGCGGCGCGGGGGAGGTGACGGCCTCCCCGACCGCGCCGGGCGCCGCGACGCCGGAGGCGGAGGAGGTCGTCGAGGCGGTGGCGTTCGCGCTGCCCAGCGGCAACATCGCCTGCGACATGACCGCGGGCGGGGTGGAGTGCCGCATCGCGAGCTTCACGTACGCGGCGCCGGAGGTCGCGGGCTGCGCGGGCACGACCGGCAACGTCGTGCGCCTCGACGCGCAGGGCTTCGCGTTCGTGTGCGTCGAGGGCGACCCGCCGGTCGCCGCCGGAGCCGGCGTCCCGGTGCTCGAGTACGGCTCGCAGGAGTCCGTCGGCGAGTACACGTGCCGCTCGGGCACCGACGGCGTCACGTGCACGGGGTCGGGCGGCGTCGGGTTCCGGCTCGCGCGCGCGGACTGGACCGAGCTGCCCTGACCGAGCTGCCCTGACCGAGCTGCCGGGACGGCGCGCCCGGTGCCCCGCCCGCGGGACGGGGCACCGGCGCGGCGCGTCACCAGATGTGCACGCGCTCCTCCGGGTCGAGCCACAGGGCGTCGCCCGGCTGCACGTCGAACGCCGTGTAGAACTCGTCGATGTTGCGGACGACGCCGTTGCAGCGGAACTCGTCCGGCGCGTGCGGGTCGATCGCCAGCCGCCGGATGACCTCCTCGTCGCGGCCCTTCGTGCGCCACGACTGCGCCCAGCCGAGGAACACGCGCTGCAGGCCGGTGTACCCGTCGAGGACGGGCGCCTCCTCGAGCGGGCGGCCGAGGGCGATGCGGTACGCCGTGATCGCGATCGCCAGGCCGCCGAGGTCGCCGATGTTCTCGCCGACCGTGAGCTCACCGTTGACGTGGTGGCTGCCCCCGAGCTGCGCGGGCGAGTAGCCGGAGTACTGGTCGACGAGGGCCTTCGTGCGCCGCTCGAACTCGGCGCGGTCCTCGGCCGTCCACCAGTCCTCGAGCCGGCCGTCGCCGTCGTACTTCGACCCCTGGTCGTCGAACCCGTGGCCGATCTCGTGGCCGATGACCGCGCCGATGCCGCCGAAGTTCACGGCGTCGTCCGCGTCCGCGTCGAAGAACGGCGGCTGCAGGATCGCCGCGGGGAAGACGATCTCGTTCATGCCCGGGTTGTAGTAGGCGTTGACCGTCTGCGGGGTCATGAACCACTCGTCGCGGTCGATCGGCCTGCCGATCTTCGCGAGCTCACGGTCCTGCTCGAACGCGTTGGCGCGGCGCACGTTGCCGAGCAGGTCGTCGGCGCGGACGTCGAGCGCCGAGTAGTCGCGCCAGCGGACGGGGTAACCGATCTTCGGCGTGAACGCGTCGAGCTTGGCGAGCGCCTTGGCGCGCGTCTCCTCGCCCATCCAGTCCAGGCGCTCGATCGACTCGCGGTACGCCTCGACGAGGTGGCCGACGAGGGCGTCCATGCGCTCCTTGTGCGTGGGCGGGAAGTGGCGCTCGACGTAGACCTTGCCGACCGCCTCGCCCAGCGCGCCCTGCACCAGGCCGACGCCGCGCTTCCAGCGGTCCCGGATCTCCTGCGTGCCCGTGAGCGTGCGCCCGTAGAAGTCGAAGTTCGCCTGCACGAGCGCCTCGGTGAGGTACGGCGCACGCGACGACACGACGTGGTACGTCGCCCACGCCTGCCAGTCGGCGAGCGGGACCTCGGCCCACGCCTGCGCGAACGCCTCCGCGAACGACGGCTCCCGCACGACGAGCCGGTCGAGCGCACCCGCGGGCGCGCCGAGCGCCGCCGCCCACGCGCGCCAGTCGAAGCCGGGTGCCCGATGCGCCAGCTCGGCCAGCGTCATCGCGTTGTACGTGAGGTCGGCGTCGCGGTCCTTGACGACGTCCCAGTGCGCGGCCGCCAGGCGCGTCTCGAGCGCGACGACGCGGTTCGCGAGGTCCTGCGGGTCGCCCGCCGCGACGACGCCGGACACGTCGCGCACGAGGTCGAGCATGCGCGCGACGTGCGGCCTGTACGCCGCCAGCACCGCCGCGTGCTGCTCCTCGCGGTAGTACGCCTCGTCGGGCAGGCCCAGCCCGCCCTGCACGAGGTGCACCACGTACGTGTCGGGGTCCTTCGCGTCGTTGTCGACGTAGAACTCGACGACGCCGGCGCCGCCCGTGCGCTGCAGCGCGCCCAGCGCGTCCGTCAGCGCGTCGCGGCTCGTCGCGCCGTCGACGAGCGCGAGGTCCGCACGCAGCGGCTCGACGCCCGCCGCCTCCACGGCCTCGGTGTCCATGAAGCTCGCGTACAGGGCGCCGATCTTGGCCTCGACGCCCGCGGCGTCGCCGTCGACCGCCGCGGCGGCCGCGTCGGTGATGATGTCGCGGACCTGCCGCTCCGCCTCGTCGTAGAGGGCGCGGAACGTGCCGTCCATCGCACGGTCCGGGGGGATGACGTGCGACGCCGACCACCGGCCGTTCACGTGCGCGTACAGGTCGTCCTGGGGGCGGGCGGCCGGGTCCAGGTCCTCGAGGGGAAGTCCGCTGCGGGTCATGCGCGACAGCCTACGGACGGGTGCGCGTGCCGGCCCGCACGCTGCGGCAGGATGGCCCCATGCGCATCCACGTCGCCGCCGACCACGCCGGGTACGAGCTCAAGGTCGCGCTCGTCGAGCACCTGCGCGCCGCCGACCACGAGGTCGTCGACCACGGCGCGCACGAGTACGACAAGGAGGACGACTACCCGTCCTTCTGCATCGCGGCCGGGGAGGCCGTCGTCGCCGACCCGGGTTCGCTCGGCGTCGTCATCGGCGGCTCCGGCAACGGCGAGCAGATCGCGGCCAACAAGGTCACGGGCGTGCGCGCCGCGCTCGCCTGGAACCTCGACACGGCCCGGCTCGGCCGTCAGCACAACGACGCCAACGTCGTGGCCGTCGGTGCGCGCCAGCACTCGGTCGACGAGGCGCTCGAGCTGGTCGACGCGTTCGTCGCCGAGCCGTTCAGCGGCGACGCGCGCCACCAGCGCCGCATCGACGAGATGGCGGCGTACGAGCGCTCCCGCGCCTGAGCCGCGGCGACGTCAGAACATCCAGCTGCACACGGGCGCGACCGGCCACGCGAACGCCGCCGCGACCGCGTCGACGTCCACGCCGGCCCGCACCGCGACGAGCCCGGCGCGCGCCTGCGCCGTCAGCGACCGGCCGCCGAGGTGCAGCGCGCCGAGCTCGCGGACGTCGAGCGTGACGTCGGGCTCGGCGTCGGTCCGCCCGACCCGCGCGGTGCCCGACGCGTCGGCGACGAGCCGCCAGCGGCCGGCGTTGGCCGGCAGCAGGCCGTCCCGCACGTCCAGCACGACGTCGACCGGCGCGGCGTACCGCCGGCCGGCCAGCGCGGCCGGGAGGTCGAGCAGCCGCACCCACACGTTGTCGCTGAGCCGGGCCGCCGCGGCGCGCGGGTCGAGGAGCAGCTGGGGGAGCGCGTCGTCGACCGGCAGCATCGGCGTCTCGACGGTCGCCATGAGGTCGAGGTCGAGCAGGAACGACCACAGCCGGTGCGTCGTCGCGGCGTCGGGTGCGACGAGCTCGCGGACCCGCACGACGCCCGCCGGGCCCGTCGGCTCCCACCGTGCACGGCGTGCGAACGTGGCCGCGCCCCGCACCTGTCCGGAGGCGTCCGACGCGAGGGCGATCAGCAGCGGCTCGGCGCCGTCCCGCCACGGCGCCGGGTCGACGAGCGCGCGGGTGCGCAGCGCGGGCGTCGTCCGGGTCGCCCACCCGGGACGTCCCGCTCCGGCGCGCTCGTGCAGGTCGTGGACGAGCGCGCCGTGGCGCTCCACGTCGGCCGGCTCGACCCGCACGGTGAGCTCCTCGCTGCCGGGCACGGGCCGCAGGGCCGCTCCCCGGCGCACCGTCAGGCGCACGTCGTCGGCGGCGCTGCCCCAGCCGAAGCGCCCGTAGATCGGCGCCTCCGCGGCGAACAGGGCCGAGACGACCTCGCCGCGTGCGACCGACCGGTCGAGGTGCGCGCGGACCATGGCCCGCAGCAGCCCGCGCCGACGCTGGTCGGGGCGCACGCCCACCCAGGTCAGGCCCGCGCACGCCGCGACGCCGCCGGGCACCGGGAGGTGGAACGGGTAGGAGCCGTGGACGGCTGCCAGCGTGCCGTCGGGCGCCTCGACGCCGACCATCCGGTCGGCCGGCACGGGGAACGGCACGACGTCGTCGACGGCCGGGTCGGGCGCCACGACGAAGGCCAGCCGGTCGACGGCGAGGAACTCGTCCTGCCGCTCGGCGGGCAGCTGCAGGAGGCGGTAGCCGTCGGGGAGGTCGCTCATGCGGGCCATCGTGGCGGAGCCCTCGTCGCCGCGGCACCCCCTTTCCCCGTGCGGCACGGCTCCCGCGCGGCGCGTGGCACCGCCTAGCCTCATGGGATGAGCGCCCGCCGGCACGACGACGTCGGCGCCGGTGCGCGCGCCCGCCGGCTCCTGCGGCGCGCCACCGGGTGGGGGTCGCAGGGGCTGCTCGTGGGGCTGCTCGTCGTGGTCGCCGTCGCACTCGGCGTCGGCGTCGAGCGCGACCCGCGCTGGTTCGCGCCCGGGTCGTTCGTCCTGCTCCTCGTCGTGGCGACCTCCGTGCTGCGGTGGCGGGCCCTGCTCGCCGTCGTCGGCGTCGTGCTCGTCGTGGCGGTCGTGCTGACGCTCGCCGCCGTGCCGACGCTGACGCCGGGCGCGGTCGTCGTCCTGCTGCTGGCGTGCGGCGCGGTGCTGGTGTTCGCCTGGGAGCGCGAACGGCTGGGCCTGCAGGGGGCGCCCGGCGCGCTCATGCTCGTGGACCTGCGCGACCGGCTCGCCGCGGGCGGCCGCGTGCCGCCGCTGCCGCCGGGCTGGCACGTCGACATCGAGGTGCGGTCCGCCCACGGCGCCGGCTTCTCGGGCGACTTCGTGGCCACGCGCCTCGTCGACGGGCACCGCCTGGAGATCGCCCTCGTCGACGTCTCCGGCAAGGGCCAGGCCGCCGGCGTGCGCTCCCTGCAGCTGTCGGGCGCGCTCGGCGGGCTGCTCGGCGCCATGCCGCCGGACCGGTTCCTCCCCGCTGCCAACGCCTACCTGCTGGACCAGGGGTGGGACGAGGGCTTCGCGACCGCCGTGCACCTCGCCGTCGACCTGCGCACGGGCGCGTGGTCGGTCGCGTCCGCGGGGCACCCGCCGCCGGTGCACCTCGACGCCGCCACGGGCCGGGTGGAGCTGGTCACCACCGCCGCCGGCCCCGCGCTCGGCGTCGTCGCGGGGATCGCGCCCGGCGTGCGCACCGGCGTGCTGGCGCGCGGCGACGCCGTCGTGCTCTACACCGACGGGCTCGTCGAGGCGCCGGGCCGGGACGTCGACCAGGGTCTGGACCGGCTGCTCGGCGTGGTGGAGGAGGTCGTGGCGGCGGGCGGCGGGGGTGCGGCGGCCGTGCTGGCCGGCGTCCGGACGGGCGAGGACGACGACCGGGCCGTCGTCGTCGTGCGGCGCGGCTGACCGTGGACGAGGCGTACGCCGCCGCGGTGCTCGACGTGGTGGCGGCCGTGCCCCCGGGGCGTGCGATCACGTACGGGCTCGTCGCCGAGGTCGTGGCCGACCGTGCGCTCGCGGCCGGGCTCCCGTCGCGCGGCGGCCCGCGGCAGGTCGGGCAGGTGCTCGCCCGCGGTGCCGCCGACGTGCCGTGGTGGCGGGTCGTGAACGCTGCGGGGTCGCCGCCCGCGCACCACCGGGCGCAGGCGCTCGCGCACCTGCGTGCCGAGGGCACGCCGCTGACGGCCGACGGCACGCGGGTGCGGCTGCGCGCCGCCGTGTGGTTCCCGGACGACTGAGCGGGCCCGGCTCGGCCGTCGCGAGGACGACCGGGCCGGGGCGCCGGTTCCGGGGTGCGGGTGCGCCGGCGCGTCAGCCGAGCGCGCGCCGCGAGCTGATGACGCCCGTGTCGAACCCGGCCAGGTGCAGCCCGCCGTGGAACCGGGCGTGCTCGATCTTCACGCACCGGTCCATGACGACCTGCAGGCCGGCCTCCTCGCCGCGGCGCGCGACGTCCTCGTGCCACGAACCCAGCTGGAGCCACAGGGTCCGCGCGCCCACGGCGACGGTCTCGTCGAGCACGGTCGGCAGGTCGTCGTGCCGGCGGAACACGTCGACGAGGTCGGGGACGACCGGCAGCGCGTCGAGCGACGGGTACACGGGCCGGCCGAGGATCTCGCTGGCGCGGGGGTTGACGAAGTACACGTCGTACGGCGAGCTCGACAGCAGGTAGGTGGAGACGAAGTAGGACGCGCGGGCCGGGTTCGCCGACGCCCCCACGATCGCGATCGACCGCGTGCCGCGCAGGATGGACAGGCGCTCCGGGGCGCTCGGCCCCTGCCACGTGCGGGCGCTCACCGGGCCACCGCCGTCGCGTCCGCGGCGCCGGCCACGGGCGCGCCCGACCGGTCGAGCCCGGTCGCGGCCGTCAGCGCCTGGTCGAGGTCCCACACGATGTCCTCCGCGTCCTCGAGGCCGACGCTGATGCGCACGAGGTCCTCCGGGACCCCCGCGGCGACGAGCTGGTCGGCCGACAGCTGCTGGTGCGTCGTCGACCCGGGGTGGATGACGAGCGTGCGGGCGTCGCCCACGTTGGCGAGGTGGCTCGCGAGCTGCAGGCCCTCGATGAACCGGCGCCCCACCTCGCGGCCGGGCAGCTCCGCGGTCTCCCGCAGGCCGAACGCGAACACCGAGCCGGGCCCGAGCGGCAGCAGGTCGCGCGCGCGGTCGTGGTGCGGGTGCGACGGCAGGCCGGCCCACAGCACGTAGCCGACGCGCGGGTCGGCCTCGAGCCACTCCGCGACGACGCGCGCGTTGGCGAGGTGCGCGTCGAGCCGCTGCGGCAGCGTCTCGACGCCCTGCAGCAGCTGGAACGCGGACTGGGGGGACAGCGCGGGGCCGATGTCGCGCAGCTGCTCGGAGCGCAGCTTGGTGAGGAACCCGTACTCGCCGAAGTTCTCCCACCACCGCACGCCGCCGTAGGAGGCGACGGGCTCGGTCATCTGCGGGAACTTCCCGTTGCCCCAGTCGAACCGGCCGGACTCGACGACGACGCCGCCCAGCGTCGTGCCGTGCCCGCCGAGGAACTTGGTGGCCGAGTGGATCACGATGTCGGCGCCGTGCTCGAGCGGCCGGACGAGGTACGGCGTCGTGAGCGTGGAGTCGACGACGAGCGGGACGCCGGCCGCGTGCGCGACCTGGGCGAGACCGGCGAGGTCCGCGACCTCGCCCGACGGGTTCGCGACCACCTCGGTGTAGACGACCTTCGTCTCGGGCCGGATCGCGGCGGCGTAGTCCGCCGGGTCGGTGCCGCGCACGAACGTCGTCTCGACGCCGAACCGGCGCAGCGTCACGTCCAGCTGCGTGACGGTGCCGCCGTACAGCTGCGCGGACGCGACGACGTGGTCGCCGGCGCCGACGAGCGCGGCGAACGTGATGAACTCCGCGGCCATGCCGGACGACGTCGCGACGGCGCCGATGCCGCCCTCGAGGGACGCGATGCGCTCCTCGAGCGCGGCGACCGTCGGGTTGCCGATGCGGGAGTAGATGTTCCCGTACTTCTGCAGCGCGAACAGGTTCGCGGCGTCGGCGGTGTCCTGGAAGACGAAGGACGTCGTCTGGTAGATCGGCACGGCCCGCGCGCCGGTCGCGGCGTCGGGGATGCCGCCGGCGTGCAGGGCGCGGGTGCGGAAGCCGAAGCGGTGGTCGCTCACGGTGCTCCTGTCGGGGGACGGTGCCGCGGGGGCGGCGGTGGTGCGGGTCGGGACGGGGTGCGCAGGCCGGCGGCCGCGACGAGCGTGGCCACCTGGTCGACGGCCCACGGGTTCTGCAGCGACGTGGTGTCGCCGAGGGGCGTGCCCTCGACGAGCTGCGTGAGCAGCCGACGCATGATCTTGCCCGATCGCGTCTTGGGGACCTCGGGCACCACCAGCACGTGGCGGGGCTTGGCGACCGGTCCGATCTCCGCGGCGACGTGCGCGCGCAGCGCCTCCCGCACGTCGGCTGCGGCGGCGAGCCACGCGGCGTGGTCGTCGACCTCGCCCGGCGGCCTGCTCGGCACGACGAACGCGGCGATCGCCTGACCCGTCACGGGGTCCGCGACGCCGGCGACGCCGGCCTCGCCGACGGCCGGGTGCGCGACGAGCGCGGACTCGACCTCGATGGTGGACAGGCGGTGGCCGGAGACGTTGATGACGTCGTCGATGCGGCCCAGCAGCCACACGTACCGGTCCTCGTCGTACGACGCGCCGTCGCCCGCGAGGAAGTACGCGCCGGCCGGGCCGTGGCCCGCGAACCGGCGCCAGTAGGCGTCGAGGTAGCGCTGCGGGTCGCGCCACACCGTGCGGGCCATGCCGGGCCACGGGCGCTCGACGACGAGGAACCCGCCCTGCCCGGGTCCGACCTCGACGCCGTCGTCGTCCACGACCTTGGCGGCGACGCCCGGCAGCGGCCGCGTGGCCGACCCGGGCTTGAGCGTCGTGACGCCGGGCAGGGGCGCGATCATCGCGGCGCCGGTCTCGGACTGCCACCAGGTGTCCACCACGGGTGCGCGGTCGGCGCCGAACGTGCGCCGGAACCACACCCACGCCTCGGGGTTGATCGCCTCGCCGACCGTGCCCAGCAGGCGGATCGTCGACAGGTCGTACGGTGTGCCGTCGGCGCGCGTCGGCAGGTCCTCGCCGAACCACGTCATGAACGTCCGGATGAGGGTCGGCGCGGTGTAGTACGTCGTCACGCCGTAGCGCTCGACGACCTCGAGGTGCCGGGTGCGGTGCGGGGCGTCCGGGACGCCCTCGTAGATCACCTGCGTGGCGCCGTTCGCGAGCGGCCCGTACAGCACGTACGTGTGCGCGGTCACCCACGCGAGGTCCGCGGTGCACCAGTGGACGTCGTCGGGCTTGTGGTCGAACGCCGCCCAGTACGACCACGCCGCGTGCGCGAGGTAGCCGCCCGAGGTGTGCACCAGCCCCTTCGGCCTGCCGGTCGTGCCGGACGTGTAGATCACGAACAGCGGGTGCTCGGCGTCGAACGACGCCGCCTCGTGCACGTCGGGCGCGGTGTCCACGACGTCGTGCCACCAGACGTCCCGGCCGTCGGTCCACGGCACGTCCTGCCCGGTGCGGCGCACGACGAGCACGTGCTCGACGTGGTCGAGCCCCGCGACCGCCGCGTCGGCGGTCGACTTGACCTCGACGTCGACGCCGCGTCGGACCTGGCCGTCGCTCGTCACGAGCACCTTCGCGCCGGTGTCCTGCACGCGGAACCGCAGCGCCTCGGCCGAGAACCCGCCGAAGACGAGCGAGTGCACCGCGCCGATCCGCGCGATCGCGAGCGTCACGACGACGGTCTCGGCGAGCACGGGCAGGTAGACGACGACGCGGTCGCCCGGCCCGACGCCCAGCGCCGTCAGGGCGTTGGCCGCGCGCGCGACCTCGCGCTGCAGCTCGGCGTACGTCAGCGAGCGCCGGTCACCGCGCTCGCCCTCGACGTGCAGCGCGACGACGTCGCCGCGGCCCTCGTCGACGTGCCGGTCGACGCAGTTGACCGCGACGTTGAGCCGCCCGCCGACGAACCAGCGCGCCTCCGGGACCGTCAGCTCGTCCTCGGCACCGCCGGGCACGGGCACCGGCGGCGCCCACGTGTGCGCGGTGTGCCACGGCTCGTCCCACCGCAGGCGGCGCGCGGCGTCCTCCCAGAACGCCACCGGGTCGGCGTCCGCGCGCTCCCACGCGTCGGGTCCGACGTTGGCGGCCGCCGCGAGGTCGGCCGGCGGCGCGTACGTGCGCGTCTCGGTCTGCAGGGCCGTGATGGTGCTCATGCGTACCTCCGCAGCAGGGCGCGCTCGCCGAGGGCGACGAGCGAGTCGGACAGCTTGCCCAGCAGCGCGAGCAGCACGATGGCGAGCAGGATGCGGTCGACGCGGCCGTTCTGCTGCGAGTCGTTGAGCAGGAAGCCGAGGCCCATCGACGACGCGATGAGCTCCGCGGCGACGAGGAACAGCCACGCCTGCGCGAGGGCGAGGCGCAGCCCCGACAGCACCGACGGCAGCACCGCCGGGAGCTGCACCGTCTGCAGCAGCCGAACGCCGCGGAGCCCGAAGGCCCGGCCCGCCTCGACGAGGTGCGGGTCGACGTGCCGCAGCGCCGCCGCGACCGTCGTGTACACGGGGAAGAAGGCGCCGATCGCGATGAGCGTGACCTTCGACTCCTCACCGATCTTCAGCCACAGGATCAGCAGCGGCACCCACGCGAGCGACGGCACGGCGCGCACGCCGCCGAGCAGCGGCGCGAGCAGGACGTCGGCGGCCCGCGAGAGCCCGACGAGGGAACCCAGGACGAGGCCGGCCGCCGCGCCGACGACGAAGCCGACGAGCACGCGCTGCACGGAGATCGCGACGTGCGTCTGCAGCTGCCCGCGGGCCACCAGGTCGAGAGCCGCGTCCCACACGGACAGCGGCGTGGGCAGCTGGTACGGCGGCACCAGGCCGCCGGTGGTGACGGCGTGCCACACGCCGAGCAGGAGCAGCGGCAGCACCGCGCCGCCGACGACGCGGACGACCGGGCGCGACCAGAACCCGCCGCGGGGCCGGCGCGCGCCGGGCGCCTCGCCGGGTGCCGCGGCGGCGGGTACGGCGTCGGCGTCGCGGGCGGCGTCGAACGGGTTCAGCGCCCGCAGCGGGCGGCCCGCGTGGTCCGTGACGGGGCCGGGGCCTGTCCCGGCGGCGTGGTGGGTCAAGGCTGCTCCTGGGGGACGAGGAGGGACGGGCGGTTCCGCGGCGCCCCGCCGGGGGAGCGGGGCGCCGCGGCCGGGTCAGCCGGCGATGCGGCTGGGGTCGGCCTCCTGCGCGAACGTCGGCTCGAACAGCTCCTCGAGCGCCGTGTCGATGTGGTCCTGGCTCGCGACGTCGCCGGACTCGACGAAGATCGGGCCGACCACCTCGAGCACCTCGCGCTGCGCGTCGCCCGGCACGGGGTCGACGGCGAGGTTGGTCCGCTCGCCGATGACCTTCGCGGCCACCGCGGGGTCGATCCCGGCGACCTCGGCGAGGATCGCGACGACCTCGTCGGGGTTCTCCTGCGCCCACGCCCGCGCCTTCTCGTACGCGTCGACGACCGCCTGCGCGACGTCGGGGCTCGCCTCGAGGAACTCCTCGGTCGCGTTGAGGAACCCGTACGTGTTGAAGTCGATGTTGCGGTAGATCAGACGCGTGCCCGACTCCGCCTCGCTCGCGGCCATGATCGGGTCGAGCCCCGACCACGCGTCGACGGAGCCCTGCTCGAGCGCCGTGCGGCCGTCCGCGTGCTGCAGGTTCTGCACCTCGACCTGGTCCAGCGGGACGCCGGCCTCCTCGAGCGACTGGAGGAGGAAGAAGTACGGGTCCGTGCCCTTGGTCGCGGCGACGGACCGGCCCGCCAGGTCCGCGACCGACGTGACGTCCGAGCCGGCCGGGACGACGATGGCCGACCACTCGGGCTGCGAGTAGATGTCGATCGTGCGGATCGGCGAGCCGTTCGAGCGGGCGAGCAGCGCCGCGGACCCGGCCGTCGAGCCGACGTCGACGGCACCCGCGCGCAGCGCCTCGTTGGCCTTGTTGGACCCGGCCGACTGCACCCAGTTCACGGTGACGTCGTCGCCGAACGTCTCCTCGAGCCAGCCCTGGTCCTTGATGACGAGGCTCAGCGGGTTGTACGTGGCGAAGTCGATGTCGAGCGTGTCGGTGCTCCAGCCGGCGGCGTCGGTGGACGCGCCGGTCGGGTCGGCCGCGGCCGGTGCGGAGCCCTCGCCGGGCACGCAGCCGGCCAGCGCCAGGGCGGTCGCGAGGGCCAGCGCGGTGGTGGGGACGGAGGTGCGCAGGGTCATCGGTGGTCCTTCTCGGGGAGGCGGCCGGTCGGCCGGGTACAGGGAGGGGGTCAGATGGAGTGGTGGTCGTCGGCGTCGCCGGGCCGGACGTGGTGCGTCGCGACGCCGAGCCCCTCGAGGAGCTCGGCGCGGAGCTCGGCCAGCCGCTGGTCGGCGCGGTCGCGCGGGCGCCGGCCGGGCACGTCGATGACGCGTGCGACGCTCGGCGCGTCGTCGGGGGCGGCGACGAGGGAGCGGAGCAGCAGCACGCGGTCCGCGAGGTACAGCGCCTCCTCGACGTCGTGCGTGACGAGCAGGACCGTCGCCGGCTCGGCCGCGTGGACGTCGAGCAGGAGGTCCTGCATGCGCAGCCGGGTCAGCGCGTCGAGCGCGCCGAACGGCTCGTCGAGCAGCAGCACGCCGGGGTTGCGGGCCAGCGCCCGGGCGAGGGAGGCGCGCTGCGCCATCCCGCCCGAGACCTGGCGCGGACGCAGGCCGGCTGACTCCTCGAGCCCCATGAGCCGCAGGAGCTCGGCGACACGCGCGCGCCCGGCGTCCTTCGGCGTGCCGGCGGGCAGGCCGAGGGCGACGTTCTGCGCGAGCGTGCGCCACGGCAGCAGGCGCGGCTCCTGGAAGGCCACGGCGGTGCGCCGGTCGATGCCGGCCACGGGCGTGCCGTCGAGCAGCACGCGGCCGCCGTCAGGGATGTCGAGGCCGCTGACCTGCCGCAGGAGCGTCGACTTGCCGCACCCGGACGGGCCCACGAGCGCGACGATCTCGCCGGCGCGCAGCTCGACGTCGACGCCGCGGAGCACCGGCCGACCGCCCGTGGGCGTGGGGAACGTGCGGCGCACGTCGTGCAGCACGACGCCGTGCGCCGGTCGGTCGGCGCGCGTGCGGGCCGGGGTGGTGAGGGCCATGGGGACGTCCCGGGGTCTGGGCGGGGGGCGTCCGGCGGGCCGGGCGCCCACGGGGGGGCGGGCACCGGCGGTGACCCGCGGGGGCGGGTCGGCGTGCTGGGGTCAGCGGGCGCCGGTGCAGGACGTGCGGCAGCACGACCGACAGCACCGACACATGACGACGGAGGGGCGGAGCGGCACGCGGGTGGCGGTCACGACGTCCTCCCTCCGGTTGTCTCACTTAGCGAGACGCGATGACCACGTCTCGGACGCACTCTAGCCAGACGTCCAGGTCGCGGCAACGCACGTCCGTCGTCCGGGCGCGCCGGGACGGCGGACAGCCCGTCCCGTCCGCCGTCGCGAGGCCGGCTCAGGCCGGGGCGAACGCCTCCGACCACAGCGCCGCGAGCCGCGGGAGCGTGCGCGGGTCGGTCTGCGCCAGCACGGTCGTCACGGCCGTGCCGCGCCACGCGGGCAGCTGCGCGCGCACGTCGTCCTCCGTGCCGACGAGGGCCACGTCCCGCACGAGCTCGGTCGGCACGGCGGCCGCGGCCCTCGCCCGGTCGCCGGCGAGGAAGTGCGCCTGGATCTCGTCGCACGCCGCGCCGTACCCCAGCCGGTCGAGCACGTCGCGGTGGAAGTTCGCGCCCTTCGCGCCCATGCCGCCGGCGTACAGCGCGACGAACGGGCGGACCAGGTCGGCGGCCTCCTCGACGGACGCGCCGAGGACCACGGGCACCGTCGCGACGACCTCGAACTCCTCGGCGGGCCGCAGCGCGCCGGCGCGCCGCGCGAAGCCGTCGGCCAGCCGGGTCCGGTACTCCGCGTCCATCCGGGGCGAGTAGAAGAGCGGCAACCAGCCGTCCGCGACCTCCGCCGCGAGGGACACGTTCTTCGGTCCCTCGGCGGCGAGGTGGATCGGCAGGTCGGCGCGCAGCGGGTGGACGGTGGACCGCAGCGCCTTGCCCAGCCCCGCCCCCTCGTCGGCCGGCAGCGGCAGCCGGTAGAAGTCGCCCTCGAAGTGCACGGGCGCCTCGCGCGCCAGCACCTGCCGGACCACGGCGACGTACTCCCGCGTGCGGGCGAGAGGGCGCGGGTAGGGCTGGCCGTACCAGCCCTCGACGACCTGCGGCCCGGACGCCCCGAGCCCGAGCACGAACCGCCCGCCGGAGAGGTGGTCGAGCGTGAGCGCCGCCATCGCGGTCGCGGTCGGCGTCCGGGCGGAGATCTGCGCGATCGCGGTGCCGAGCCGGACGCGGCGGGTGCCGGCCCCCCACCACGCGAGCGGCGTGAACGCGTCCGACCCGTACGCCTCGGCCGTCCACACGGAGTCGAGCCCGAGCTCGTCGGCGGCCCGCACGGCCTCCTGCGCGCCCGGCGGCGGGCCCGCCGACCAGTAGCCGGTGTGGTAGCCCAGTCGCATCGGTGGTCCTCCGTCGCCCTCGACGGCCGGCCGGTCGGCCGGCTCCTGCGCAGCCGGTCGGCCGGCTTCGCGCAGCCGGACGGCCGGCGCGTGCGCGGCCGTCCGGCTGCTCTCGAGCGGCCACGTTACCCGCGGGTAGCCCGCCGCGACCGGTCCGCCAGCGTGTTGAGGAGCGCGGCCGCCGTCGCGGCGTCGTCCACGGTCACCACCGTCACGCGGTCGCCGGTGCGCCGCACCTCGAGGGCCTCGCCGCGACGCAGCACGACACCCACGCGTCCGCCGGCGCCCACCCGGTAGCCCCAGCCGCCGAACTCGGCGAGCGGGTCCACGGCGGTGGCGCGCGCCTCCTCGACCTCGTCGAGCGGGACGCGCAGCGTCGGCCAGCCGAGGGCGGACCGGGCGGTCAGGCCCGTGGCGTCGACCCGCACGCGGAAGACCGTCATGGAGCCGAGCAGAGCCACCAGGGCGACGACCAGCAGCCACAGCGCAGGCAGCTGGAGCGCCACGGCGAGGACGCCGACGAGGGCGGTCGCCGCGCCGCCGATGACCAGGCCGGGACGCCCCGAGGCGGTCCGCGCCCACGCGGCGCGCTCGTGCTCGCCGAGCGGGACCCGCGGCGCGCCGGGGGCGACGGGTGCCCCGGTGGGTCGCGGCCGGTCGCCCGGGGTGGCCCACGCGGCCAGCGCGCCGGCAGCGAGCCCGCAGGCGATCATGAGCCCGACGGCGCCGCCCACGTCGCCGACCGCGCCGGCGTCCGCGAGCCCGCGCTGCGCGTGCAGCACGCCGAGGACCAGCGCCGACAAGGCGACGGCCAGGCCGGTCGCGAGGCCCGCCGACATGCGTCGGACCGACGCCTGCCGACCGGCGACGAGCGCGAGCACCAGCGCCGCGGCGGCGACCACGAGCGCGATCGCGGCCGTCCCCAGGACGAGCCCCCGGAGGGAGCCGTAGCCGTCCACGCCGGACGGGCCCCAGTGGACCGCGACGGGGTCGGGCAGCTCCGGGGCCCACGACAGGGCGACGGCCGCGGAGGTGCCGACCACGGCCAGGGGCACGGCGCCGCAGAGCAGCACCGTGGCGAGGCGGTGGCGGGCGGGCGCAGGGGTGCGGGGTGCGGTCATCGCAGGGCCTCCTTGACGAGGGTCGTGACGGTCTCGGGTGCGACGCCGAGCCGGCGGGCGACCTGCGCGACACGCTCGACGGCGGCGTGCAGGTCGGTGAGGTCGGTGCCCGCGCGGGCCGCGACGACGGCGCCGCGGCCGCGGTGCAGCTCGATCACGCCCTCGTCGCGCAGGTCCTGGTACGCGTGCAGCACGGTGTGCAGGTTGACGTCGAGCGAGGCCGCCAGCTCGCGCGCGGAGGGGAGGCGCTCGCCGGCGCGCAGCTCGCCCCGGGCGACGCCGGAGCGGACCTGCGCGGCGAGCTGGGCGTACAGCGGGTCGCCGGAGGACGTGTCGATGCGGAAGAGCACGCACCCACCCTACTAGTTACACAACATGTATAACAACATGCCGGCCCGCCCGCCTCCGTCTCGCGGGGCCGCGGGTCCCCGTCGAGGTCGCGGCCTCCAGCCCGCGACCTCGCGGGTTCCCGCGACCTCGCACGGTGCCCGCGGCCTAGCAGGGTTCTGCGACGTCGCACCGTCCCCCCGATCTCGCACGGTTTCGCGACGTCGGAAGGTGCTCGCGAGGTCGCACGGTCCTGCGACCTCGCACCGCCCTGGGCCTGGGCCTGGGACGGTCGGCGCGGCCTGGGACGGTCGCCGGTACCCGCGCCGGCGGTCGCTCGTCGAGGCCGGCTCGACGGTGCTGCGCGTGACGGCCGACGACTGCGCGCGGCCCGAGG
>JAPSIR010000125.1 GCA_031178625.1 Cellulomonas sp.
CGGACGTCCGGGACGTGGTGCACGCGCTGCGCGGGGCCGTCCGCGGCGCGGTGGACGACACGACCCGCCGGCGGGCCGAGTACTCCACCGACGCGTCGAACTACCGCGTGGTGCCGCAGGTCGTGGTCTTCCCGCAGGACCCGGACGACGTGCTCGCGGCCCTGCAGGTGGCGCGCGAGACGGGCACGCCGCTGACGTCGCGCGGCGGCGGGACGTCCGTGGCCGGCAACGCCGTCGGCACCGGGATCGTCCTCGACTTCTCCCGGCACGTGAACCGCGTGCTGGAGATCGACCCCGAGGCGCGGACCGCGCGCGTCGAGCCGGGTGTCGTCATGGCGCACCTGCAGCGCGAGGCGGCGCCGTTCGGCCTGCGGTTCGGGCCGGACCCGTCGACGCAGGCCCGCGCGACCCTCGGCGGGATGATCGGCAACAACGCGTGCGGCCCGCGGGCCGTGGCGTTCGGGCGCACCGCGGACAACGTGGTGGACCTCGACGTCGTCGACGGCACGGGGCGGCGGTTCACCGCGCGCGCCGGGGCCGGGGCGCTGGACGTCGTGCCCGGGCTGGACGGCCTCGTCCGCGGGGGCCTGGAGGTCGTCCGCACCGAGCTCGGCCGGTTCACGCGGCAGGTCTCCGGCTACTCGCTCGAGCACCTGCTGCCCGAGAACGGCACCGACCTGGCGAAGATGCTCGTCGGCACCGAGGGCACGCTGGTCACGCTGCTCGGCGCGACGGTGCGGCTCGTCCCCGTGCCGTCGGCGCCGGTGCTGGTCGTGCTGGGCTACCCCGACATGCCGTCCGCGGCGGACGCGGTCCCCGCGCTGCTCGCGCACCGGCCGCTCGCGATCGAGGGCATGGACGCCCGCCTGGTCGACGTCGTGCGGCGGGTCAAGGGCGCTGCCGCGGTGCCGGACCTGCCGCCGGGGGCCGGGTGGCTCATGGTCGAGGTCGGCGGGGAGACCCTCGACGCGGCGATGGCGACGGCACGCGCGCTGGCGGCCGACGCGGGCACCGACGCCGTCGGCGTCTTCCCGCCCGGGGCGCAGGCCGCCGCGATGTGGCGGATCCGCGAGGACGGCGCCGGCCTCGGCGGGCGCACGCCGGCGGGGGAGCAGGCGTGGCCGGGCTTCGAGGACTCCGCGGTGCCGCCCGAGCGGCTCGGCGGGTACCTGCGCGAGCTCGAGGCGCTCATGGCCGACCACCGCGTGGACGGGCTCGCGTACGGGCACTTCGGCGACGGCTGCGTGCACCTGCGCATCGACATGCCGATGGCGGCGTCCGGCCGCCCGCTGCGGGCGTTCATGGAGGACGCGGCAGCGCTCGTGGCCGCGCACGGCGGCTCGCTGTCCGGCGAGCACGGCGACGGGCGCGCGCGCTCCGAGCTGCTGCCCGTCATGTACTCGCAGCGCGCGATCGACCTGTTCGGCGCCGTCAAGGGCCTGTTCGACCCGCGCGACCTGCTCAACCCCGGCGTGCTGGTGCGCCCGAACCCGCTCGACGCCGACCTGCGCCGCCCCGCGGCCCGGTCGCTGCTCGCGGGCCAGGGCGGGTTCTCCTTCGCGCACGACGGCGGCGACATGACGACCGCCGTGCACCGCTGCGTGGGCGTGGGGAAGTGCCGCGCCGACACGCGCGCCACCGGCGGGTTCATGTGCCCGTCGTACCTGGCCACGAAGGACGAGAAGGACTCCACGCGCGGCCGCGCCCGCGTGCTGCAGGAGATGGCGAACGGCACGCTCGTCACGCAGGGCTGGTCGTCGCCCGAGGTCCACGACGTGCTCGACCTGTGCCTGAGCTGCAAGGCCTGCTCGTCCGACTGCCCGGCCGGCGTCGACATGGCGCAGTACAAGGCCGAGGTGCTGCACCGCACGTACCGGGGCAAGGTCCGGCCGGTGAACCACTACGCGCTCGGGTGGCTGCCGCGGTGGGCGCGGCTCGTCACCGGCCTGCCGGGGCTGGCGGCGCTCGCGAACGCGGTGCTGCGCGTGCGTCCGCTCGCGAAGGCCGTCCTCGCCGCGGGCGGCATGGACACCCGGCGCGAGATGGTGCGCTTCGCGCCAGTGCCGTTCCGCGCGTGGTCGCGGACCGCCGGGGCGCGGTCGGGCGACGTGCGGGTCGTCGGCGGTGCGGACGCCGACGGCGTGCCGACGGTGCCCGAGGGTGCTGCGCCGGGTGAGCGGCGCCCGCCCGTGGTGCTGTGGACCGACTCCTTCAGCGACACGCTGTCGCCGTCCGTGCCGCACGCGACGGTGCGCGTGCTGCGGGACGCCGGGTACGACGTGCTCGTCCCCGAGCACGACGCCTGCTGCGGCCTGACGTGGATCAGCACCGGGCAGCTCGACGGCGCGCGCAAGCGCCTGTCGCACCTGCTCGAGGTGCTCGGCCCGTTCGCGGTCAACGGCGTGCCGATCGTCGGGCTCGAGCCGTCGTGCACCGCCGTGCTGCGCAGCGACCTGCTCGACCTGCTGCCGGACGACCCGCGCGCCGTGGCCGTCGCGCGCGAGACGCGCACGCTGGCCGAGCTCCTCACGGCGCCCGCGCCCGTCGGCCCCGGGGACCGGTGGTCGCTGCCGGACCTGTCCGACGTCACCGCGGTCGTGCAGCCGCACTGCCACCACCACTCGGTGATGACGTACACGGCCGACCGCCGGCTGCTGACCGAGGCGGGGGCGCAGTTCTCCGCGCTCGCGGGCTGCTGCGGGCTCGCCGGCAACTTCGGGATGGAGAAGGGCCACTACGACGTGTCGGTCGCGGTGGCCGAGGCGTCCCTGCTGCCGGCGCTGCGCGACGCCGCCCCGGGCGACGTCCTGCTCGCCGACGGCTACTCGTGCCGCACGCAGGCGGACCAGCTCGCGGGCGTGCAGGGCGTGCACCTCGCCGAGCTGCTGGCGGCGCACCTGCCGGAGCGGTCGGCGACGGCCTGACGCGCCCGCAGGACGTCCGGGTGCCACTCGCCTCAGGCGGGCGTGCCTCCCACGCGGCGCAGGACGTCGGTGATCACCCGGCCGTCGAGGTCGGCGTCGCCCGCGGCGAGCAGCGCGTGCAGGAAGAGGCCGTCGCCCACGAGCTGGACGAGCCGTGAGAGGACCGGGTCGTCGACCGCGCGGTGCAGGCCGGCGGCCCAGCCGTCGAGGTAGGCGACCATGCGCTCCCGCGCCGGCGGGTAGGTGCCGAGCAGGCGCAGGGCGGCGAGCATCGTGCGCTCCTCGGGGCCCTCGGCGGTCTGTGAGCCCTCGAGGAACCAGCGGGCTGCGCCGACCGGGTCCCCGGGGGTCGCGTCCTGCGCGGCGGCGGCGCCGGCGTCGAGGCGCCCGAGCAGACCCGCGAAGAGGTCGTCCTTGGAGCGGTAGTGGTAGAGCAGACCGCCCTTGGACACGCCCGCGCGCTGCGCGACCACGTCGAGCGTCGCGCCGGCCGGCCCCTCCTCGAGCAGGACGTCCTGGAGCGCGTCGAGGATGCGGTCGCGCGTCGAGGACATGCGGGCGAGCGTAGTCGTGGCCGAGGTCACCCTTCGCGGCGACCGACGCCGATGCTACTGTACCGGCTGGACGGTATAGCCGCGTGGCCCTCGGGCCGCGCCCGTCGCGGGGCAGGACCCGCGCCGCGTGCCCGTCCCCCGGGACCCCGCCCGGTCATGCGGGAGACCACGACAGGAACCACCGTGCCCACGCACACGACCCTCCCGACCGCACCCGTCGCCGCGCCCGCGCGCGCCGGCGCCCGCGAGTGGCTGTCGCTCGCCGTCCTCATGCTCCCCGTGCTGCTGGTGTCCATCGACACCACGGTGCTCTCGTTCGCGCTGCCGCAGATCTCCGTCGCGCTCGCGCCGTCCGCCGACCAGCTCCTGTGGATCGTCGACGTCTACCCGCTCATGCTCGCGGGCCTGCTCGTCACGATGGGCACCCTCGGCGACCGCGTCGGCCGCCGGCGCCTGCTGCTCGTCGGCGCCGCCGGCTTCGGGCTCGTCAGCCTGCTCGCCGCCTTCGCGACCGACGCCGCCCAGCTCGTCGCGGCACGCGCGCTGCTCGGCGTGTTCGGCGCGACCCTCATGCCGTCCACGCTGTCGCTGCTGCGCAACGTCTTCCTCGACGACGCCCAGCGGCGCCTCGCCATCGCGATCTGGGCGTCCGGCTTCGCCGGCGGGTCGGTGCTCGGCCCCGTCGTCGGCGGCTGGTTGCTCGAGCACTACTGGTGGGGCTCGATCTTCCTGCTCAACGTGCCCGTGCTGCTCGTGCTGCTCGTCGTCGGCCGCCTCCTGCTGCCCGAGTCGCGCAACCCGACCGCGGCGCGCCTCGACGTGCCGAGCGTCGTGCTCGCGACCGTCGGCATGCTGCCGCTCGTCTACGGCATCAAGACGACTGCCGGGCACGGCGTCGGCGCGCTCGGCCTGGGCGCGCTCGCGGTCGGCGCGGCGCTCGTCGCCGTGTTCGTGCGCCGGCAGACGCGGCTCGTGGAGCCGCTCCTCGACGTGGGCCTGTTCCGCCGGCCCGTGTTCTCCGCGTCGGTGGCCGCCAACTTCACGGCGTCCTTCGCGCTGGCGGGGCTGGTGCTGGTCGTGTCGCAGGTGCTCCAGCTCGTCGTCGGGCTCTCGCCGCGCGAGGCGGGGACCGCGCTGCTGCCCGGCGCGGTGGCGTCGATCGTCTCCGGGCTCGTGGCCGTGCGGCTCGCGCGGATGCTGCCGCGGTGGGGCCTGGTGCCCGCGGGCATGCTGCTCGCGGTGGCGGGCTACGCGCTCGGTGCCGTCGTCGCGCAGGACGTCGGCACGGGGGGGATCGTCGCGGTGTTCTGCCTGGTCGGCGCGGGCGTCGGCCTCGCCGAGACGCTGACGAACGACGCGATCCTCGCGTCCGTGCCGCCCGAGCGGGCCGGTGCGGCGTCCGGCATCTCCGAGACGTCGTACGAGCTGGGGGCGTCGCTCGGCGTCGCCGTGCTCGGGTCCGTGCTGTCCGCCGTCTACCGCGCCGACCTCGTCCTGCCCGGCGCTGTCGAGCCGGGGCAGGCGCACGCGGCGCGGCAGACGCTCGGCGGTGCGGTGGCCGTCGCGGAGGGCCTGCCAGGCCCCGTGGGGACGCAGGTGCGCGCCGCCGCCGAGGCCGCGTTCACGCACGGCGTCGCGGTCACGTCGGCCGCCGCGGCCGTCGCTCTCGCCGTCGTCGGCGTGCTCGTGGGCGTCGTCCTGCGCCGCGCCGGCCTGGGCCGCACGACCGACGCCTGACCGCCCCGCCGACCGCCTGCCCGCACCGCCCGGTGGCGGGCGCGCGGGTCGGCGGGCGGAGCGGTGCGGGATCGGGGGGTCGGTGGCGGCGGTCGCCGGGTGGACGGGCCGGGTGTCCGCGGGACAGGGTGGGCGCATGCTCGTCGCCTTCTCCGTCGCCCCGCTCGGTGCGGGCGAGTCCGTGTCCGAGGCCGTCGCCGACGCCCTGCGCGTCGTCCGCGCGTCCGGGCTGCCGCACCGCACCGACGCCATGTTCACCACGCTCGAGGGGGAGTGGGACGAGGTGATGGACGTCGTGAAGCGCGCGACCGAGGCGGTCGGGCGGCACGGCGACCGCGTCAGCCTCGTGCTCAAGGCCGACATCCGGCCCGGTCGCACGGGCGAGATGCAGGCCAAGGTCGACCGCGTCGAGGCGCTGCTCACGGACGACCCGACGGGTGACGCACCCCGCTAGCCCCCGGGCAGCCGTGCGGCGTGCGGCGGTCAAGGGACGGCGGTCGTTGTCCCGATATCGCGGAAAGGGTTGAGGTCGAACCCTCGGAACACGCACCGTCGTGCGCGAGCACGGCGTGCGGAAAAGCGAATCCGGGTGGACGTCCGTCCAATTCTTCGGCCGTCGACAATTGCTCCGGTCACTCGCCCCGCACGCGCCGTCGTGCCGACCGGAAGGTGCAGACGGGCGAGGTCGCCTGTGGCACCATCGGGACGAGTGCCAGGGGGAATCCATGATCAGCGCGACGCACCTCGCGAGCTTCGTGGCGGTGGCGCAGGCCGGCTCGGTGACCGGCGCCGCCGCGCTGCTGTCGTACTCGACCAGCGCGGTCAGCGCGCACGTGAAGTACATCGAGCGCCGGCTGGGCACCAGGTTGGTGCGTCGGACCGGCAGCGGCTGCGTGCTGACGCACGAGGGCCAGCGGGTCGCCGAGCTCGCGCGGGGCATCCTCGAGCAGTACGACGCGCTGTGGGACACCCCGCTCGACCCGGTGCCGGCGGCCGCGGCCGCGGCCGGGCCCCGACGTCCGACCGTCGCCCAAGGGGTTGCGCGGCTAGATATGTAGAGCCACTATGTATCCCGTGCAGACGACGGACTGGCGGGCGGAGCTCGCGCGCGGCGCCCTCGCCCACGCGGCGCTCGCGGCCCTCGAGGGCCGGCCGAGCCACGGGTACGACCTGCTGGCCGTGCTGCACGCGCACGGCTTCGACCGGCTCAAGGGCGGCACGCTGTACCCGCTCCTGCACCGGCTCGAGGAGCGCGGGCTGGTCCTGCCCGCGTGGGACACGGCGGCCCCCGGCGCCGCCCGCAAGGTCTACAGCCTCACGCCCGCGGGCATCGCGGCCCTGGCGGAGGCGGAGGCCGCCTGGGCCCAGGTCGGGGCGTCGCTCGCGGCGCTGAGGAACCACGAGAGGAGCGCGTCATGACGAGGTACGCCCGCCGGCTGACGGCGGCGCTGCGCGGCAGGGGTGTCGACGAGCGCCGGATCGCGGACGTGCTCCGCGAGGTGGAAGGGCTCGGCCTGTCGGACGCGCAGCTGCGCGACGAGCTGGGGGACCCGAAGGAGTACGCCGCCGCGGTCGCGCCCGGGCCCGGCCGCGGCGTGCGGCTGACCGACCTGCTGGTGCCGCTCGGCGTGGTGGCCGCGCTCGCCTGGGTGGTGCTCGTGCTGTGGGGGCAGGCCCGGGGATGGGCGCTCGCCGAGGACCTCGGACCGCTGCGCCTGCTGCCCGCGGTCCTGCTGGGGTGGGGCGGCTTCGCGGCCCAGCGCCTGCTGGACCACTGGCGCCCGGTCGCCCGCTGAACGACGCCGGGTGCGCCCCTCGGAGGAGGGACGCACCCGGCGGGCGAGCGTGCAGCGGTCGGCTCAGAAGCCGAGGATCCACTTGAAGACGTCGTACAGGGCGGCACCCGAGATGCCGATGGTGACGTCGAACCCGGCGCGCTTGGAGAGCTCCTTGCCCGTCGAGTTCCACCAGTTGACGAACGCCGTCTTGCCGCGCGCGACGTAGGAGACGATCTGGTTGTAGGTCGACCGCGAGGTGCGCTTGACCACCTCGAGCGCGGCACGGACCGCGAGGCGGATCGCGAGGCCGGGCAGTGCCTGGGGCGTGCTGGCACCGGCGGCCGGCGCGAGGCCCGTCGTGGTGCCGGAGGGGAGCGCCGCCGACGGCAGCGTGGTGGTGACGACGCCGGCCGGGACCGACGACGAGACGACGACGGACGCCGGGGCGGCGGAGTGCGCCGCGGCGGTGGTCGCGCCGATGCCCGTGATGCCGACCGTGGCGATCACGGCGGTCGCCGTCGCCCGCTGCAGACGCTTCCTGGAGTTCGACATGTCATTCTTCTCTCTGCGAGGAGTGAGTCGGCAGCGGGTCGTCCCGCTGCCCACGATCGCGCCGGGCGTTGCCGCGCCCGGCGCGATTTCTCTTTCTGCGAGGACGCCCCGCCGCCGTCGACCGCTCGGACGAGGTGTCGGCAGTGACCCTGCCGTCGCGCGTGGACGACCGTCAACGGCGCGTCGTGCATTTCCGGACTACGCGGAAACGCATGCGCGCATCTCGCGTGCCGGCCGGTGCCGCACCTCGGCGCGACATGACCACCGCCACCCCTTCGACGGGCTGACGCGGCCCGGCGTGACGTGGGACAGTGGTGCCTCCGCGAGGCGCGCGAGGCGGACGCGTCGCCCGCGGCGACGGTGCACGGCCCGGGGGCGGGCGCGTGCCCAGGAGGGGCCCGGACGCGACATGCCGATCTTCGAGCTCGACGAGGGACGTCCCCGCCTCGTCCAGCCGATGCAGCCGCTCGCCGGGTCGTTCGCGCAGGAGGTCGGCGCGCTCGTCACCCACCACCTCGCCGCGATCGCGGGGGAGCCGCTCTTCGTCGTCCGCACGCGCGCCGCCGCCGCCGAGCGCGGCGACCTGCCCGAGCTGCTCGCGCTCGACGCGGCCGGCCGGCCGGTGGTCGTCGAGGTCGCGCAGGTGCTCGACGACGACGCGATCGTCGCCGCCCTGCGCCGTGGCGGTGCCGCGGCCCGTCTCACGACGTCCGACCTGGCGCGCGCCTACCACCCGGACCCCGGCCGGTTCGCCGCGGACTTCGCCGCGTTCCGCGAGCACGTGCCCGTGGGCGCCCAGACCAGCCGCCGCGACGGCGTCCGCCTGCTGCTGCTGTGCTCCGAGGTCGCCGCGGAGGCCGCCGACACCCTGGCGTTCCTGCGCGGCCCCGCGCGTCAGGTCGAGGTGCTGCAGGTCGGCGTCGTGCGCGGCGACGAGCGGCGCCTGCTGGACGTGTCGCCGCTGGCGCTGCACGAGGGGTCGCGCCGCTCGGTCGAGCCGACGGCGCTGCGGCTCGTCCGCTCGAGCGAGGCGTTCGCGACGGCGATGGCGTACGACGAGCAGCGCGGCACCGGCACGCCGGTGCGCAAGGCGCCGCCGACCGGCGAGCTGCGCGCCGTCGCGCCCCCGGCGCGTCCCGAGCCGCCCGCGCCCACGCCGATCGGCCGGCGCGGCAGCGTCACCGAGCCGACACCGCTGCCCTTCCGCACCGCCGGCCCGACCGCCGAGCCGCCGGCCACCGGCGGGGCGCCGCGGCACGGTCGCCGCGACCCCGCGGACTGGCCGCGCGACCCCGCGGACCAGCCGCCGTCCGCGACGCTCGCCGGCCCGCCGACGCTCACGCCGATCGCCGGCCTGCGCGCCGCGGTGCCGCCCACCACCGACGCCCCCGCGGCGGGCACCGACGACCTCACCGCCGACACGGCGCCGACGCCCGTCGTGCCCGCGCCCGGCACCGGTCGCCGCGCC
>JAPSIR010000350.1 GCA_031178625.1 Cellulomonas sp.
GCGCCCGAGCTGACCGGAGGGGTCGCCTGATGAGCACGACGACGAGCGTCGACCTGGTCGACTACGACGACGCGGTGGCCCGGTTCGACCCGGTCATCGGCATCGAGGTGCACGTCGAGCTCGGCACCCGCACCAAGATGTTCGACGGCGCGGAGCAGTCGTTCGGCGAGGAGCCGAACACGCAGATCACGCCGGTGAGCCTCGGCCTGCCGGGTGCGCTGCCCGCGGTCAACGGCACGGCGGTCGAGTACGCGATCCGCATCGGCCTCGCGCTGAACTGCTCGATCGCGGCGTCCTGCCGGTTCGCCCGCAAGAACTACTTCTACCCGGACGTGCCGAAGAACTTCCAGACGTCGCAGTACGACGAGCCGATCGCGCACGACGGCTGGGTCGACGTCGAGCTGGAGGACGGCACGACGTTCCGCGTCGAGATCGAGCGCGCGCACATGGAGGAGGACGCCGGAAAGAACACCCACGTCGGCGGCTCCACGGGCCGCATCCACGGCGCCGAGTACTCGCTCGTCGACTACAACCGCGCCGGTGTGCCGCTCGTCGAGATCGTCACGCGGCCGATCACGGGCGCCGGCGAGCGGGCGCCCGAGGTGGCGCGCGCCTACGTGCAGACGCTGCGCGACCTGTTCCGGGCGCTCGGCGTCTCCGAGGCCCGCATGGAGCGCGGCAACGTGCGCGCCGACGTCAACGTGTCGCTGCGCCCGACGCCCGAGTCGGTGCTGGGCACGCGCACCGAGACGAAGAACGTCAACTCGTTCCGCTCCGTCGAGCGGGCCGTGCGCTACGAGATCAGCCGCCAGGCGGCCGTGCTCGACGGCGGCGGCACGATCGTGCAGGAGACGCGGCACTGGCACGAGGACACGGGCAGCACGACGTCCGGCCGCGTGAAGTCCGACGCCGAGGACTACCGGTACTTCCCGGAGCCCGACCTGGTGCCGATCGTCCCGGACCCGGCGTGGGTCGAGGAGATCCGCGCGACCCTGCCCGAGCTGCCCGCCGCCCGGCGCCGTCGCCTGCAGGGCGAGTGGGGCTACGCCGACGCCGAGATGCGCGACGTCGTGAACGCCGGCGCGGTCGAGCTCATCGAGGCGACCGTCGCCGCGGGCGCCACGCCCGCCGCCGCCCGCAAGTGGTGGATGGGCGAGCTCGCCCGCACCGCGAAGCAGCAGGAGGTCGAGCTCGCCGAGCTGCCGATCACCCCGGCGCAGATCGGTGCGCTGCAGCAGCTCGTCGACGCGGGGCGCATCAACGACAAGCTGGCGCGCCAGGTCCTCGAGGGCGTGCTCGCGGGGGAGGGCGACCCCGAGCAGGTCGTCGTCGCTCGCGGGCTGGAGGTCGTCTCCGACGACGGTCCGCTGCTCGAGGCCATCGACGCGGCGCTGGCGGCGCAGCCCGACATCGCGGAGAAGATCCGCGGCGGCAACCTCGGGCCCGTCGGCGCGATCATCGGCGCGGTCATGAAGGCCACGCGCGGCCAGGCCGACGCCGGGCGCGTGCGCGAGCTCGTGCTGGAGCGCGTGCAGGCCTGACCGGCCCGTCCGCACGCCACGGCGCCGGCACCCTCCGGGGCGCCGGCGCCGTCGTGCGCCAGCCCGCCGCGCGCCGGACGGGGCGCGCGCCGTGCAACACCCGGGTCACACGCCGGTCCTACGATGGCGCGACGGCGGCGACCGTCCCAGGGACGCCCGGACGGGCGCACGAGGCGCGGAGGTGCGCGATGCAGAAGCCCACGCTGCAGGGCGAGATGATCGTCCTGCGACCGGTCCGGGAGGACGACGCGGCGGCGATGTGGGACATGCTCGAGGACCCGGAGGGCAACCGCCTGACCGGCACGACGCAGACGTTCACGCGCGAGCAGGTCGAGGCGTGGTGCGCGAGCCGCGAGGCGGCGGAGGGCCGGTACGACTTCGCGGTCACCGCCAACGGGTCCGACGAGTACCGCGGCGAGATCGTCCTCAACGACATCGACGAGGACGTGCGCTGCGC
>JAPSIR010000126.1 GCA_031178625.1 Cellulomonas sp.
CTCGTCCCGGGTGTGTTGTCGCTGAGCTGACGCTCCCGCGCGCCCGTGGCCGGTCGGCCCTCGCCGCGCACCCGGTTCGACCCGAGGACCTCCTCCCGTGGCTCAGCCCGTTCTCGCGCGCACCCGCGCCCCGCACGTCCCCGCCGCCCGCCCCCGCGTCGAGGTGGCCACGCCCGGCCCCGCCGCCGGGCTCGTCGAGTTCCTGCTCGACGCCGACGCCCTGACCGAGACGACGGTCGCGCTCGCGGCCGCCCGCGCCGACGTCGTCCGCCTCGTGCACTCCGCCGCGCTGCCGACCCCCGCCGCGGTGCGCGCGCTCGTCGACGTCCTCGAGGACGAGGTCCGTGCCGTCGGCCGCGACCGCGCCGAGGTGCGTCTCGTGCTCGAGGTCGAGGCCGTCGTCGCCGCCGACCACGCCGACGCCGCGCGCCGCCGCGAGCGCCTCGCCTACGCGGAGGCGTTCTCCGGGGCGACGTGGGCGCCGACCGCCACGTGGCTGGTCGCCCCCGCCGAGGCGCTCGTCCGCGACGCCGCCGCCCTGGCCGACCGCACGGGCGTCGACGCGGTCGCGCTGGCGCTGGTCGGGCCGTCGCGTGCGCATGCACCGGCCGTCGCCGCGGCGGCCGCGCACGCCTGACGCGGGAGGCGGACGCGGGGTCGGGGTCCCGGACGGCTCCCCACGCGCCGTCCGGGCCGCGCCGCCACCGGGTGCGGCACCCCGCCCCCGTGCCTAGCGTGGCCGGGACGGGCGCCACCGGGGCGCCGCGACGGGAGGCACCCATGGCGCACGAGGCGCAGCACCTGGACCGGGACGAGGGCGTCGCGAAGGTCGCCGAGCTCATCAAGGACGTCCGGATCGCGATGCTCACCACGGTCGACCCGTCCGGCGCGCTGGTCAGCCGGCCCATGGCCGTGCAGGACGTCGACTTCGACGGCGACCTGTGGTTCTTCACCGACCTCGACAGCCACAAGGTCGACGAGGTGCGCGGCGGCGGCCCCGCGAACGCGGCGTTCGCCGGGTCGACGCACTGGGTGTCGGTGTCCGGCACGGCCGAGGTCGTGCGCGACCGCGCGAAGATCCACGAGCTGTGGGGCACCGCCGCGGAGGCGTGGTTCCCCGACGGGCCGGACACCCCCGGGGTGGGGCTCATCAAGCTCGAGGCGGAGAGCGCGGAGTACTGGGACAGCCCCGGCGGCCGGCTCGCGACCGCCTTCAGCCTCGTGAAGTCGAAGGTCAAGGGCGAGCGGTACGACGGCGGCGAGAACGCCGAGGTCGACCTGAGCTAGGACGGCCGACGCGGTCCCGTCGCCCCGGGACCGCGTCGTCGCGCGTCAGACGCCGGCGCCGACGAGCCCGTGCCGGGTCGCCAGCGCGCGTCCCGTGAGGGACGCCCCCTCGTCCACGAGTGCCGCCGGCGGGCCGCTGAACACGACCGTGCCGCCGTCCGCGCCGGCTCCGGGGCCCATGTCGAGCACGTGGTCGGCGCGCGAGACGACGTCGAGGTTGTGCTCGATGACGACGACGGTCGACCCGGCGTCGACGAACCGGTCGAGCAGCGCGATGAGCCGGTCGACGTCGGCCATGTGCAGGCCGCTCGTGGGCTCGTCGAGCACGTACAGGTCGGCGGGGGAGCCGAGCTCGATGGCGAGCTTGAGGCGCTGGCGCTCGCCGCCGGACAGCGTCGACAGCGGCTGGCCGAGCGTCAGGTAGCCGATGCCGACGTCGTCGAGCGCGGACAGGATCGTCGCGATCGGCTTCTCCGCCCGCTCGGTGAAGAACTCCCGCGCGTCGGCGACGGACATCTCGAGCACGTCGGCGATGGACCGCCCGCGCAGCGTCAGGCTCAGCACCTCGTCGGTGAAGCGCCTGCCGCCGCACGTCTCGCACGGGCTCTTCATCGGCTCGAGCGTGCCGAGGTCGGTGTAGATGATCCCGAGGCCGTTGCACGCGGGGCAGGCGCCCTCGGAGTTCGCGCTGAACAGCGCCGGCTTGACGCCGTTGGCCTTGGCGAACGCCTTGCGGACGTGGTCCGCCATGCCGGTGTAGGTGGCGGGGTTGGAACGCCGCGAGCCGCGCGTCGTGGCCTGGTCGACGACCACCGCGTGCGGGTGCTGGCGCGGGAGGACGCCGCGGATCAGCGAGCTCTTGCCGGACCCGGCGACGCCCGTGACGGCGACGAGGACGCCGGTCGGGATCTCGACCGTGACGTCGTGCAGGTTGTGCAGGGTCGCGTGGGCGACCCGCAGGGTGCCCGTGGGGGTGCGCGGGTCCGTCTTGAGCGGCTGGTGGCGTGCCATGTGGTCGCCCGTCACGGTGCCGGATGCGAGGAGGCCGTCGACGTCGCCCTCGTAGACGACGCGCCCGCCCGCCGCGCCCGCGCCGGGGCCGACGTCGACCACGTGGTCGGCGATCTCGATGACCTCGGGCTTGTGCTCGACGACGAGCACGGTGTTGCCCTTGTCCGTGAGGGCCCGCAGCAGCTCGTTCATGCGGTGCACGTCGTGCGGGTGCAGGCCCGTGCTGGGCTCGTCGAACACGTACGTGACGTCGGTGAGCGCCGACCCCAGGTGGCGGACCATCTTCACGCGCTGCGACTCGCCGCCCGAGAGCGTGGTGCTCTCGCGGGACAGGCTGAGGTAGCCGAGGCCGATGTGCACCAGCGCGTCGAGCCGGTCCGCGATGTCGTCGAGCAGCGGCCGGTACTCCGGGGCGTCGAGGTCGCGCACCCAGCGGGCCAGCTCGCTCACCTGCATCGACGTGCACTCGGCGATGGACCGGCCGGCGACCAGGCTGCCGAGCGCGGCGGCGCTCAGGCGCGTGCCGCCGCAGTCCGGGCACGCGCCGCGCGTCGAGATGCGCTCGACGGCCGTGCGCACGTGCCCCTGCAGCTGCTCGGGGTTCTTGGTCAGGTACGAGCGGCGGAGCTTGCTGATCAGCCCCTCGTACGTGAACGACGCGCCGCCGACGTCGACCTTCGGCGCCTTGCCCTCGGGTCCGTGCAGCAGGATGCGGCGCTGCTCCGGCGTGTACGTCGCGACCTTCGCGTCGGGGTCGAAGAAGCCCGACTTCACGAAGATCTTCCAGTACCAGCCGTCGACCTGGTAGTTCGGGAAGTCGATGGCGCCCTCGTTGAGGCTCTTGTCGGGGTGGACGAGCGCGTCCTCGTCGATCGCCGCCACGGAGCCCACTCCCTCGCACCCCGGGCACCAGCCGCGCGGGTCGTTGAACGAGAAGGCCGTCGGCGTGCCGAGGGACGGCGTGCCCAGCCGTGCCCACAGGCGCCGCAGCATCGCGTACGCGTCCGTCACGGTGCCGACCGTCGAGCGCGCGTTGCCGCCCATCGGCTCCTGGTCGACGACGATCGACGCGGTCAGGCCCGTGAGCGAGTCCGCGTCGGGCTGCGCGCTCTGCGGCAGGAAGTTCTGCACGAACGCGCTGTGGGTCTCGTTGAGCAGGCGCTGCGACTCGGCGGCGATGGTGTCGAACGCGATCGACGACTTGCCGGAGCCGGACACGCCGGTGAAGACGGTGAGGCGGCGCTTCGGGACGTCGAGGTCCACGTCCTGCAGGTTGTTCTCGCGGGCGCCACGGATGGCGATGACGTCGGGCACGGCTGCTCCTCGGGAGGCGGTGGGCGGCACGGCGGTACGGACCGGCGCGGGCCCCCGGAGTCGTCGGTGCCCGTGCCGGCGGACGAGGCTTCGAGCGTACGGTTGAAGCTCCTGTGCAGGGTCGCGCCGGTACAGGTCAGGATCCGACCGGCACCAACCCTCAACTCCCGGGAGACGACGTGGCGGACGGCTGGCGGACCGTCGACGTCGCGCGGGCCGCCGGCGTCTCCGCGCAGGCCGTCCGGCTGTACGCGGGGTACGGCGTGCTCGGTGACGTGCCGCGGGCGGCGAACGGGTACCGCGCGTGGACCGCCGGCCACGCCGACCTCGCCGTGGCGTACCGCGCGCTCGCGGGCGGGTACGGGGGAGAGGTCGCGCGGCGCGTGCTGACGGCGGTGCACGCGGGGGACGTCCGTGGCGCCCTGGCCGCGGTCGACGCGCAGCACGCCGCGCTGCACGCGGAGCGGCAGCGCCTGGACCGCCTCGAGCGGGCGCTCGCGGAGCTGGCGGACGACCGGTCGGCGGAGGACGACGCCCGGGCCGGCGGTGGCGAGCGGGTGGACCTCGCGGACGCGACGACGATGACGGTCGGCGAGGTCGCGGACGCCCTGGGCGTGCGGACCTCGGCGCTGCGCGTGTGGGAGGACGCCGGTCTGCTGCGCCCCGCGCGCGACCCGCGCACGGGGCACCGCCGCTACTCCGACGCCGACGTCCGGGACGCGCGCGCGGTGCAGCTGCTGCGCAGCACGGGCGCCTCGCTCGACGCGATCCGGCCGGTCCTCGAGGCCCTGCGCGTCCACGCCGACGTCGCGACGCTGCGGGCGGCGGTCGACCGGCGCCGCGACCTGCTCGACGGGGTGGCGCGCACCCGCGTCGCCGCGCTCGCCCGCCTGCACGTGGTCCTGCCGGGCGACTGAGCAGGCACCGGCCGGGCGTCAGGCCGGGCCGCGGCCCCACCACGTGCCCCGGCGCCACAGCCACTCCAGCGGGCCCTGCGCGAACCGGCGCAGCCACAGCGTCGAGGCCGCCCACTGCAGCAGCACGATCGCGGCCGCGGCGAGCAGCAGGCCGGTGTACCCGTCGGCGTGCGGCAGGTCGAGCAGGTGCCGGGCCGCGATCATGAGCAACGTCGCGGACACGTAGTTGGTCAGCGCCATCCGCCCGAGGGGCGCGAACGCCACGGTCAGCACGCCGCGCACGGGCGTCGCGAGCAGCGCGACCGTGCCGGTGACGTACGCGGCGGCCATGAGCACACCCGTGACGCCCGAGGCGTGCGACGACCACGTGTCCTCGATCTGCGACACGTGCCACGGCACGGCCACCGCGGCGGCCGCCGCGCACAGGAGGAACAGCGGGCCGGCCACGCGCAGCGTCGGCCGCGCCATCCGCTCGACGACGCCGTAGCGCACCAGCGCCGAGCCGAGCAGGAAGACGCCGGGGATCATCGGCATGCCGCCCTCGAACTGCCACAGCGCGAGCGCGACGCCCGTGACGCCGCCCGTCGCGACGAGCCACCGCGGCAGCCACGACGACGGCAGCAGGACGAGCAGCCCGAACACGGCGTACAGGCTCAGCGCCTCGCCGGGGTGCAGGAACGCGTGGCCGACGCCGAGCGGCAGGAGCAGCAGCAGCCGGCGCAGCAGCAGCACGCGCGGGTGCGGTGCGCCGCGGCGGGTGGCGGACTCGAGGAACAGGCTGAACCCGATGCCGAACAGCAGCGAGAAGATCGGGAAGAACCGCTGGTGCGCGAGCAGCTCGATCCAACCGCTCGGGTCGCCGAACGACGCCGCCGGCACCTCGTCGAGCCCGTGGCGGAACTGCCCGACGGTGAGGAGGTTCGGCAGGAGGATGCCGCAGAGGGCGAGGCCGCGCAGGACGTCGAGGGCGGCGATGCGCCGGCGCGGGGCGGCCGCGGGCGCGTCGACGGGGACGGCGACGGCCGTGCCGGACGTGGTGGTGGAGGGGGAGGGGCTCACGCCGTCCAGCCTCCCCGCCGGTGCGCGCGCACCGCGCCCACCCGGGGGACCGCCCCCGCCGGGCGGGGTCCGCCCCCGGTGGGACGGCCCCGTCCGGCCGGTCCCCCCGGGGGCCCCGGTGCCGTCCGGCCCGGCGGTGCCGCGTCAGCGCGCGAGCGTGCCCAGGCCGCGGTCGAGGTCGTCGCGCAGGTCCTCGACGTCCTCGAGCCCGACCGACAGGCGCACGGTGGTCTCGGCGATGCCGATGGCGGCGCGGCCCGGGCCGCCGAGCCTGCGGTGCGTGGTCGTGGCGGGGTGCGTCGCGATCGACTTGGCGTCGCCGAGGTTGTTGGAGATGTCGACGACCTGGAGCGCGTCGAGCACGCCGAACGTCGCCTTCTTGGCGACGTCGGGCGTCGTGCCCTCGGGCACGGCGAGGTCGAACGTCACCACGGTGCCCCCGCCGGTCTGCTGCCGCCGGGCCAGGTCGCGCTGCGGGTGCGACGCGAGGAACGGGTACCGGACGCGTGCGACGGCGGGGTGCTGCTCCAGCCACGTCGCCAGCTCGAGGGCCGACGCCGCCTGGTGCCGCACGCGCACGCTGAGGGTCTCCAGCCCCTTGAGCAACACCCACGCGTTGAACGCCGACAGCGACGGGCCGGTGTTGCGTACGAGCGTCTGGACGGGACCGTGGACGACCTCCGCCGGGCCGAGGATCGCGCCGCCGAGGACGCGGCCCTGCCCGTCGATGTGCTTGGTCGCGGAGTACACGACGACGTCGGCCCCGTGCTCGAGCGGCCGCGAGAGCACGGGCGTCGCGAACACGTTGTCGACCACGACCGTCGCACCGGCGGCGTGCGCGAGGCGGCTCACCGCCGCGATGTCGACGAGGTCCTGCATCGGGTTGGACGGCGTCTCGAAGAACACGACGTCCGCCGGGGTCGCGAGCGCCGCCTCCCACTGCTCCGGCACGTGGCCGTCGACGTAGTCCGTGCGCACGCCCCACTTCGCGAGGATCTCGTCGAAGATCACGACCGTGGAGCCGAACAGCGCGCGGGACGCGACCACGCGGGACCCCGACCGGACGAGCGCCGCGAGCGTCGTGAAGACGGCGGACATGCCGGTCGCCGTCGCGGCGCAGGCCTCCGCGCCCTCGAGCAGGCGGAGGCGCTCCTCGAAGGTGGACACGGTCGGGTTGCCGTAGCGCGAGTACAGGAACCGGTCGACGTCGCCCGCGAAGCCGGCCTCGGCGTCGGCCGCGGAGCCGTACGCGTAGCCCTGCGTGAGGAACACGCCCTCCGACAGCTCGCCGAACTCGCTGCGCACCAGCCCGCCGCGCACGGCGAGCGTGTCGGGGCGCAGCGCGGCGCGGTCGGTGCGGCGGTCGTCCCAGTCGCCCGGCCCGGGGACGCGGTGGGCGCTCACGGCTGCACCCACGGCAGGCCGGCGGCGCGCCAGCCCTCGTGCCCGCGGTGGCCGTCGGGCCCGGTGGGGCCCTCGAAGCCCTCGAGGACGTTGTACGCGGGGCCGTAACCGGCCGCCGTCGCGGCCTGCGCGGCGCCGATCGAGCGCTGCCCCGAGCGGCACAGGAACACGACCGGCCTGCCGTCGCCGGGCGTGACACCGGTGGCCGCGAGCTGCTCGAGGAACCGCGGGTTGGGCCGGCCCGTGGGGTACGACACCCACTCGACGAGGGCGGCCTGCCGGCCGAGCGCGCGCAGGTCCGGCACGCCGACGTAGCGCCACTCCGCGTCGGTGCGGACGTCGACGAGCACGGCGTCGGGGTGCTCGTCCAGGAGGTCCCAGGCCTCGGTCGGCGTGACGTCGCCCGCGTAGCCGGGTGCGGGACGTGGTGGCACGGTCATGCGTCCTCCATCGGTCCTGGCGGTAGCACCCTCGTCCGGGCCCGTGCGGGTCCCGCGGGTTGCTGCGGCGTCGTCGAGCCAGATCTCTCGGCCGCTCTGGATGGTCGCCGGCGATGCTACGGCAGGCCCGCGCGCCGCGGCCCGGCCGTCTCACCCCGGGCGTCTCACCCCGGTGCGGTCACCCCGCGACGGCCGGACGCCGGCGCAGCCCCGGGAAGCGTGCGAAGTCGCGGTCCTGCGACACCCACGTCGCCCCGAGCTCGACGCGACGGCGGCGTGCTGCGCGTCGGCGACGAGGTTGCCGCGCGCGCCCGCGGCCCGGCACAGCCCGGTGACGAGGTCCCAGTGGCGCGGTCCCGGCGCGACGCGCACGACGTCGGGGTGGGTCCGCAGCGCCTCGACCTGGGCGAGCGCCTCGGCGAGCGGCGTCGGCCGGGCGAGGACGCGCCGGTGGGTGAGCACGCGCACGGTGCCGCCGAGCACGGCGTCGGTGGGTCCCACCGTCTCGGGTCCGCCGACGGCCGCCTCCAGCCACGCCCGCAGCTCCTCGTGCCGCGGCGCGTCCGCCCGGAACGCGCCGACGAGGACGCTCACGTCCGGGAGGATCACCGTCCCTCCAGCGCGTCGAGCAGGGCCGCAGAGTCGTCGAGGTCGGCGCCGGCAGCAGCCCACCGCTGCCGGAGGGCGCGACCACGTACGCGACGCGCGCCCCGGCCTGCTCCTCACGGTGCCGCGCGAGAGCGGCGCGCAGCGCCTCCTCGACGACGGACGTCACCGTGCGCCCGGTCGCGGCGGCGTTGGTCCGCACCTCGCCGTAGAGGTCGTCGGGGATGTTGAGGGTCGTCCGCACCGCCGGAGCACATCGGCACAGCGGGAGCGCAGATCTATGCACGACCGCCCGCGTGAGACGGCGTGTCTCGAAGACTGAGACCTTCAGCGTGTCCGCGTTGACACCCCCGGGGGCGCGCGCCGATCCTCGACCCAGGTCATGAGCGCCAGCGCGAAGCCCCGGCTCGCTGGCCGGCAACCCTCCTCCGCGGTGGGGTGCCCCGGGTGACGACCTGGCCGCGCACCGCCCGGTGCCGGCAAGCGCGGGACCTCCCTGCCGGGTCCCCGGGTCCAGGAGGCTGCCATGACGACCATCACCGAGCTGCTCGCGTGTGCCGACGAGGTGTCGGGCACGGCTGCCGGCGCGACGACCGGGACGGTGCCCGGGACGACGCCCGGCACCGCGCCGGCCACCACGCCCGCGACCGGGCCGCTGCTGCCCGTCGTGGGGGCGTCCACGACAGTCCCGCTCGTCGACGGCACGAGCCGCACGTACGCGAACCTCGACTGCGCGGCCAGCGCGCCCGCGCTCGAGGCGGTGGCCGCCCGCGTCGCCGAGGTGCTGCCGCTGTACGCGTCGGTGCACCGCGGCGCCGGCTACCTCTCGCAGGTCTCGACGGCCCTGTACGAGGCGTCCCGGCAGGCCGTGGCCCGGTTCGTCGACGCGCGTCCCGACGACGTCTGCGTCATCACGCGCAACACGACCGACAGCCTCAACCTGCTCGCCGGCGT
>JAPSIR010000127.1 GCA_031178625.1 Cellulomonas sp.
TGCAGCGCGTCCTGCACCCGTGGAGCGCCTACGTCGTCGTCCCGCTGTTCGGGCTGGCGAACGCCGGCGTGCGCCTCGACCCGGAGACGCTCGCCGACGCGTTCCGCTCGCGCCTGACGATCGGCATCGCCGTCGCCCTCGTGGTCGGCAACGCGGTCGGGATCACGGGTGCGGCGACCCTCGCGCTGCGCCTCGGCCTCGGCGACCTGCCGGGACGCGTGCGGTGGGGGCACCTGCTCGGCGGCGCCGTCCTCGCCGGCATCGGGTTCACCATCTCGCTGTTCATCGCGGGGCTGGCGTTCGACGACCCGGTGCAGCTGGAGCACGCCAAGATCGGCGTGCTCGCCGGGTCCCTCGTGGCCGCCGTCGCGGGGTCCGTGCTGCTGCGCTGGCTGGGTGAGCGGCTGCCGCTCTGCTCGCCGCCGCGGCTGCCCCCGGAGCTGCCGCCGCTGCCGTGGGGGTCCGCCGCACGGCCGTGAACGGCCGGGCCGTCAGGCGACCGGGTCGTCCGGTCCCCACGTCGAGAGCCGCAGCCGGCGCGCGTCGGTCGCCAGGATCGTCGGCGTCGCGGCCTGCAGGGAGGCGACCGTGTCGACGCCCGCGCGCACGAACCGCCCCGACAGCGCGTCGAGCGCCCCGTCGGCGAAGCCGAGGGCGAGCTCGAGCACCTGCTCGGGCGCCGTCCAGTCGGTGCGCGTGGCGTGCACCGGCATCGCGGCGGTCATGTCGGTCGCGACGACGCCCGGGGCGAGGTCGAGCACGCGCAGACCCCGCTCGCGGTACTGGTGGTCGAGCTGCGTGGTGAGGCGGGCGAGCGCGCCCTTGCTGACCGTGTACCCCGTGTACGTCGGCTGGGCGCGGTGGCCCGAGCCCGAGTTCACCTGCAGCACGCGGCCGCCGCCGCGCGCGAGCATGCCCGGGAGCACGGCGTGCGTGACGAGGAGCGGGCCGCGCACGTTCGTCTCGACCACGCGCCACACGTCCTCGACGTCGTCGTCCGCGAACGGCAGCTCGTTCTCCTCGATGACGCCCGCGTTGTTGACGAGCAGGCCGACGCCCCCGGTCAGGGCCGCCTCCACACGCGCGACGGCGTCCGCGACGGCGCCGGCGTCGACCAGGTCGGCCGCCGCGACCGCGACGGCGGCGCCCGTCGCGCGGACCTCGTCGGCGACGTCGTCGAGCCGCGCGCGGGTGCGTCCGACGAGGCCGACCGCGTACCCGGCGCGCGCGAGGCCGAGCGCGAGCTCGCGGCCGATGCCGCGACCGGCGCCCGTGACGAGGGCGGTGCGGGGCAGCGGCGGGCTTCCGGGAACCGTCGCGGCGGTGGTGCGGGGCAGGGCGGCGTCGTCGGCGGTGGTCACGTCCTCATCGTCGCGCACGCGCGCGGTGCCGCACGGCGGCGACGCGGACGGGCGCGGCGGTGTGCGTCACAGGGCGTCTCACAGCGCGTCGACGACCGCCCGCAGCGCCTCGAGCTCGATCCGGCCGCGGAACCGCACACCGTCGACGAACACCGTCGGCGTGCCGGGCACCTCGAGCGCCAGCCCGTCCGCGTAGTCCGCGCGGACCGCGTCGGCGTGCAGCTCGGCGCGCTCCCCGACGAGGTCGTCGGGGTCGAGGCCGAGCGCGACCGCGTGCGCGCGGAGGTCGTCGTCGGTGAGATGCTCCTGGTCGGCGAAGAGGCGGTCGTGCAGCTCCCAGAAGCGGCCCTGCGCCCCCGCGGCCTCGGCGGCGAGCGCGGCCGCGAGCGCGTGCGGGTGCACCTGGAACAGCGGGAAGTGCCGCCACACCAGCCGCACCCGGCCGGCCGACTCCTCGACGAGGCGCCGCAGCACCGGGGCGGCCGCGCGGCAGTACGGGCACTCGAGGTCGCCGAACTCGACGACGGTCACGGGAGCGGACGGGTCCCCGAGCACGTAGCGCTCGGGGTCGACCGCGGGCTGCGCGGGGGTGCTCATGCGCCCAGCATGCCGTCAGGCCCGCAGGTGGCGGGCGCGCATGGGCGGGCTGACCGTGCCGGCGCCGTCGGCGATCCCGTCGACGAGCTCGCGGAGCGCCTCCTGAGCCGTCCGCCGCGGACGCCAGCCGAGCATCTGCTCGGCGCGCGACGTGTCGAGGATCGGCACGGACGCGGCCAGGTCGAGCCAGCCCGGGCCGATGGGCGCCAGGCGCGCGTGCCAGGCGGCGAGCAGCCCCGCGCGCAGAGCCTTCGGCGGCACCTCGCGCAGCTTCGACTGCGACAGGACGGCAGCCACGTCGGGACCGCGCAGCACGCCGGGTCCGGCGAGGTTGAACGCGCCGCGGGCCTGTCGCACGATCACCTCGCGGAACGCCTCCGCGAGGTCGTCGGCGTGCACGGCCTGCACGCGCACGCCGCGCGGCCACGGCAGCACGGGAAGGTTGCCGTCGAGGAGCCGACCGGGCACGAGCCGCCCCAGGAAGATCCCGTGGATCTCGTGGCCCGCGTCGCGCTGGAACACGAGCGCCGGGCGCATGCGCGTGACGGCCAGGCCGGGGTCCGCCGCCTCGGCCTCGTCGAGCACGCGCTCCATGTCGGCCTTGTCGACGCTGTAGTCGGACGTCGGGACGCCCGTCGCCGGGAACCGCTCGTCCTTCGGCTCGTCGTCGTACGCAGGGCCGTAGACGCCGACGGACGACGCGACGACGAGGTGCGGCACGCCCGCGCGGCGGACCGCCTCGGCGATCCGCCGCGTGCCCTCGACGTTCACCGCGCGCTGGTACCTGCGGTCGTGGCTGGGCTGGATCGCCCACGCGAGGTGCACGACCGCGTTCGCGCCGGCGAACGCGTCCGCGAGCGCGGCGACGACCGGCTCGTCGTCGCCGGCCGCGCCGACGTTGCACTGCACCCACTCGACGTCGTACGGGGGCGGCGGCGTCTGCCGCGGCGCCCGCCGCGCCACCCCGACGAGCGACGTGATCGTCGCGTCCTCCCGGAGCCGGCGCAGGACCGCCGTGCCGATGTTCCCGCTGGCCCCCACCACCACGACCCGCATGGTGCCTCCGTCCGCCCTCGTCCGTGCGTGCTCGTCCCGTCCGTACCCGTCGCCTGCGCCCCGGTCCCCGCTCAGGCGGCGGGGTCGAGCACGACCTTGATGCAGCCGTCCGCCTTGCGCTGGAACGTGTCGTACAGCTCGGGCGCGCGCTCGAGCGGCACGCGGTGCGTGCGCAGGTCGAGCACGCCGAGCGGGTCGGCGTCGTCCGTGACGAGCGGCAGGATGTCGTCGACCCAGCGCCGCACGTTGGCCTGGCCGAAGCGGACCGTGAGCTGGCGGTCGAAGACGTCCATCATCGGGAACGGGTCGATCGCGCCGCCGTAGACGCCGACCACCGACACCGTCGCGCCGCGGCGGGCCACGCCGATGGCGGTCTGCAGCGCGGCCATGCGGTCGACGCCGGCCTTCTCGATGAAGGGCCGCGCGAGCGCGTCGGGCAGGAACCCGGCGCCCTTCTGCGCGAGCTCGAACACGGGCGACCCGTGCGCCTCCATGCCGACGGCCTCGACGACGGCGTCGGCGCCGCGGCCCTGGGTGCGGTCGCGCACCACGGCGGGCACGTCGTCGCACGTGGACGCGTCGAGCACGTCGACGCCGTGCCGTGCCGCCATCGCGAGCCGCTCCGGGACGCGGTCGATGCCGATGACCCGGCCCGCGCCGAGGTGCAGGGCGATGCGCGCCGCCATCTGGCCGATCGGGCCGAGCCCGACGACCGCGACCGTGCCGCCGGACGGGACGTCGGCGTACGCGACGGCCTGCCACGCGGTGGGCAGCACGTCCGACAGGTAGAGGTAGGTCTCGTCGGGACGGCCGTCGTCGGGGACGACGACGGGTCCGTACTGCGCCTGCGGCACCCGCAGGTACTCGGCCTGGCCGCCCGGCACGCTGCCGTACAGCTCGGTGTACCCGAACAGCGCCGCGCCCTTGCCCTGGCTGCGCACCTGCGTCGTCTCGCACTGCGACTGCAGCCCGCGCGTGCAGAAGAAGCACGTGCCGCACGCGATGCCGAACGGCACGACGACCCGGTCGCCGACCTTCAGGCGCCCCGCGGCCTCGGGCCCGACCTCCTCGACGACGCCCATCGCCTCGTGCCCGAGCACGTCGCCCGGCTTCAGGTAGGGACCGAGCACGCCGTACAGGTGCAGGTCGGAGCCGCAGATGGCCGTCGACGTCACCCGGATCACCGCGTCCGTCGGCTCCTGCACGCGGGGGTGCGGGACCGTCTCGACGGTGACCTTCTCACGGCCCTGCCAGGTCAGTGCGCGCACGCTGCCTCCTCGTGGGTGGTCCCCCCGCTCCGGCGTCCACCGTCGCACCCGGCTCGCTGACCTGCATCCGCAAGCGCCGCGAGAGCGGGTTGCGGGGCGGGTGTCGGACGTCGGTCGTACGGTCGTGCCCGACGCAGCCGCTCCGCGAGGAGGTCTCCGTGGCCACGAGCGCCGCAGCACCCGTCCCTGCCGGCGCCACGTCCGACCCGGCCACGTCCCTCCGGGCGGGCGGGTGACGGGGGCGTCCGGGCGGACGACGACGCCCGCCGGGGTGGTCGCCGTCACGGTGACGCTCTGCCTGGTCCAGCTCGTCGACGTGCTCGGCGTGACGGTCGTCGTCACGACGCTGCCGCGGATGCTCGACGACCTGGGCGCGACGCCGGGCGAGGGCACCTTCGTCGTCACCGCCTACGCGATGTTCTTCGGCGGGCTGCTCATGGTCGCCGCGCGGCTCGGCGACCGGCTCGGTCACCGGCGCGTGCTGCTGGCCGCGGTCGCGCTGTACGGGGCGGCGTCGGCGCTCGGTGCGGTGGCCGGCGACGTCACGCTGCTCACCGCGGCCCGCGCGCTCCAGGGTGCCGCGGCTGCGGCGTCCGTCCCCGCCGCGCTGCGCCTGCTGACGACGCTCGTGCCCGAGGGCGCGCAGCGCCGGCGCGCCGTCGCGGCGTGGAGCGCTGCGGGTGCGGCAGCCGGTGCCGCGGGCTTCGTCGTGGGCGGTGTGGTCACCGAGGTGGCGACGTGGCGGGCGGTGTTCTGGCTGACCGTCGCCCTCGCAGCGGGTCTGCTCGCCGCCGTGCGCACCGTGCTGCCGCCCGACGCGGGCGCCGACCGGGACGTGCGGGTCCCGTGGACGTCGGCGCTGCTGCTCACCGGCGGCGCGATGGGCCTCGTCGCGGGGCCGACGCTGCTCGCCGAGACGACCGCGACCGTCGTGGGCGTGGCGGTGCTCGCGGCGGGCGTGGCGGCTGCCGCCGGGCTGGTGGTGGCCGAGCGCCGGGCCGCCGTCCCGCTGGTCGCGCCGGCCGCGCGGGCGTCCGGGCGGCTGCGCTGGGGCGCGCTCGGCTCGTTCGCGAACACCGCGACGACCAGCTCGTCCGCGACCGTGGCGACCCTGTACCTGCAGGACGAGCTCGGTCTGTCGCCGCTCGCCGCGGCGGCCGCGCTCGTGAGCGTCAGCGTGCTGGCCGTCGTGGGCTCCGCACTGGCGCCGCGCGTCGTCGCGGAGCTGGGGTGGCGACGCACGATGGGCACGGGCCTGCTGCTCGTCGCGGTGGCCAACGCGGTGCTCGTCGCGTGGCCGCAGCCGGTGGGCGTCGCGGTCACGGCGGCGCTGAGCGGGCTCGGGCTGGGCGCGTCGTCGGTCGCCGCGAACGACATGGGCACGAGCGTGGCCGAGCGCCTGCGCGCGACTGCGGCGGGCGTGCTCAACACGGCGGCGCAGCTGGGCACCGCGCTGGGCACGGCGGCGGTGCTGCTCGTCGCGACGACCGCCTCCGCCCGCGTGGCGTGGGCCGTCGTCGCGGTGCTGGCCGCGGTCGCCGCCGTCGCGTGCGGGGCGCGGGCGTCGACGCCCGAGCGGTGACCGGCACGGCGGACCGCGCCCCGGCCCGCTCGAACCGGTGACGTGCCTCAGCCGCCGGCCGCGTCCGCCCGCGACGCCAGCGTCGTCACCGTCCGCCAGTTGCGCGCCGTGCCGCGCTCCCCCGTGCGCGCCGCGAGCCGCGTCGCCAGCGCGGAGCGGCCCATGCCGAAGGGCAGGTACAGGTACACCTCGCGCCCGCCGAGGGCCAGGTCCTCCGGGTGGAACGCCGCGATGTCGAGGTCGGGCGCGACGGGCGGGTCCTGACCCGGCAGGAAGACGACGTGGTGGTGCGTCGGGTCGCCGTCGCGGTCGAGGAACGGGTTCGCCGCGACGACGGCGCGCAGCTCGTCCCGCGTGCGGACCACGACGTCCGGACGCGCGGGGAACGCCTCGGCGCAGGCCGCCTGCAGGCGCGCGGCGACGGCACCCGGGTCGGGGTCGTCCGCCGTGAGGACGACGTTGCCGCTGTTGACGTACGTGCGGACGTCGCCGTAGCCGCAGTCCGCGACGACGCGACGTAGGTCCACCATCGGGACCTTCGTGGCGCCTCCGACGTTCACGCCGCGCAGCAGCGCCACCATGACCGTCGTCACCGTGCCCTCCTCCCCGTGCCGTCGGTGCGACCGGTCCGCGGCAGCCGTTGGTCAGAACAGCAGGTCAGGGCCGCCGACCGTGCGGCGCTCGAGCTCGAGCAGGGCGCGCTTGCGGTCGATCCCCGCGGCGAAGCCGACCAGCTTGCCGCCCGCCCCGATGACCCGGTGGCACGGCACGACGATCGCCATCCGGTTGGCGCCGTTCGCCGCGCCGACGGCACGTGCGGTGGTCCGCGGGTCGAGCCCGACCGCCTCGGCGAGCGCGCCGTACGACGTCGTCGTGCCGTACGGGATCTGCCGCAGCCCGTCCCAGACGCGCCGTTGGAACGCGGTGCCGGCGTAGCGCAGGGGCAGGTCGAAGTCGCGCAGGTCGCCCGCGAAGTACGCGGTGAGCTGGCCGACCGCCGCCGCCAGGACGGCGTCGTCGGCAGGGTCGACGCGCTCCCCCACGTCGTCCGTGGCCGCCGAGCCGTCCGTCCGCGGCAGCCGCAGGTGCGTGACCGCGCCGTCGTGGACCGCCACGACCACCGGTCCGACCGGTGAGTCGAGCACCGCGTGCACGAGGCCCGCCGTCGTCCCGCCCGCCGTCGTCCCGGCAGCACTCGTCCCGCCCGCCGTCGTCGCGTCCACGTGCACCATCCTGCCCCTCACCGCCGACACGGCGGCCCGTGCGCCGCCTCCCGGACGTAGACGCCCGCCGCGCCCGGGACGTGAGGTCCCGCGGCGTTCGCGCCTCAGAGCCGGTGCAGCGCCAGGAACCCCAGCGAGGCGAGCAGCAGCGCGGGCGCGAGCCACGTCAGCAGCAGCAGGTGCTGGCGCCGGTGCACGCCGAGCACGCCGACCAGCAGCGCGCCCACGACGCCGAAGACGACGGCGTCGCCCGGGTACCCGAGCACGACCGCGTACGTCACGACGGACTCCGCCAGCCACGCAGCCGCGAGCAGGGCGGCCCCGACGCCGCGCTCCCGGTCGCCACCGCGCCACCAGGAGTGGCCGGCGAGCCCCAGCGCCACGCCGCCGAGCACGCCGCACACCGTCCACACGACGAGCCACGACGTCCCCACCGGGAAGCCGCGCAGCGCGGCCGTGAGGTAGTACCCGGGCACCTGCGCGAGGCACGCGAGCAGCCCGAGCAGCGCCGCGCTGCGGCGGCCGAGCGCCGTGGCACCCACCGCGAACGGCACGACGAGCCACGGGCTGACGGCGTTCGCGAGACCACGGAACGGGTCGTCGAGCACCGTCTGGCCGAACGACGTGAGGGCACCCGTGGCGAGGCCTGCGGCGACGGCGAGGAGCACCCGGCCGAGGGCGGGCGCGAGCCGGGCACGGGCCGAGCGCACGGGCCCGGGGACGGCGGGCGCGTCCGTGCGGGCGCGTGCGAGCGAGGGGGACGTCATGCCTCCCAGTCTCGGCACGGGTCACGGGCCCGGCATCTGCCTGCGGGCGAACGCCGCGGGGGCCGGCGTCCGCCCACGGTCGTACGCCCGTCCCCCCCGCCGGGCACCCGGGCCGACGGGGCGGCGCGGGTGCCCGGCGGGGTGGGCGTCAGTCGGTCGAGCGCAGGATGGTGCGCACCCCGACGAGGAGCCCGAGACCGGCTGTCGCCGCCGCCGCGGCGAGGCCCCACACCACCGCCGACGCCGTGAGGTCGCCGGCGAAGAGCGCTCGCTCCGCGTCGACGACCCACCGCAGCGGGTTCACCTGCGCGGCGGCCTGCATCCACCGCGGGCCGTTCTCGAGCGGCAGCAGCAGCCCCGACAGGATCATCACGGGGAACAGGACGGTCTGCTGCACGGCCCAGAACATCCACTCCTGCTTGCGCACCGCGATGGCGAGCGCGTAGCTGAGCGAGCCGAGACCGACGCCCAGCACAGCGAGCAGCGCGAGACCCAGCACGGTGCCCACCGGGTCCGGCCGGAAGCCGAACGGCAGCATCACGACGACGATGAGCAGCGCCTGCGCGACCAGCGGCACCATCTCCTTGAGCGAACGGCCCACCAGCTGCGAGGACCGCGACAGCGGCGTCACGAGCAGCCGCTCGTGGGCACCGGTCTGCATCTCGTACTGCAGGTTGGAGCCCGTGGTCGACGTGCCGAACAGCGTCGTCATCACGAGGATGCCCGGCACGAACCACTGCCACACCGCGCCGCCGGGCAGCGCAGCGCCGGCCGAGCCCGCGAGCAGCGGCCCGAACAGCGCGAGGAAGACGAGCGGCTGGACCAGGCCGAACACCACCGAGAACGGCTCGCGCACCACCGGCCGCAGCTCGCGCGCCATGACGAGCCACACGTCGCCCCACCACGAGCGGCGCACCTCGGGCGCCGTCGGTGCGGTCGTCGTCTCGCGCTCCTGCGTCGTCGTGGTCATGCCGCGTCCTTCCCGGCGGCCGCGGCCGCCTGCTGCTCGTCGGTGGCGTCGGTGGCGGTCGCGTCGGCGGGGCCGCCGTCGCGCAGGCTGCGCCCGGTGAGGGCGAGGAAGACGTCGTCGAGCGTGGGGCGCACCGCCTGCACGGCGACGAGC
>JAPSIR010000128.1 GCA_031178625.1 Cellulomonas sp.
GCCCGTGCGTGGACGCCCGTCCGCGGACGGGCGTCCAGCAGGGGCGGCGCGTCCCGGCCGGTACGCTCGGCGCCCGTGGAGATCCTCGTCGTCGGCACCGGTGCCCGTGAGCACGCCCTCGTCCGCGCGCTGTCGCTGGACCCGGAGGTCACCGCGCTGCACGCGGCCCCGGGGAACCCGGGGATGGCCGTCCACGCGGAGCTGCACCCGGTCGACGCGCTCGACGGCGCGGCCGTCGCGGAGCTGGCGACGTCGCTCGGCGTCGACCTCGTCGTCGTCGGCCCGGAAGCGCCGCTCGTCGCGGGCGTCGCCGACGCGGTGCGGGAGGCGGGGGTGGCCGTCTTCGGGCCGTCGCGCGAGGCCGCCCGGCTCGAGGGCTCCAAGGCGTTCGCCAAGGAGGTCATGGCTGCCGCGGGCGTGCCGACCGCCGAGCCGCGCGTCGTGACGACGGTCGACGAGGCGGTCGCCGCCCTCGACGCGTTCGGCGCGCCGTACGTCGTCAAGGACGACGGGCTGGCCGCGGGCAAGGGCGTCGTCGTCACGGACGACCGCGAGGCGGCGCTCGCGCACGCGCAGGCGTGCCTGGCCAAGGAGGGCGGGACGGTCGTCGTCGAGGAGTACCTCGACGGGCCGGAGGTGTCGCTGTTCGTGCTGTCGGACGGCACCGACGTGGTGCCGCTCGTGCCGGCGCAGGACTTCAAGCGTGCGCTCGACGGCGACGCCGGGCCGAACACCGGCGGCATGGGCGCGTACTCGCCGCTGCCGTGGGCGCCCGAGGGCCTGGTCGACGAGGTCGTCGAGACCGTCGCGCGGCCGACCGTCGCGGAGATGGCGCGGCGCGGGACGCCGTTCGTCGGGGTCCTGTACTGCGGGCTCGCGCTGACGAGCCGCGGCGTGCGGGTCGTCGAGTTCAACGCCCGGTTCGGCGACCCGGAGACGCAGGTCGTGCTGGCCCGGCTCGCGACGCCGCTGGGGCGGGTGCTGCGGGCCGCCGCGACCGGGCGCCTGGCGGAGCTGGAGCCGCTGCACTGGCGGGCGGACGCCGCCGTGACGGTCGTCGTCGCGTCGGAGGGCTACCCGGAGGCGCCCCGCACGGGCGACCCGATCACCGGCGTCGAGGCGGCCGAGACGGTCCCCGGGGTGCACGTCCTGCACGCCGGCACCGCCGTGCGCACCACCGGCGAGACCGGCGAGAACCCGCTGAACGCGCCGCTGCTCGTGTCGGCGGGCGGGCGCGTGCTGTCGGTCGTCGGCGTGGGGGAGACCCTCACCGCCGCGCGCCGCGCCGCGTACGTGGCGGTCGAGAGCATCAACCTCGGCGGCGCGCACCACCGCACGGACATCGCGCTCGCGGTCAGCGAGGCGGCGGACGCCTGACCGCGCCGCTGCGACGCGCCGGCGGCGAGGAGGCGGCATGACGGGCCGGGCGGACCGCGCGGCGCCGCCCGTGCTGCTGCGCCGGGCGCGGCGGCACAGGGACGGGCACGGTCCCGAGCACGGTACCGAGCACGGTGCCGGGCGCGGGGACGGGCACGCGGGCTCCCGCCGCGACGACGGGCTCGTCGACGTGCTGCTGACGCACGGCCGGGTGGTGGCGGTCGCCCCGACGGGCAGGCTCCCCGCGGACGTGGTCCGGGGCGCCGAGCCCGTCGACGTCGACGGGCGGACGCTGCTGCCGGGCCTCTGGGACGCGCACGCGCACGTCACGCAGTGGGCGCTCGCGCGGGCGCGCCTCGACGTGTCGGGGGCGACGTCGGCGGCGCACGCCGCGCGGCTCGTGGCGGAGCGGGTCGCGGCGGACCGGGCCTCGGCGGACCGGCGGCAGGGCGGGCCCGCGGGGCCCGGGGCGCCGCTCGTGGGGCAGGGCTTCCGGGACGCGCTGTGGCCGGACCGGCCGACCGCGGCGCTGCTCGACGCGGTCGCGGGCGACGTGCCCGTCGTCCTCGTGTCCGGCGACCTGCACTGCGCGTGGGCGTCGACCGCCGGGCTGCGGCACCTGGGCGTGCCCGCGCGGTCGAGCGGCCTCGTGCGCGAGGCCGAGTGGATGGACCGCATGGGCGCCCTCGACCGCGTGGACGACGCCACGGCCGACGCGCTCGTCGCCGCCGCCCTGCGCGCCGCCGCCGCGCGCGGTGTGGTCGGCGTCGTCGACCTCGAGATCGCGGACAACCGCGCGGTGTGGCGGCGCCGTGCGACGCCGGACCTGCCCGTGCGGGTCCGGGCCGGCGTGTGGGAGCAGCACCTCGACGCGCTGCTCGCCGAGGGGCTGCGTACCGGCGACCCGCTCGAGCCCGCCGGGCTCGCCACGCAGGGGCCGCTCAAGGTCATCACCGACGGCGCGCTCAACACGCGCACCGCCTGGTGCCACGACCCGTACCCGGGCCGGCACGGCGCGGACGCGCACGGGGTGCTGACGGTGCCGCCCGACCTCCTCCGACCGCTGATGGCGCGCGCCACGGCGCACGGGCTGACGTGCGCGGTGCACGCGATCGGCGACGCGGCGAACGGCCTCGCGCTCGACGCCTTCGCGGTCACCGGCGCCCGTGGCTCGATCGAGCACGCGCAGCTGCTCACGGCCGACGACGTCCGCCGGTTCGCCGCGCTGGGCGTCGTCGCGAGCGTCCAGCCGGAGCACGCGATGGACGACCGCGACGTCGTCGACCGGTACTGGCCCGGGCGCGGGGACGACGCCTTCGCGTACGCCGCGCTGCACGCCGCCGGGGTGCGCCTGGCGCTGGGCTCGGACGCGCCCGTCGCGCCGCTCGACCCGTGGGCGGCCGTCGACGCGGCCGTCACGCGCCGGCGCGACGGACGGCCGGCGTGGCACCCCGAGCAGCGGCTCCCGCTGGACGTCGCGCTCGGCGCGTCGGTGGACGGCGAGCCGCTGGGGCTGCGCGTCGGCGGGCCGGCCGACGTGGCGGTGCTGGACGACGACCCGGCGACCCTGCTCGCCGCGGTGGGGTCGGTGCGGGACCTGCGCGTCGGCGGGACGCTCGTGGGCGGGCGCTGGACGCACCGCGCCCTGTGACGGCTGCGGCCCCGCGGTCGCGCCGTCGACCCCGCCTCGCCTGCGGACGCGCGCCCGGCACCGCGCACCCGCACGGCACACTGGGCGCGTGAGCGACGCGACACCCACCCCCGACCTGCCCGGCTGGCGGCACGTCTACTCCGGCAAGGTCCGCGACCTGTACGAGCCGGACGACACCACCGCCGGGATCGCGCTGCGGGACCTGCACGGCGACGTCGTGCTCGTCGTCGCGAGCGACCGCGTCTCGGCGTACGACCACGTCCTCGAGCCCGGCATCCCCGGCAAGGGCGTCGTGCTGACGCAGCTGAGCCTGTGGTGGTTCCAGCAGCTCGCCGACCTCGTGCCGAACCACGTCGTCACCACCGACGTGCCCGACGCCGTCGCCGGCCGCGCGATGGTGTGCCGCCGCCTCGAGATGTTCCCGGTCGAGTGCGTCGCCCGCGGCTACCTCACCGGGTCGGGGCTCGCGGAGTACCGCGCGGACGGCGAGGTCACCGGCATCGCGCTGCCGGCGGGGCTCGTCGACGGGTCGCGCCTGCCCGAGCCGATCTTCACGCCGGCGACCAAGGCGGCGCTCGGCGAGCACGACGAGAACGTGCGGTTCTCGGCGGTCGTCGACCTCGTCGGGCCGGAGACGGCCGAGACGCTGCGCGACCTCACGCTCGCGGTGTACGCGCGGGCGGAGGGGGTCGCGCGCGAGCGGGGCGTCGTGCTCGCCGACACCAAGCTCGAGTTCGGCACCGACCCCACGACGGGCGCGGTGACGCTCGGCGACGAGGTGCTGACCCCGGACTCGTCGCGCTTCTGGCCCGCCGACCGGTGGGAGCCCGGGCACGCGCAGCCGAGCTTCGACAAGCAGTTCGTCCGCGACTGGCTCACGTCGCCCGCGTCGGGGTGGGACCGCGCCGGTGACACCCCGCCGCCGGCGCTCCCGGCCGACGTCGTGGAGCGCACGCGCGACCGCTACCTCGAGGCGTACGAGCGGCTGACGGGTCGGGCGCTGACGCTCTGACGGCGACGGCGACGGCGACGGCGCCGTGCGCGCCGGCGCGCTCAGAGCAGCGTGAGCACCCCGAGCACGCCCACGGCGACGCCGAGCGCGAGAGACACGGCGATCAGCACCGCGTGCACCGTGCGGAACCGCGTGGCGCGGCCGTCGGCGTCGCGCGAGCGCGGGTCCGCGGCGATGCGCTGCCAGAAGCGCGGCCAGATCAGCAGGTTCCACGCCCCGGTGGCGACCAGGACGACGGACCAGGCGACGGGGAGCTCCACGCGGCGATGATCCCACGGGTCGTCCGCGCGGCCGTGCCCGGGCACGCCCGTCGAGGCGCGCGTCGCCCGGCACCTCGGCCCGGGCGCGTCGGTCCGGCGCGCGTCGGTCCGGCGCGCGTCAGCCCAGGCGCACGTCCGCCGCGGTGCTCAGCCGCAGCCACGCTGCGCCCTGCGCGGTCACCCCGGCGAGCACGTCCGCCGCGGGCAGGGGGCCGAGGTCGAGGCCGGTGAGGTCGGCGACGTCCGCTACCGGGACCTGGAACGTGCGGAACGGGCCGAGCGGCGGCGGGTCGCCGGCGGCCTGCGCGTCGGTGCTCGCGGCCCGCAGCGCGCCGTCGTCGAGCTGCGGGGACTGGTCGAGGACGAACGCCGTCGCCGCGAGCGCGCGTCCCGCGTCGCGCGCCCACGCCGCCACCTTCCAGAACCGGCGGGGGATCGCGACGCCCCGGTAGACGGGGTCGTCGTCCGCCAGGACCGGGCCGGTGAGCACGCTGATCCGCAGCCGCTGCGCCTGCGCGTGCTCGAGCACGTGGTCCTCGAGCCCGACCCACAGCCGTGCGCCCTGGTTGAAGCCGGCCGCCTGCGGGGCGGCGTTGGGGTAGGCGAACGTCTCCCGGTTCGCCCGCGCGGCGACGCCCGGGTCGCCCCACACGGGGTCGCGCCGGCGCACGAGGTGGCCGCGGTCGAGGTCGTTGCGCGCGTACAGCTCCGGGCCGCACTGCTCGTCGGCCGGCACGCGAGGGTCGAGGTGCCAGTCGTCCCCGCGGGGCACGTCGCGCAGCGCGGCGCCGTCGACGTTGACCGCGGTGGCGGCCGCGAGCCGGCGCACGGGGTCGAGCAGCACCGTGAAGTGGGTGGCGGGCAGCTCCCGCACCGGCCTGCCGACCGCGGGCAGGGGGACGCGCGGGCCGAGGAACTCGGGGTCGTAGCCGGCGGGCCCGGACGGGCGAGTGGTCGTCACCCGCCGCACGCTAGCGGCGGGTGCCGACACGGCCCAGGTCCTCGCGCCGCCGTCGCCCGGTGCGCGTCTGCGGGGCGTCGACCGGGCTCCCGTTCGCGGATCCGGGCCGCCGTGCGGGCGCCAGAGCCCCTTCGCCGCACCGGGACCCGCTCGATCTGGCGGAGACGGGTCGTCGCGCGATATATATCGGCTGTGCGGATCACCGAGCAGAGCTACCTCGTGCTCCTGGCGCTCGCCGAGGAGCCACGGCACGGGTACGGCATCGTCCAGGCCGTCCGCGACCTCTCGGACGACGAGGTGCGGCTCGGCGCCGGGACGCTCTACGGCGTGCTCGACCGCCTCGTCGCCGCCGGGTGGGCCGAGGCGTCCGGCGAGGAGGTCGTCGACGGTCGGCTGCGCCGGTACTACCGCCTCACGGGCGCCGGTCGCGAGGCGCTCGCCGCGCACACCGACCGGCTGACGGCCCTCGCCGCACGGGCGCGCCGCCTCGTGGCGCCGCGGCCGGCGACGGGCGGTGCGTGGTGAGCGCGCACCGGGACGGGCAGGACCTGCCCGGCGTCGACCCCGCGTTCGCCCGGTCGGCGCGCCGGTGGCTCCTCGCGTACCCGCCGCCGTGGCGGGCGCGGCGCGGCGACGAGATGACGTCGCTGCTCGCGGACCTGGCGGAGCCCGGGGCCCGCCGCGTCGGCCTGCGCGCGGGGCTGCCGCTGCTGTGGTCGGGCCTGCGGACGCGCCGGTGCGCCCGGCCGCCCCTGCACGTCGTGGTCGGGTACCGGGTGCTCGAGCGCCCCGTGCCCGCGCGGTACCGGCCGTGGGTCCGCGCGGACCTCGAGGCGCCGTGGCGGCCGCTGCGGGAGATCCCGTGGCGGCTCGCGTACCTCCTGCCGCTCGCCGCGTTCGTCCTCGCCGGCATCGAGGGCGCCGACGAGGCGGTGGGCGTGGTCGCCTGGGCCCTCGTGCTCGTCGCGATCGAGTGCGGGCTGGACACGCGGCGACGGCAGCGCGCGGCGGAGCGGCACCTGCTGCCCGGGGCGGGCGAGACCGCCGCCGACGGCGGCGCGCGCCGTGCGGTGGTGCTGCGGGACCGGGTCGCCGCGCGGCCCGCGGCACGCGCGGCCGTGCGCACCGTCGCCGTGCTCGTGGCGGGCGCCGGCGGGGTCCTCGCGGTCGTCGCCGCGCGTGGCGACGCGGAGCCTGCCTCGGCGGTCGCCCCCGCGGCCGCCCTCGTGGTGGGCGGCGCGGTCGCCGCGGCGGCGCGGCGTCGCCGGCGGTGGCTGGCCGACCCGCCCCCGCAGCCGGGGCGACGGGTCGTCGAGGCCACCCCCGGCCTCCTGCTCGCCGGGCCGGTCGCGGCGGTCGCGGCCGTCCTGGGGGTCGTGGCCCTCCTGCTCGGCGGCGACGTGCACGGGCAGTGGGGGACGCTGCTGCTCACGGTCGCGCTGGCGGCCGCGCCCGTCGTCGTGAGCACGTGGCGCTGGGTCGCCGGCCGTCCGGGGCTCGTCGCGGTCGACGTCGTGCGCGCGCTGGCGGACGGGCTCCCGCCCGCCGTGGACCTGCCGCGCCCGGGACTCGTGCCGGTGGACGCCGGACCGGCGGGGCGGCCCACGCCGTCGCCCTGACGCGGCGGCGGTGCCGGGGCCCCGTCCGCGGACGCCGCCCCGGTCGCCGCGCGCGGGGCCGTAGGATCGGACCGACCCCCGTTGCCGTGAACCTGGGAGCACACCCGTGGGACGAGTCGTCGTCGACGTGATGCCGAAGCCGGAGATCCTCGACCCGCAGGGCAAGGCCGTGGCCGGCGCGCTGCCGCGCCTGGGCTTCGGGCAGTTCACGTCCGTCCGCCAGGGCAAGCGGTTCGAGCTCGAGGTGGACGGGCCGGTGACGCCCGAGGTGCTCGAGGCCGCCGCGGCCGCCGCCGAGCAGGTCCTGTCCAACCCGGTGATCGAGGACGTCGTGCGCGTCGCCGACATCGAGGCCGACGCCGCCGCGACGGTGGCGAGCCAGGGTCTGGCCTGATGAGCCGCATCGGCGTCGTCACGTTCCCCGGCACGCTCGACGACCGCGACGCCGCGCGCGGCGTGCGCCTGGCCGGCGGCGAGCCCGTCGCGCTGTGGCACGCGGACGCCGACCTCAAGGGCGTCGACGCGGTCGTGCTGCCGGGCGGGTTCTCCTACGGCGACTACCTGCGCGCCGGCGCGATCAGCCGGTTCGCGCCCGTCATGGGCGAGGTCGTCGACGCCGCCGGCAAGGGCCTGCCCGTGCTGGGCATCTGCAACGGGTTCCAGGTCCTCACCGAGGCGCACCTGCTGCCCGGGTCGATGATCAAGAACGAGAGCCTGCACTTCCTGTGCCGCGAGCAGGTGCTCACGGTCGAGAACAGCGACACGGCGTGGACGCGCGAGTTCGAGCGCGGCGAGGACATCACGATCCCGCTGAAGAACCAGGACGGCCAGTACGTCGCGGACGAGCGCACGCTCGACGAGCTCGAGGGCGAGGGCCGGGTCGTGTTCCGCTACCAGGGCGACAACCCCAACGGCTCGCGCCGCGACATCGCCGGCATCACCAACGCCGCGGGCAACGTCGTCGGCCTCATGCCGCACCCGGAGCACGCCGTCGAGCGGGGCTTCGGCCCCGACGGCGCGCAGGGCCCGCGCAGCGGCACCGACGGCCTGCGGTTCTTCACGTCGGTGCTGCGCGCGCTCGTCGGCTGACGCCGTGACGTCGGCCGACGTCCGCGTCACGGCCGTCCCGTGGGACGACCCCGACGCGCGGCGCCTGCGCGACGCGCAGCAGGCTGAGCTGCGCGAGCGGTACGGCGAGGACGACATCGGCCACGACATGACCGGCGAGACCATCGCCGTGATGCTCGTGCTGCGCGCCGACGGCGAGCCCGTCGCGAGCGGTGCGCTGCGCGACGCGCCCGAGCTGGGCGCCGGCACGGGCGAGCTCAAGCGCATGTACGTGCGTCCGGCCTGGCGCGGGCGCGGGCTGTCCCGCCGCGTCCTGACGGAGCTCGAGGACGCCGCGCGCGCACGCGCCCTGCGCCGGCTCGTCCTGGAGACGGGCGTGCTGCAGCCCGAGGCGATCGGCCTCTACCTGGCCGCCGGGTACCGGCCCGTCCCGCGGTGGGGCGAGTACGCGGACGCACCGGACTCGCGCTGCTTCGCCAAGGACCTCCGGCCCGCGCCCGCCGTGGCGCCCGCGCCGCCCGTCGAGGTCACGATCGCGCCCGTCGCGTGGGCCGACCCCGAGGCGGTGGCGCTGCGCCGCGCCATGGTCGTCGAGCTGGCCGCCCGTGCACCCGTCGACGCCGCCGGCCCGGACGCCGCCGGCGCCGACGCCGCCGCGCTCGCCCGCGTCGACGCGCTCGCCGGCGAGAGCGTGCTCGCCACGCTCGTCGCACGGGTCGACGGCGCGGCGGTCGGCTGTGCGGCGGTGCGCCGCGCCCCGGCGCCGTGGCCGGACGGGTGGGCGGAGGTCAAGCGCCTGTACGTGACCCCCGCGCTGCGCGGCCGGGGCGTCGGGCACGCGCTCATGACGGCCGCCGCGGACGCCGCCCGCGCCCGCGGCTGCACGACGGCGGTGCTCGACACGGGCGTCCGGGCGCCGACGTCGATCGGTCTCTACCTGCGGCTCGGCTACCGCCCGGTGCGCCCGGCCGTCGACTGGTCGGGCACGCCGGACCTGCTCTGGT
>JAPSIR010000351.1 GCA_031178625.1 Cellulomonas sp.
CGCCGATGACGAGCGTGACGACGTCCATGTTGGACGCGAAGCCGAGCACGTTGGGCAGCGAGCCCTTCGAGATGGCGATGAACGACCCCGGCAGGCCGGCGACGGTCTCGCCGACGACCGCGAGCGCCAGGCCGCGGAACACGAGCATGCCGGCGAGGGTGACGATGAACGCGGGTACCCCGACGTACGCGACCCAGAAGCCCTGCCACGCGCCGACGACGCCGCCGATCGCGACCCCGAGCAGGACGGCGAGGACCCACGGCACGTCGAAGTCGCGCATGCTGACCGCGACGACGCCGCCGACGAACGCGACGACCGACCCGACGGACAGGTCGATGTGCCCGGCGACGATCACCATGACCATGCCGATGGCCAGGATCATCACGTACGCGTTCTGCTGGAACAGGGCCGCGAGGTTGTTGGCGAGCAGCAGCTTGCCGTCCGTCAGCACCTGGAACAGCAGCACGATGACGATGAGCGCGCCGAAGATGCCGTACTGGCGGGCGTTGCCGCCGAGCCCCTGCAGGCGCTGCCCGATCGACGGCCGCGGGAGGTCCGGCGGCGTCGGAGAGGAGATGTTGACCTCGGTCCTGGTGCTCATCGGGCGATCCCGTCCTTGTCCATCGTCATGTACTGCATGAGTCGCTCCTGGGTGGCCTCGTCGCGGGCCACCTCGCCGGTGACGCGCCCCTGGCTGAGCGCGTAGATCCGGTCGCAGATGCCGAGCAGCTCGGGCAGCTCCGAGGAGATGACGAGCACACCCTTCCCGGCGTCCGCGAGCCGGTTGATGATCGTGTAGATCTCGTACTTCGCACCGACGTCGATGCCGCGCGTCGGCTCGTCGAGGATGAGCACGTCGGGATCCGCGTAGATCCACTTGCTCAGCACGACCTTCTGCTGGTTGCCGCCGGACAGCTTGCCGACGACCGACGCCACGCTGGGCGCCTTGATGTTCATGTCGCGGCGGTACTGCTCCGCGACGCGGCCCTCGCCCTGCCGGTCGACGACGCCGAGGCGGGACAGCTTGCCGAGCGCCGACGCGGACACGTTCCGCTCGATCGTGTCGATGAGGTTGAGGCCGTACCGCTTGCGGTCCTCGGTCGCGTACGCGATGCCGTGGTTGATCGCCTGCTGGACCGTGGACGCCTGGATCTCCTTGCCGTCCTTGTACAGCCGGCCGCTGATGTGCGAGCCGTAGGACCGGCCGAAGACGCTCATCGCGAGCTCGGTGCGGCCGGCGCCCATGAGTCCGGCGAGACCGACGATCTCGCCGCGCCGGACGGTGAGGTTCGCGCCGTCGACGACCTTGCGGCCCTGGTCGACGGGGTGGTGCACGGTCCAGTCCTCGATGCGCAGCACCTCGGCGCCGATGGTGGGCCGGTGCTCGGGGAACCGGTTGTCCAGCGGGCGGCCGACCATGCCGCGGATGATCCGCTCCTCGGTGACCGGCTCGGTGCCGTGCATCGGCATCGACTCGATGGTCTTCCCGTCGCGGATGATCGTCGTGGTGTCGGCGATCGCCTCGATCTCGTTCAGCTTGTGGCTGATGATGATCGACGTGATGCCCTCGGCCTTGAGGCCGCGGATGAGGCCGAGCAGGTGCGCGCTGTCCTCGTCGTTCAGGGCCGCGGTGGGCTCGTCGAGGATGAGCAGGCGCACCTCCTTCGACAGGGCCTTCGCGATCTCGACGAGCTGCTGCTTGCCCACGCCGATGTCGACGATCTTCGTGTCGGGGCGCTCGTCGAGGCCGACGCGTGCGAGGAGCTTCGCCGCCTCCGCGTTGGTGCGGTTCCAGTCGATGACGCCGCGCTCGACGCGCTCGTTGCCGAGGAAGATGTTCTCGGCGATCGACAGGTAGGGCGAGAGCGCGAGCTCCTGGTGGATGATGACGACGCCGCGCCGCTCGGAGTCGCGCACGCCGCGGAACTCCTGGACCTCGCCGTCGAGGACGATGTCGCCCTCGTACGAGCCGTGCGGGTAGATGCCGG
>JAPSIR010000129.1 GCA_031178625.1 Cellulomonas sp.
CGAGGCGCTCGAGCCGGGACGCCTGCTGCGGCTGCGCGCCGAGATGCGCCTGCCCGGGCTCGCGTGGCTCGAGCTGCGGGTGGAGCCGTCCGAGCGCACCCACGACGGGACGACCGACGACGACGACGCGCCGGCGCGGACACGGCCCCCCACCGTGTTCGCCCAGCGCGCACTCTTCCACCCGCACGGGCTCGCGGGGCAGCTCTACTGGTGGTCGGTGTACCCGTTCCACGGCATCGTCTTCGGCGGCATGCAGCGCAACATCGCGCGCGCCGCCGAGGCGGCCGAGCGGGCGCGGACGGACCGGCCGCCGAACGCGGGTTCGCGCCCCTGACGCGTCGGCCGGTGCGCGCGCGTCCCGGGGCCGGCCGCCGTCAGCGGCGTCGACGCAGCCGGACGGGCTCCTCGACGAACGCCTCCCACGCCGCGCGCTGCTCGGCGGCGATGCGCTGCGGCGCCCCGGTGCCGACGTCGACGAGGACGAGGGTCGTGACGGCCCGGGCATACGGCGCCGCCGCGTCGACGGCCGCGGGCGCGTCCCGCACCTCGTAGCAGACGTCGAGGCTCGCGCCGCCGAGGTGGCCGATCCACATCTCGACGACGACGGGCGCCCGCCGGTACGCGAGCGGGCGCACGTACTCGATCTCCTGCCGCGCGACCAGGGTCGCCAGCCCCGACCCGGGGCTCGCGTCGAGCACCGCGGTCGGCCACGCGCCGTCCGGACGTGTCCCGTCCGGGCCCACCGGGTGGCTCCAGAACGCCTCGATGCGCGCCTCCTCGAGGAGCCGGAGCATCTCGACGTTGTTGACGTGCCCGTACGCGTCCATGTCCGACCAGCGCAGCTGCACCGGGACCTCGAGCCGTGCCATCCGTGTCCTTCCCTGCGGGCACCGTGGGGTGCCGTCCGTCGTGCGGCGTGCGCGGCGTGCCGGTGCGCCGGTCGGCGCCGGTGGGCGGCCGCCGCAGCGGTCGTGCGTCAGCGTCGGCGTCGGCCCCCGTCACCGGCGGCGCGCCGGGCGAGGTCCCGGCACGAGCGCCAGCGCGCGAGCTCGGTGGTGACCGGGTCGACGACGCGCGCGGTCGCCACCGCGGCGACCGACGCGCGCAGGCGCCGGCGTGCCCGGGCCGCCTGCCGGCGTCCCTCCGCCCACGCGCCCACCGTGCCCAGCAGCGTCAGCAGGAGGCCCAGCGCGAGGCCGCCCGCCACGAGGACCGTCGGCGCGGGCAGCGGACCCCACTGCGGCGTCGTCGGCTCCGGCAGTCGCAGGTACGCGAGCCCGGCGAGCGCGCCCAGCCACACGAGGCCGCCGACGAGCGCCACGAGCCCGGCCCACTGCAGCACGTCGACGGCACGGGCCCACCAGGGCGCGCGCCCCGGCAGCAGCGTCGTCGACGCGACCGCGACGTCGAGGTCGTCGGCGAGACCGCCGGTGCGCACGTCGGCCCGCACGGCGAGCACCCACGCGTCGGGCAGGCCGGTCGTCGCGTCGTCGAGCCAGCCGCGCACGGCGTTGGCGGCCTGGGCCTGCACCTGCGGCCCGGCCGGCGGCAGCGAGGTGCGGTCCGCGGTGCCGGGGTCGCGCGGGCCGGTCTGCAGGTGCAGCCGCCGCAGCGGGTCCGGGCGCAGCCGCCCCAGCAGACGCAGCGGCGGCCAGCCGGTGCGGGCGCGCACCCGGCGGGCCGCCGAGCGACGGACCGCGTCGACGACCGTCGGCACGCCCGCGGCGTGCTCGAGGGCGGCCACGAGCCGGTCCGCGGGCGGCACGTCCCGGCGGACGTCCGCGTCGCCGTCGAGCGCGTCGGCCACCGCACCCGCGACCCGCGTGAGGTCGGCGCGCAGGCGGTCGGCCGCCGCGCGTCGCCGCTCCGCCGCGCGCGCCAGCAGCGCGCGCAGGTCCTCCACGCCCTCGCCGGTGCGCGCGCTCACCGGCAGCACCGGCACGTCGCCGAGGCCGTCCTCGGACGCGAGCCGCCGGACGTCGGCACGCCAGGCCTCCCGCTCGTCGGGGCGGAGCCGGTCCGCGTGGTTGAGCGCGAGCACCATGACGGCCGCGTGGCCGGCCAGCGGCCGCAGGTACCGCTCGTGCAGCACCGCGTCGGCGTACTTCTGCGGGTCGAGCACCCACACGAGCAGGTCGGCGCGTGCGTACAGACGCTCCGCGGTCGCGCGGTGCTCCGTCACGACCGAGTCGTGGTCGGGCAGGTCGAGCAGGACGAGACCGGTCGGCAGCCCGCGGGTCGCGGGGTCGTCCGCCGGGAGCGCGCGCCGGTCCCCCACCTCCAGCCAGTTCAGCAGCGCGTGCACGTCCTCCTCGGTGGCGACCGCCGCGAGCGGGCGCGACGTGGTCGGACGCAACGTGCCGGGGCGGGCGACGTCGGCACCGGCGAGCGCGTTGAACAGGGACGACTTGCCGGAGCCGGTCGCGCCGGCGAGCGCGACCACCGTGGTGGACGGGGCGAGCGCGAGCCGTTCGCGGACCTGCGTGACGACGCGCGCCCCCTCCGCGGCGAGCGCCGGGTCGAGCCGGTGCCCGGCCGTGCGCAGCAGCCCGTCGAGGGCGTCGGTCCGCTCCGCCAGGTCGTCGGGGCGGCTCACCGGGCGTCCTCGTCGCGGCCCGTGACGCGACGCCACCAGCCGCGCAGACCGCCGGGGGCGGGTGCGTCGGCAGGCTCCGCGGCCGACGGCGGGGAGCCGGGACGCCGGACGCCGACGCCCCGCAGCGCGCCCGTGCGCGTGCCGACGTCGCCCGCGGACGTGCTGGGTGTGTGGGTGCCGTCGTCCGGCCCGGACCCCGTGCCCGGCAGCGGCACCGCCGCGACGCGTGCCGCCGCCGCACGCACGCCGGCGCCGCCGGCGTCGGCCGTGCCCAGCGCGTCGAGCTGGGCGGTGTACCGCGTGGCTTCCGCGTCGAGCACCCCGCGCACGCGGGCGAGGAGCCGCTCGTGGGCGGACTGCGTGAGGCGGCGCACCGCGTCGTCGCCGAAGACCGCCTCGAGCAGCCGCTGCGCGAGCACGGCGGTGCCGCCGGCGATGCCGACCTCCGCGCCCGTCAGCCCTCCGGTCGAGGCGAACACCGCGAGCATGAGCGCGGCACCGAGCCCGTTGACGCCGAACGACAGGGCGCGTGCCTGCGTGCGCCGGTCGGCTCCCTCGTCGGCGACGAGCGCGAGCACGTCGTCCTGCCAGCCGCGGACCTGCGCGGCGACCTCCTCGCGCAGCCGTGCGGAGGACCGCGAGAGCGCCAGCCCGTCCAGCAGCGCCGCACCGGCGGGGTCGGCCCGCCACGCGGCGTACGCGCGGTCGGCCGCCTGCTCGGCCGCGTCGAGCACGACCGCGTCCAGGCTGCGTCCGATGGCGGCGGCGAGACCCGGGTCGTCCGCACGTCGCCCGCGCACGGCGGACGTCAGCCGGTCGCGCCAGCGCGAGACGCGCTCCTCGACGGACCGCATGAACTCCCCGGTGCCCACGACGTCCTGCCACCGCGCGAGCACCTCGCCCCGCAGCATCCGCCCGTCGGACGTCGCCCGCTCGACGTCGACGAGCGCCGCCCCGTACGCGCTGCGCACGGCCGCGCGCAGGCGGGCGTCCGCCGCCTCCTGGGTGTCCGCGGCGTCGGCGACCAGGCCGGCGCGGACGACGAGGTCCGCGACGAGGCCGTCCCGCGTGCGCTCGACGACGCCACGCCGCGCGGCCGGGTCGGCGGCGAGCCGGGTCAGCCACTCGGCGACGGGCGCGACGGCCCACGCGGGCAGCAGCCCGTCCTCCGGCTCGACCTCGGGCACGACCAGCACGGGCGTCCCCGCCAGCCCGTGCTCGGCGAGCATCGACGCCAGGTGCGTGCGGACGGCGTCCTCCTCGCCGGGGTCGACGCGGTCGAGGACGAGCGCGAGCTCGACGCGCCGCTGCGCGGCCGTCGCGAGCAGCTCCCACGGCACGGCGTCGGCGTACCGCGCGGCCGTGGTGACGAACAGCCACAGGTCCGCGGCGCCGAGCAGCTGACGCGCCAGCGCGCGGTTCTCGTCGACGACGGAGTCGATGTCGGGTGCGTCGAGCAGCGCGAGCCCCTGCGGCACGGCGTCGCTCGGCACGAGCCGCAGCCCGACGTGCCCGGCGCCGGCGGTGCCGCCGGGGTCCGCCCCGCCCGCCCCGGGACCCGCCGCCGCACCGCGCTCGGCGACGAGCCGCGCGAGGCCCGGCAGCACCCGGTCGGTGGTGAACCAGCGGCCGTCGAGCGGGTGGTGCACGAGCACCGGCCACCGCGTGGTCGGACGCAGCACGCCCGCCGTCGACACCGGGGCGCCGAGCAGCGAGTTGACAAGCGTGGACTTGCCGGCACCGGTGGAGCCGCCGAGGACGGCGAGCACCGGTGCCGCGACCGCGCGCAGCCGCGGCAGGAGGTAGTCGTCGAGCTGCTCGACGGCCTGCCGGCGCAGGGCGCGCGCCTCCGCGACGCCCGTGCCCTCGAGCGGGAGCTCCACCTGCCCCAGGCGCAGGCCGAGCACCTCGAGCGCCTCGACCAGCCCGGCCCCGGGCCCGTCGCCGACCGGGGACGCGCCCGCCACCCCCGCCGGACCCCCGGGGTCCGGCGCGTCGGGGCGGACGGGCGCGTCGTCGCTCATGCTCGCCGCGGCCTCAGTCGCGCCGCAGCTTGCGGTGCGTCACGCGGTGCGGGCGTGCCGCGTCGGCGCCGAGGCGCTGGACCTTGTTCTCCTCGTAGGACGCGAAGTTGCCCTCGAACCAGTACCAGGCGGACGGGTCCTCCTCCGTGCCCTCGTACGCGAGGATGTGCGTCGCGACGCGGTCGAGGAACCACCGGTCGTGCGAGACGACCACGGCGCAGCCGGGGAACTCGAGCAGCGCGTTCTCCAGCGAGCCGAGCGTCTCGACGTCGAGGTCGTTGGTCGGCTCGTCGAGGAGCAGCAGGTTGCCGCCCTGCTTGAGGGTGAGCGCCAGGTTGAGGCGGTTGCGCTCACCGCCCGACAGCACGCCGGCCGGCTTCTGCTGGTCCGGGCCCTTGAACCCGAACGCGGCGACGTACGCACGCGACGGCATCTCGACGTTGCCGACCTTGAGGAAGTCGAGCCCGTCCGAGACGACCTCCCACAGCGTCTTCTTCGGGTCGATGCCGCCACGGCTCTGGTCGACGTACGAGATCGAGACCGTCTCGCCGATCTTCAGGTCGCCGCCGTCGAGCGGCTCCAGCCCGACGATCGTCTTGAACAGCGTCGTCTTGCCGACGCCGTTCGGGCCGATGACGCCGACGATGCCGTTGCGCGGCAGCGTGAAGCTGAGGCCGTCGATGAGCGTGCGGCCGTCGAACCCCTTGACCAGGTCCTTGGCCTCGAGCACGACGTTGCCCAGGCGCGGGCCCGGCGGGATCTGGATCTCCTCGAAGTCCAGCTTCCGCGTCCGCTCCGCCTCGGCCGCCATCTCCTCGTAGCGGGCCAGGCGCGCCTTCGACTTGGTCTGCCGGCCCTTCGCGTTCTGGCGCACCCAGTCGAGCTCGTCCTTGAGGCGCTTGGCGAGCTTCGCGTCCTTCTTGCCCTGGACGTTCAGTCGCTCCTGCTTCTTCTCCAGGTACGTCGAGTAGTTGCCCTCGTACGGGTAGAGGCGGCCGCGGTCGACCTCGCAGATCCACTCGGCGACGTGGTCGAGGAAGTAGCGGTCGTGGGTGACGGCGAGGATCGCGCCGGGGTACTGCTGCAGGTGCTGCTCGAGCCACAGCACGGACTCGGCGTCCAGGTGGTTGGTCGGCTCGTCGAGCAGCAGCAGGTCCGGCTTCTCGAGCAGGAGCTTGCACAGCGCGACGCGGCGGCGCTCACCACCGGACAGGACGTTGACGTCCGCGTCCGGCGGCGGGCAGCGCAGCGCGTCCATGGCCTGCTCCAGCTGGGCGTCGAGGTCCCACGCGTCGGCCGCGTCGATGGCCTCCTGGAGCTGGCCCATCTCGGCGAGCAGCGCGTCGAAGTCCGCGTCGGGGTCGGCCATGAGCGCCGAGATCTCGTTGTAGCGGTCGAGCTTGCCCTTGATCTCGGCGACGCCCTCCTCGACGTTGCCGAGCACCGTCTTGTCGTCGTTCAGCGGCGGCTCCTGCTGCAGGATGCCGACCGTGTAGCCGGGGGACAGGCGGGCCTCGCCGTTCGACGGCTGGTCGAGACCCGCCATGATCTTGAGGATCGTGGACTTCCCGGCGCCGTTGGGGCCGACGACGCCGATCTTCGCGCCGGGCAGGAAGTTCAGGGAGACGTCGTCGAGGATGACCTTGTCGCCGTGCGCCTTGCGCGCCTTGTACATGGAGTAGATGAACTCAGCCACTGACTGCTCGTCCGCCTCGGGTCGCTTCGGTGGGGACGCCGCCGGTCGGGGCGCGGTGCGCGCGCCGACCTGCGGCGTCGTCGGTTGCCGGTCCACCAGCCTAGGCGATCACCCGCGTCCGACCAGCGCGAGCCCGTCCGCCGCACCCGCGCGGTCCTCACGGTGCCCGTCTGCGCCGCCGCCCGGCACGTCGCCGGTGCCGCCGTCGGGCGGTGCCGACGGGCCGTCGTCCGGTCCCGCCGCGTCGTCCGGCAGGTCGGGGGCCTGCGCCCACGGGTCCTCGGCGAGCGCGTCCGGTGCGGCGCCCGCTCCGCTCGACGTGCCCTCGGCGCCCGGGCCGCGCAGGCCCGCGGTCTCCTCCGCACCCTCGCCCCCGCCCGTGCCACCGCGCGTGCTCCGCCGGAACGCCGTCGTCCCGAACACGAGGTCGTGGCCGAGCGCGACGGCCTCGAGCACGAGCTCGGTGCGCGGCCCCTCCGGTGACGTCCACTCCGACGTACCGACGCGGCCGACGACGACCACGGGGTCGCCCTTGTGCAGCGACCGCGCGACGTTGTCCGCCACCTGCCGCCAGACCTTCACGGTCCACCAGACGGTCGGGCCGTCGCGGTAGGTGCCGCTCTCCCGGTCGTAGACCCGTCGCGTCGACGCGAGCCGGAACTGCGCGTACGGCGTGCCCCCGCCGTCGAGGTGGTAGCTCCGCACGTCGGAGCCGACCCAGCCGACGACCGTCACGTCCTGCGTGTGTGCGCCCATGCCGATGTCCTCACTGCCGTGGCCCCGCGAGCGGCGGGGCGTGTGGCGACAGCGTCCGGGAGCACCGCTCGCGCCGGCGGGCCGCCGCCGCGCACCGGTGGACGGCACGTCGACGCACCGGGGCTGGGGACGGCTCGGCGTCGTTCCCGGCGAGACCAGGCTCAGCGCGGCGCGGGTCCCCCGGCCGCCTGGGCCACGAGCTCGCGCGCGTGCCGGTGCTCGGCGAGCACGTCCTGCGTCGGCGCGAGCAGCCGCGCCCGGGCGGCCGACTCGATCGCCGCGCGTCCCTCGGCGAGCACCCGCTCCGCCCGGCGGGCCGCGACCCGGCGGCGGACCGCCGACGCCACGACCGCGAGCACGAGGGCCGCGGCGAGCAGCGCGGCGGCGAGCACGGCCGGCGGCACCCACCCCGGGTCGGCGCCGACGGCGTCGGCGACCACGAGTCCGGCGGCGACGAGGCCGACGACGCCGACCACCACGGCGAGCACCGACAGCACGCGCGCGGGGAGCGAGGCCCGGGCCGTCACGGTGACCTGCGTGAGCGCGTCGGTGACGGCGAGGCGCAGCTCCGCCGGCGTGGCGACCCGGTGCCGCAGGTCGTCGGCCCAGCGCACGGGCAGTCCCTGCGTCACGTTTGTCACCCACGCCGAGCGGGCCAGCGCGACGCCGTCGGCGTGCACGTCGCCGAGCCGCGGTGGACGCGACGACCCGCCGCGCACGACGGCGGCGACGGCGGCGGCCACGGCCGGCAGTCCCGCCGCGGACACCAGCTTGTCGACCACCGTCCCGAGCGCGAGCTGCGACGGCGCCGGCTCCCGCACGCCCACCTGGGTGGCGGCCAGGCGTGCGGCCTGCGCGACCTCGGCGTCCGCGTGCGCCGCCGCGACCGACCGGCGCGCGACCGCGTCCGCGAGCGCGTCGCGCAGCTCCGCCACGCCGTCGCCCGTCACCGTCGACACGCCGTGCACCATCACGTCGGGCAGACCGTCCTCCTCGAGCAGGCGCTGCACGTCCGCGAGCAGCGCGCCGCGCACCTCGGGCGCCACGGTGTCGACCTGGTTCATGACCAGCAGCATGGACGCGTCGCGGCCGGCGAGCCGCCGCAGGTACCCCGAGTGCAGCGCGTCGTCCGCGTACTTCTGCGGGTCCACCACCCACACGAGCAGGTCGACCTGCGGCAGCACCCGGTCGACGACCTCGCGGTGCTCGGGCGCGATCGAGTCGTGGTCGGGCAGGTCGAGCAGCACGAGGCCGCGCAGCGCGGCCTCGTGGTCGGCGTCGAGGACGCTCTCGCGCTCGATCCGGTGCTCGGCGTCGACGCCGAGCCAGTCGAGCAGCGGGTCGCCGTCGGCACCCCACACGCACGCCGTGACGCGGGACGTGGTGGGCCGGCGGACGCCCACGTCGGCGAACCGCAGGCCGCTGACCGCGTTGAACAGGCTCGACTTGCCGGACCCGGTGCCGCCGACGAGCGCGACGACCGTGTGGTCGACGCCCAGCACGAGCCGCTCCCGAACCCGGTCGACAGCGGCGCCGACGGTGGCGACGACGTCCGGGTCGACCCGGTCGCCGCCGATGGTCAGGGCGCCCTCGAGCGCGTCGACGCGGGCCGTGAGCGCGGCCGTGTCGTGCCCGCGCACGGCGCCGTCGTCGGCGTCACCGCTCGGCGGCGGGCCGGCGGCGTCGGCCCCCGGCGCGGCAGCGCCGAGGTCGTCGGCCCCGAGACCGTCGGCACCGAGACCGTCGGCACCGCTGTCGTCGTCGAGCATCTCCGGCTCGGCGTCCGCGGCGACGCGTGCGCCGTGGGCGGGCACCGCCGCCGGCAGCACCGCGGGGATGGGCGCC
>JAPSIR010000352.1 GCA_031178625.1 Cellulomonas sp.
CCGGTGCGCGGCGGCGCTGGAGGATGACGCTCTCGACGAGGCCGAGCACGAGGGCGGCCGTGCGCACGACGTCGTCCGCCGGGACGCCGCACGCGGCGACCAGCTCGCGGTACGCCGCCTCGAGCTCGGCGCGGCGGTCGTGGAACGGCGCGAAGCGCTCGTCGTCGAGCTCGGGGAGCAGGTACAGCGCGCCGAGGTTGTCCTCGCCGGCGCCCAGCAGCCGGACGTCGCCGGCGCACAGCGCCCACAGGCGGGCGGGCGCCGGCTCGTCGCGCGCGAGCAGCGCGCGGGCGGCGTCGAGGGACGGCTGCACCGTGCCGAGCAGCAGCTCGAGCAGGACCGCGTGCTTGCCGGGGAAGTGGTGGTAGAGCGTCGCCTGGCGGACGCCGGCCACCTCGGCGAGCGCGTGCGTGCTCGTGCTGCCGTAGCCGACCGTGCAGAACAGGCGGGCGCCCGCGTGCAGGATGTCCTCGCGCGTGCCGCGCCCGGTGGGGGAGGCGCCCGCGGTCCGCGGGCGTCCGGTGCGGCGGGGCATGGTCGAGGACGCTAGCAGTGCGGCCCGCCGGGCCCGCGCGACCGGCCGCACCACGGGGCCGGCCGGCCGGCTCGGCACCGGTAACGCGACCGCAACACGGCGCACACGGGCCCGTCACGGGACGGGTGTTCGCTCCTTTCTGTCCACCGACAGAAAGGGGCGAGCCGATGAGCACCACGACCGACGGCGGCACGTCGACCACCGCCGGAGCCCGTGCGCACGCCCGTGCGCAGGAGGGCACCGTCGTCGCCGAGCGGCCCTGGCTGCCGGCGTCCGCGGTCCCGGCCGACGCGCTCGCGGGCGGCCTGCCGGCCGGCGTCGACGCCGCCGACCTCGTCTGGGCCGAGCGCGTCGCGGGCGGCGGGTACGGGCACCGCGAGCTGGCCCGCGGCACGCACGTGCGGCTCACCGACGTCACCGGCGACGCGAGCCTGGCGGCGGTCCTGTACAGCGCGGGCCGCACGCACGAGCGGCTCAACGTCGCCGACACCGTGAAGGTGCAGTGGCAGGTGTACACGACGCCCGGGCAGTTGCTCCTGTCGGACCAGGGCCGCGTGCTCGCGACCGTCGTCGAGGACACGTCCGGCCACCACGACGCGGTGTTCGGGACGTCGTCGCGGGCCCGCAACGAGGCGCGCTACGGCGACGGCAGCCCGCACGGCGCGTCCCCGGCGGGGCGCGAGCTGCTCGTCCTCGCCGCCGCCAAGCACGGCCTGACCCGCCGCGACGTGCCGCCGTGCGTGACGTTCTTCCAGGGCGTGCGCGTGCGCGCCGACGGCACGGCCGGGACGACCGGCTCGGCCGGGCCGGGCGCGAGCGTCGTGCTGCGGCTCGAGATGCCGGCCGTGCTGCTGCTCGCCGCGACGGCCCACCCGCTCGACCCGCGCGAGCGCTGGAGCTGCGGCCCCGTCGACGTCCTGGCGTGGCGGGGCGCCCCCACCGCGCCCGGTGACCCGCTGTGGGACGCCACCCCCGAGGGCCGCCGCGCCTTCCTCGCCACCGCCGACCACCTCACCGCCCGGGGGATCGCATGACGACCACCAGCACCGCCGCAACCAGCACCACCGCCACCGCCGCACCCGTGCGCCACACCTTCGGCCGCGTCCTGCACCGCGAGACCGTCGCGCCGCGCTCGCCGTGGTCGCACGTGCTGCGCCGCGGGCAGGTCCTCACGGTCGTCGACCTCGACGGCAACCAGGCCGTCGACTTCCTCGCCTACGACGCGCACGACACCGCGAACGCGTACAGCGCGCAGGCCACGCTCGCCGAGCAGGGGTCGGCGTTCCTCGTCCTCGGGTCGGTGCTGCGCACGGCGGACGGCGACCCGCTGCTCACGGTCGTCGACGACGACGTCGAGCGGCACGACACCCTCGGCGGCGCGTGCTCCAAGGAGTCGAACGTGCTGCGGTACGGCCAGCACACGTGGGCGCAGCACGCGTGCG
>JAPSIR010000353.1 GCA_031178625.1 Cellulomonas sp.
ACGAGGTCGGTGAACGTGACGTCCTCGTCGGGCATGCGCAGGCGCAGCACGGGCTCGCGGCCCTCCGCGCGGAACGCGGCCATCTGCTCGTCGGTGAGGTCGCGGTCGTACCCGTCGTAGCCGAGCTTGGGGTCCCGACCGGCCGCGCGGTGGCGGGCCTCGATCTCCTCGGGCGTCGAGAACGACTCGTAGGCGTGGCCGCCGTCGACGAGCTTCGCGACCACGTCGCGATACAGGTCGTAGCGCTGCGACTGCCGGTACGGCTCGTACGGGCCGCCGACCTCGACGCCCTCGTCCCAGTCCAGCCCGAGCCAGCGCAGCGCGTCGAGCAGCTGCTCGTAGCTCTCCTGCGAGTCGCGCGCCGGGTCGGTGTCCTCGATGCGGAAGACGAACGTGCCGCCGACGTGCCGCGCGTACGCCCAGTTGAACAGCGCGGTGCGGATGAGCCCGACGTGCGGGGTGCCGGTCGGCGAGGGGCAGAAGCGGACGCGGACGGCACTGCTGGGCACAGGTCACCTCGGGGTGGTGCGGGCGGGGTCGTCCTCAGCCTAGCGAGCGCGCGGGCTCCACCCCGTCGTGCACGCCCGGCGCCCAGACGTCCCCCGGCACGTCGCCCGGCAGGAGCGCGTTGGCGTGCCCGACGAAGCGGGCGTCGGTGCCCGCCGTGCGTGCGGCCCGGTAGTCGGCGAGCGTGCCCAGGGCCCACCGGGACAGCAGGAGGATCGCGACGAGGTTCACGGTCGCCATGAGCGCCATGGCGATGTCGGCGAGCGCCCACACGGTCGTCAGCGCGAGCAGCGAGCCGAGGCCGACGGCCGCCAGCACGAGCGTGCGCAGCGCGGTCAGGGCCCGGCCCCGGACGCCGAGGAACGTGAGGTTGACCTCGGCGTAGGAGTAGTTGCCGAGCACCGAGGAGAACGCGAACGTGAAGACGACGACGCTCATCAGCCACGTGGTCCAGCCCCCGAGCTCGGACGCGACGGCCGCCGACGTCAGTGCCGCCCCCTCGGGCCCGCCGGTCGCCCCGGGCACGTAGACCTCGGGTCCGGCGAGCAGGACCAGCAGCGCGGTCGCCGAGCACACCAGGATCGTGTCGACGAACACGCCCAGGGACTGGATCAGGCCCTGCTTGGCCGGGTGCGAGACCGTGGCGGTCGCGGCGGCGTTGGGGGCGGAGCCCATCCCCGCCTCGTTGGAGAACAGGCCGCGCTTGGTGCCGTTGAGGACGGCCGCGAGGATGCCGCCCGCGGTGCCCGCGAGCGCGCTGTCGAGGCCGAACGCCCCGCGCAGGATCTGGCCGAACGCGTCCGGCACCGCCCCGAGGTTGAGCAGCATGACGACGACCGCCAGAAGGAGGTACGCGCCGGCCATGAGCGGCAGCGCGAGCTCCGCCACCCGCGCCACCCGCCGGACGCCGCCGAACAGCACGGGCGCCGCGAGCACGACGAGGAGGACCCCGGTCCACGCGACCGGGACGCCGTGGCTCGCCTCGAAGGTCACGGCGATCGTGTTCGCCTGCACCATGTTGAACGCGAAGCCGAACGTGAACACGAGCAGCACCGCGAAGACGACGCCCCACCGGCGCGAGCCCAGCCCGCGCTCGATGTAGTACGCGGGCCCGCCGCGGTACGAGCCGTCGTCGGCCCGCACCTTGAACACCTGGGCGAGCGTCGCCTCGACGAACGCCGTCGCCATGCCGACCAGCGCGACGACCCACATCCAGAAGATCGCGCCCGGCCCGCCGAGGGTCAGCGCCACCGCGACGCCGGCGATGTTGCCCGTGCCGACGCGGGACGCGAGCCCCACCGCGAACGCCTGGAACGACGAGATGCCGCCCGCGGCGTCGGACCGCGACGACAGCACCTGGCGCAGCATGGCCGGGAACAGCCGGACCTGCACGAAGCCGGTGCGGACCGTGAACCACACCCCCACGCCCACCAGCAGGTAGACGAGCCAGTACGAGTACAGCGCGT
>JAPSIR010000130.1:0-7402 GCA_031178625.1 Cellulomonas sp.
CGGCGACCGCGCCGACGACGGGCTCGACGGCGGGCGCGGACGCCACGGCGAGCGCGTCGACGGCGGCGACCACCTGCGCCGGCGTGACGGACGACAGGCACGGGTGGCCGGCCACGGGGCACTCGCGCGCCCGGGACCCGGCGCACGGCGCCTCCTGGTCGCCGAGCACGACGCTCGGCACGGCCCACGGCGACCAGCGGTCGGCGGGCACGACGGGGGAGAAGAGGGAGACGACGGGCGCGCCGACGGCGGCCGCCAGGTGCGCGGGGCCGGTGTTGCCGACGACGACGGCGTCGGCGCCCGCCAGCACGGCGGCGAGCCCTGCGAGCGACGTGCGGCCGGCGAGGTCGACCACGGGCGCGGACCCGACGCCCGGGTTGCCGTCGGGGCCGGCCGCGACGTGCGCGGCCAGGTCGCGCTCGCCGGGTCCGCCGGTGACCAGCACGGTCCGGCCCGCGGCGGCGAGCGCCGCGACGATCGCACGCGCGTGGTCGGGCGCCGGTGCGCGGGCCGGGACGGACGCGCCGGGGTGCACCACGACGTAGCCGCCGCCCACGTGGCCGAGCGCGTCGGCGGGCAGCGCCTCGACGAGGGCGGGCAGGGGTCCGCGCAGCGCGAGCTGCCCGGCGTCGCCGTCCCGCAGGCGGCCACCCGCGGCCACCGCGAGGTCCAGTGCCGCCTCGACCTCGTGCAGGCCGTCGGGGCGGTGGTGCCGCACGTCGAGCAGGGACCCCGGGTAGTCCACGCTGGTGCCGGCGACGAAGGGGACGCCCGCGAGCCGCAGCACGAGCGCCGCCGGCAGCGGGCTCTGGTGGAACGACGTGAACACCACCGCGCGGTCGTAGCGGCGGGCCGCGAGCGTCGCGACGAGTCGCTGCACGGCCGCCGGGTCGACGGCGGGTGGCGCGTACCCGCTCCACGGCGGGTCGAACACGAGCACCTCGTCGACGTCCGGCAGCAGCCGGGCCGCCTGCGCCCCGGCCGGCGACGCCAGCACGTCGACCGCGTCGGCGGTCGCGGCGAGCGCGCGCACCGCCGGACCGGTGAGCAGCACGTCGCCGTCGCTGTCGAGGCGGACGGCGAGCACGCGCGTCACGCTGCGGCCTCCGTGCCCGTGCCCACCGCCGGGTCGTGCGCGGGCTGGTGCGCGGCGTCGTGCGCGGCGCGGTGGGCGGGGCGGTGCGCGTCCTGCGCGGGGTCGTGCGGCGGGCCGGCGGGGTCGCGCGCGGCGAGCGCGTCGGCGGGCGACCCGAGCACGTCGGGCAGCAGGAGCGCGAGCGCAGCCCGCAGGTCGGGCGCGACCTCGGGGGCGGCGGTGACCTCCTCCGCGCGCGTGACGGGCGTGGGCACGAGCACCGGGCGCGCGCCGGCGGCGAGCGCCGCGCCGACGTCCGCGCCGATGTCGCCGACCACGGCGCACTCCCACGGCGCCAGCCCGAGCTCGCGCGCCGCCGCGAGCACCATGCCCGGGCCGGGCTTGCGGCACGTGCACCCGTCGTCGGCGGTGTGCGGGCAGACGTGCACGGTGTCGAACGGGCCGACCAGCTCCGCGAGACGCGCGTTCACGGCGTCGACCTGCGCCCGCGTGAGCAGCCCGCGGCCGATGCCCGACTGGTTGCTGACGAGCCCGACCCGGATGCCGGCCGCCCGGAGCGTGTCGAGGAGCTCGCGCGCGCCCTCCACGGGCCGCACCTGCGCGGGGTCGCCGTTGTAGGGGACGTCGTGCACGAGCGTGCCGTCGCGGTCGAGCAGGACCGCGCGCACGGGCGGCCGCCACGCGGGGGCGCCGGCGCGCCGGGCGAGCGTGCCCGCGACGCGGTGCCGCACCGCCGCGAACGGCAGCACCACGGACGTCCACGTCATGCGCACCCACTCGTCGCGCCAGCCGTCGTGGCCGGGACGCGGACCGGGGGCGATGCGGCGGCGCGCGAAGTCGGCGGTGAGGCCGAGCCACACGGTGCCCGCGGCGGCGGCCGCGCGCGGTCGTCGCGCGAGCAGCGCGCCGGCGCCCGCCGCCGCCGTCGCGACGGTGGCGACGTGCCACGGGAACCGGCCGCGACCGGTCTCGGCCAGGTCGCGCCACCGGGGGCCGTGCAGCGCCCGCATGAGCGCGTCGTCCCGGGCGCCGGCCTGCACGCGCACGCTGACGCGGTCGTCGGCCGGGCGGACGGGGTGGGTGGTGACGCGGTCGCCGGTGCGCAGCCGCCAGCCGCCGGCCCGCACGCGCAGCGCGATGTCGGCGTCCTCGCGGTACGCGCGGGGGAAGCGCTCGTCGAACCCGTCGACGGCGTCCAGGGCGGCGCGCCGGTAGGCCATGTCGGCGGTCGCCCAGCGGGCGCCCTCGAGGCCCGCCGTGCTGCGCTCCCAGTCGGTCGGCGGACGGTCCGTGGGCAGCGGCACTCGCAGGCGGCCCTGCGTCGCGGCGACGTCGGGCTCGGCGTCGGCCGCGGCGAGGTCGGCCGCGAACGCCTCCCCCCAGCCGGCGGGCAGCAGCACGTCGTCGTCGAGGAACAGCACCCACGGCGTCGCCGTGTGCCGCCAGCCGGCGTTGCGCCCGGCGGCGGGGCCGCGCCCGCCGACGCGCACGACCCGCAGGGGCAGGGCCACGCCCTCGACGTCCAGCGGCGAGGTGTCGGTCAGGGGACGGTCGTCGCAGACGACGACCGCCTCCGGCGCCGGCAGCACGGACCCGAAGGGCTGCGCGACCAGCGTGTCGAGGAGCGCGCGCAGCGACGGCCGGCCGATCGTCGGGACGACGACCGACCACGCGGGGAGACCGGGGGAGAGCTCCGGGCTCACGCCGCCGTCCCGTCGCCGGCCTGCTGCGCGTCGTCGCCCGTCCCGGTGGCGAAGACGTCGGCGCGACGCACGAGGTGCGGACCGAGGACGAGGAGGTCGACGGGCGCGGACCCGAACAGCTCGAGCGCGTCCCGCGGGTCGTCGACCATCGGGCGCCCCGCGGTGTTGAGGCTCGTGTTGATGACGACCGGCAGGCCCGTGCGCTCGGCGAACGCCTCGATGGTGGCGCCGAGGCGCGGCTGCGTCGCCGGGTCGACCGTCTGGATGCGCGCCGTGCCGTCGACGTGCACGGCGGCGGGGATGCGGTCGCGCCACTCCTCCGCGACGCGGTGCACGAACAGCATGTACGGGCTGGGGATCGGTCCCTCGGAGAAGATCTCCGGGGCCCGGTCGAGGAGCACCATCGGCGCCACCGGGCGGAACTGCTCACGCCCCTTGACGTCGTTCATGCGCTCGAGGTTCTCGGCGTGGCCGGGGTGCGCGAGGAGCGACCGGTGCCCGAGGGCGCGCGGGCCGAACTCGCTGCGCCCGTCGAACCACGCGATGACGCCGTTCGACGCCAGCACGTCGGCGACCTCGCCCGCGAACGCGTCGGGTGCGGGCGTGGTGAACGGGACACGGGCCGTGCGCAGCCACTGCGCCAGCTCGTCGTCGCTCCACTCGCGCCCGAGGTCGGCGCCCGGCATGGGGCGGACCGGCTCGCCGAGCTCGGCGGCGGCCTGCAGCGCCGCGCCGAGGGACGTCCCCGCGTCGCCGGCCGCGGGCTGCACCCAGACCTCGTCGAACCCGCTCTCCCGCCAGACCCGCGAGTTGGCGACGCAGTTCAGCGCGATGCCGCCGGCCATCGTCAGCACGCGGTCGCCCGTGCGCCGGTGCAGCCACCGCGCCAGGTCGACGAGCACCTCCTCGAGGCGGATCTGCACGGACGACGCCAGGTCGGCGTGGTCGCCGCCCCACGTGCCGTCGTCCACCCGCTTCGGCGCGAAGCGCTCCCAGTCGGGGATCTCGGCGACGAAGCCGCCGTCGTCGGTGGCGTACACGTGCTCGCGCAGCTGCTCGAGGAACCGCGGCTGCCCGTAGGACGCGAGCGCCATGACCTTGTACTCGTCGGACGAGCGCAGGAAGCCGAGGTGCTCGGTCAGCGACTCGTAGAGCAGTCCCAGGGAGTGCGGCAGCTCCTGCGTCGAGAAGACCTCGATGCGGCCGTCCTCGTAGCGGCCCGACAGGTGGGAGGCGCGCTCGCCGCGGCCGTCGAGGACGAGGACGCTGCTCGTCGGGAACGGCGACGCGAGCGCCGCCGAGGCCGCGTGGGCGACGTGGTGGGGCACGTGGTGCAGGCGCGCGTTCTCGATGCCGGGGAGCGCGGTGCGCAGGAAGCCGCCGACGTTCTGCGCGTAGGTCGTGCGCAGGTGGTCCCACGGGTCGTGCAGGCCGAGGTCCTCCGCCGACTTCGACAGCTCCGGGTCGAAGGAGTACGCGACGACGTCGACGTCGGCGGGCGTGAGGCCCGCCTGCTCGAGGCACCACCGCATCGACAGCTCGGGCAGCTCCCACGCCGAGAACGGCACGGGCCGCTTGCCGTGCTTGCGGCGGCTGAACCGCTCCTCCTCGGCCGCGGCGACGACCTGGCCGTCGACGACGAGGGCTGCCGAGGGGTCGTGGTAGATGGCGTTGACGCCGAGCACGCGCATGAGTGGCCGACCTTCCGTGTGTGGTCCACAGTCGTCCCGGACGAGGTCCGGCTGCAGATCAGGTACGCATCCGGGCTTCTTCCGGAGGGGAGCGACCCCGGGCCCACCTTGGAGCACTTCACCCGGTCCTGCACCTCGAACGGTTTCGGGAGTGGTCGCCCCGCTTGTCCGGGGGCCTCACTTCCCGCATCCTTCGCCCGCCGGTCCCGTGCGACCCCGTCCGCGCCGTGTCCGACCTCTGCCCGACCTCTGCCCGACCCCAGCCGGACCCCTGCCCGACCACCGTCCGACCCCGTGCGGCCCGCGTGGCCGCTCACGCCCGTCCGATCGGAGATCACATGACCACGACGTCCGACCCGACCACCGTCGCCCCGTCCCCGGACGCGCAGGGCCCGGGGGAGCAGGCGCCGGCCGCCCCGGCCGCCGGCGCGGCCCCCGAGCGGCTCGCGGCGCACGTCGTGGGTGGCCACGTCGTGGACGCGCGCGGCACCCGCGAGGTCGTCCGCGTCTCGCCGGTGGACGGCACGCCGACGGTGGTGCTCGTGCCGGCGGACGTCGACGAGGTCGCGGAGGCCGTCGGCGCGGCGTACGCCGCGCGCCGCGGGTGGCGCCGGACGGCCCCCGGTGCGCGTGCCGCCGCGCTGCGGACCGCGGCCGCCCGCGTGCGCGAGCAGGCCGACGAGCTCGGTGCGCTGCTCACCGCCGACACGGGCCGGCTCCTGGCGACGTCCGTGGAGTCCGCGCGGGTGGCGGCGGACATCCTCGAGGAGGCGGCGACGACGGGCCTCGGCGCGACCGGCCGCACGCTCGCCGGCGACCCGCTGGCCCTCGACGTGGTGCGCCGGGAGCCGCACGGCGTCGTCGCCGTCATCACGCCGTGGAACGACCCGTTCCCCGCCGCCGCCGGTCTGCTCGCCGCGGCGCTCGTGACGGGGAACACCGTCGTGCACAAGCCGTCGGAGCGCAGCCCGCGCGCAGGCTGGGCGCTCGGCCGGCTGGTCGCGGAGGCGTTCCCGTCCGGCGTCCTCGAGGTGCTCAACGGCGACGGCGGGACGGGCGCGGCGATCGTCGCGGACCCGCGCGTCGCGCTCGTCGCGCAGGTGGGCAGCTCCGCGACGGGGCGGGCCATCGCGGCCGCCGCGGGCGCCCGGGGGGCCCGTGTGCTGCGGGAGAACGGCGGCAAGGACCCGATCGTCGTCGACGCGGGCGTCGACGCGGCGTGGGCCGCCGAGCAGATCGCCGTGGGCGCGTTCACGAACACGGGCCAGCTCTGCACGTCCGTCGAGCGGGTCTACCTGCACGAGGACGTCGCGGACGCCGTGCTCGAGGCCCTCGCCGGCATCGCGCGCGACATGCGGGTCGGAGACCCCGCCGACCCGGGCACGCAGCTCGGGCCGCTCGTCGACGAGGCGCAGCTCGCGGTCGTCGAGCAGCACGTCGACGGGGCCGTGGCGGCGGGGGCGCGGGTCCTCGCGGGCGGCGCACGGCTCGAGCGTCCCGGTGCCTTCTTCGCGCCCACCGTGCTCGACGGCTGCACGGCCGACATGGCCGTGCTCACGGAGGAGACGTTCGGCCCGGTCGCGGCGGTCACGCGCGTGCCCGACTTCACGACGGCGCTCGAGCTCGCCGACACGGGCGCGTACGGGCTGGCGGCGACCGTGCTGACGCCGAGCCTCGACCACGCGCTGGAGGCCGCCGAGACGCTGGACGTCGGCACGGTGAAGATCAACGCGGTGTTCGGCGGCGCACCGGGCGGGTCCGCGGACCCGCGGCGCGAGTCCGGCGCCGGCGCCGGCTACGGCCCGGACCTGCTCGCGGCGATGACGGTCCTCAAGGCCGTGCACCTCGAGACCGCGGTGCCGCCGCGGCCCTGACGCGTGGCCCGGCGGGCCACGGCCGTGCGCGCGCGACCGTGGCCCGCCGGTGCGACAGTGGCGGGCGTCAGCAGCCACCGCACCGGCCGCACGCCGTCCGCGTGCCGCCGGGTGCCGCAGGGAGGAGCGCACCATGAGCCGCACCGTCGCCGAGGTCGTCGACCGCGACGTCGTCACCGCCCCCGTCACGGCCACCGTCCGCGAGGTCGCGGAGCTCATGCGTGTGCGCGACGTCGGCGACGTCGTCGTGCTCGACGAGGACGAGCGCCTCGCCGGGATCATCACCGACCGCGACCTCGTCACGCGCGTCCTCGCGGCCGGCGGGTCGGCGGGCGACCCCGTGGGTCAGGTGTGCTCGCCCGACCCCGTGCACGTCGACCCGTCCGCCACGCTCGAGGACGCGGCGCGCCTCATGGCCGAGCGCGCGGTGCGCCGCCTGCCGGTCGTCGACGCGGGCACGGTCGTGGGTGTCCTCTCGCTCGGCGACGTCGCCGTCGCGCAGGACGCCGGCGACGTGCTCGGCGAGATCTCGGCGGCGCCCTCGACGTGACGGCCCGGGCGTGCACGGTCCCCGCGTCCGACGGATGCTGAGGGCGACGTCGAGCAGCGTGCGTCCGCCCGCCCGGAGGCCCGGCCGCCGGGGGACCGACGAGGAGCACCACATGCACACCCTGCGGCTGAGCCGATGACCCCGCCGACCGACGACATGCTCCTGGTGACCCGCCTCGACGAGCTGGTCGAGGTCGTGCAGGCGATGGACGCCACCGCCTACGTGCGGTTCAGCGCCGGGCCGGACGTCGACCGCGGCAACCCGAGCGTCGACGGGGAGAGCGGCGCGACGCTGCCCGGCCTCAGCGTCAACCGCCTGACGCCCGAGCCGTGGTGGGCGCGCCCCGCCCGCGAGTGGATGGCGCGCCAGGTCTGCCAGTACGCGCACCTGGGCGGCGGGGAGCGGTACGCCTGGGTGCTGACGGGCACCGAGGTCGGCCGCGGCCCGGACAGCGAGCCGCTCGTCGACGACGTCGTGCCGGTCGCCCG
>JAPSIR010000130.1:7502-8869 GCA_031178625.1 Cellulomonas sp.
GGCTACGACCCGGACCAGGACCCCGACACCGACCCGAGCAGCCTGAACCCGCGCACGGGTGGCGCCGCGTCGGACGACGGCGCGCCGGGCGGCGACCCCGACGCCGACCCGGACAACCTCAACCCCCGCAGCACCGAGGAGGGGACGGCGTGAGCGAGGAGCTCCCCGCCAGCTTCGACCCGCAGCAGCCCGACCTGCCGAGCCTGGGCGTGGACCCGGACCCGGTCCCGGACGGGCACGAGGGCGAGGCGCCGACGCTCGAGCCGCTCGACGACGGCGACGACGACGGCCGCCGGGGTACGCCCTGACGGCGCCGCCGACGACGGCCGCCGACCGCGCCGGGGTGCACCAGGCGGGGCCGCGCGACCTCGTCACGCTGGGCCCGGCCGAGCAGGCCCGTGTGCTGTCGACGGTCCTCGGCCCGCTGCTCGCGCAGGGCGCCATCGTGCGCCGGCCCCGCGTCACCGCGATGGCGGAGCGCCTGCGCACCGACGCCCGCTCGGCGGGGGTGCTCGCGCAGCTGGCCGAGCGGTACGACCGCCGGCCGGTGGTGCTGACGCTCGGCCGGCGCCGCATGGTGCTGCCGCTGCACCACGACGACGGTCGTGCGGTGCTCGACGGGTCGCCGGACCCGTTCTCGCCCGCGTCGGCCGAGAAGCGCGCCGCGCTGCGCCACTTCCAGCCGCGCGGCGTGCTCATCAGCCCCCTCGACGAGCGCCCCCAGCTGCGCCGCTGGAACGAGCAGGCGCTCGAGACCGGCAGGCCCGTGCACTCGGCGGGTGCCGGCGTGGTGGGCGCCCTGCACGGGATCGCGGCGGGGCTGGTGCGGACGGCGCACGCGCGGGGCGCGCTCGGTTTCGCCGACGTCGACGGCCCGCTGTGGGCGGCCGCGCACACCGTCACCCTCGGCCCTGGCGCCCAGGACGACCCGCAGCTCGTCGACGAGCTGCAGGCGCTGAGGATGCGCGCCAACTGGGCCTTCGCGGTCCCCCAGCGCCGCGCGCTGCGATCGCGGTTCTCCCGCCGCCTGCTGGACCACGTGCGCCGCGCGCCGGCCGACAGCCTCGCGGGTGCCGGCGTGGCGCGCGGGGGCTCGCCCGTCCTCGCCGCGACGCAGGTGCCGCACTGGCTGTTCGCGTTCGACGCCGCACGGATCGCACTCTGGCGCGCGCTGGCGGTCGTCGCCGCCCGTCCGGCCCTGCAGGACGCCCTGCGTGCCGAGGCCGACCACGCGGCGGCCGTGGGCGGCGTCCACGAGCTGCCGGTCGCCCGGGCCGCGGTGCACGAGAGCCTGCGGCTGTGGCCGACCACGCTCGTCGTGCTGCGCGAGACCGTCGCGCCGACCCGGTGGGGCGACACGACCCTTG
>JAPSIR010000354.1 GCA_031178625.1 Cellulomonas sp.
GCGGCAGTCGAGCCCGCCGGCGACCGCGGTGTCCCGCAGCCGCACGGACTCCGCGTTGCCGACGACGAGCAGGCCGGCCCCGAACGTGTTCGGGACGGGCGGCGCCTCGTCGGTGCACAGGGCGTCGTAGGCGCGCCCGCCGAAGGTCACGCCGCCGCGCGACCACCGGACGGTCACGTCCGCGAGCACGTCGGTCTCGCACACCCGGGCCGCCCGGACCGACGAGAACGTCAGGCCGCGCGCGAGCCAGGAGCCCGTGACCCGGTTGACGCCGCCGTGGACGTTGACCCAGCCGCCGACGTCGCTCTGGGAGACGACGACCCCGCCGGCGGTCTCCGCCGCGGGCACCGCGACGTTGACCGCGCCGGCGACGTCCGACCGCGTCACCGAGACGATGTCCGCATCGCCGCGGACGCTGCGTGCGACGTCGCTGCTCTCCAGCCGCAGGGCGCGCGCGTCGTCGAGGCGGATGCCGCCGCGCACCTGGGTGAGCGTCAGGTAGACCGTCGCGTCGCGCCCGACCTCGACGTCGCCCTCGATGCGGCCCGCCTGGAAGATCATGTCGGCGTCCGGCGTGAACCGGACGTCGCCGCGCACCACCAGGCCGTCCAGGAAGCCGCAGCCCGGCTCGACGACGAGGTCACCGGCGACGAGCGGCGGCAGCACCGTGCCGGGCCGGCACACGGTGACGTCGGCGGGCTGGTCGACGGGCGCGTCCACCGCCGACGCGGGCGCGGCGAGGGCTGGCGGGGCCGCGCCCACGCACGCGGCGAGCGTGACGGCCGCCGTCGCGACCGCCGTCCGGGCCGTGCGACGGGCGGTCACGAGCACTGCCCCGAGCGTGCGCCGGTGACCGTGGCGGTCGTCGCCACGGTGACGGGGCCGGCGTTCGCGGTGCACGCGAGGTCCCCGTCCACGTCGACGTAGGCGACGGTGACGGAGCCTCCCGTGCGCTCCACCACCACCCGCCCCGCGTACGCCGAGCGCTCCTGCCTGCCGTCGTCGACCCACTGCCAGCCCTGCCCCGTCGACACCTCGTGCAGGTCGCCGAGGTGGACCTCGCCGGACGTGTCCCGCACGCGCACGCCGCCGTGCACGACGGACTCGGCGACCACGACGCGCGAGGCGTCCTCCGTCACGAGGCCGCCCGCGAGGTAGGCCCGGTTGACCGTGACGTCCGCGCCCGTGAACGTCGCGGCACCGTCGACGACCGCGTCGTCGACGCGCAGCGCCGCCTGCGGCACGGACGCCGCGCCGGACAGCGTGACCGCGCCGCGGACGGTGCCGCCCTGGACCCACACGTCCGCGGCGCTCCCGCGCAGGTCCCCGCGGACGTGCACGTACGCCCACAGCGTGCCGGCGTCCTGCAGCACCACGTCGCCGCCCACGCGCACGGTGCCCAGCGTCGCCGACGCGCCGGGCAGCACCGTGACCGAGCCGTCGACGCGGGTGGCCAGCACCTCCGCCGGGACGGCGCCCGGGTGGACGCGCACGTCCCCGAGCACGCGCGCACCGACCAGCGCGCAGCCGGGCCGCAGCTCGACGTGCCCGCGCACGACCCCCTGGAACTGCTGCACGGTCTCCCCGGTGCACTCCAGCGTGGGCAGCGCGGCGGCCGCTGCCGGGGGACCGCCCACCCCCAGCACCGCCGTCGCGGCGACCACCACCGCGGCTCCTGCCCGTCCCGTCCTGCCCATGACGTCCCCCTCCTCGTCGCGGGTCGGCGGTCACCGGCCCGTCGTGCACCCCGGCCGCGCACACCGCGGCCCGGCCCAGCCCTGCTGCGCACGTGCGGTCCCGTCCTGCTGCGCCGGACCTCGGACCGCGTGCCGCCGGTCCCGGCGACGTCACGCAGGGGCCGCCCGCGCGGCTCCCGCTACCCGGCGCACTGGCCCGTGCGGCTCCCCGCCACGTCGACCGCGCCCAGCACGGGCGCGGTGCGGTTGCCGGTGCACAC
>JAPSIR010000013.1 GCA_031178625.1 Cellulomonas sp.
CGTCGCCGCAGGCCCGGCCGGCGCGACGGCGCGTGGCGGGCAGCGCATCCGACGGATGAATGCGTTTGCAGTCACGACCATGCCAGGCGCCGCGCGTGGCGCGCAAGAGGGGGCCGCGTCGTTGCGGTGAGTTGGTGCGGCGTGCTGAAATCGCATTCATCGCGGACACCCGTCCGCCTCCCCGGCACGCGCCGGGCCCACCGCCGAGGAGGACGGATGGCCGTCACGCTGCGCGACGTCGCGCGCGCCGCCGGCGTCTCCCCCGCCACCGCGTCCCGCGCGCTGAGCGCCCCCGACCTCGTCGCGCCCGAGCGCCGCGAGCTCGTCCGCCGCGTGGCGCGCGAGCTCGGCTACCGCCCCAACCGGGCCGCCCGCGAGCTGATCACCGGCCGCTCCGGGCACCTCTGCCTCGTGGTGCCCGACCTCGAGAACCCGTTCTTCTCCGCGGTCGCGAAGGCCGTGCAGGCCCGGGCGCGCGCCGCCGGGCACGCCGTGGTCGTCGCCGACGCCGAGGAGGACCCGCTCCTCGAGGCCGAGCTGGTGACGCACCTCGGCGCGCAGGCCGACGGCGTCCTGCTCTGCTCGCCCCGCATGTCCCCCGACGACCTCGCCGAGGTCGCCGCGGACGACCGGCCCCTGCTGCTCGTCAACCGCGAGGCCGCCGGGCTGCCGTCGGTCGTCATCGACAACCGCGACGGCGTCCGCCAGGCCGTGCGGCACCTCCACGCGCTCGGCCACCGGCGCGTCGCCTACGCGGGCGGCCCGCCCGGCTCCTGGTCGGACGCGCGCCGGCGCGAGGGCCTGGTCGGCGACCTCGCGGCGCAGCTGCCCGGGCTCGACGTCGTCGACCTCGGCGCGCACGCGCCCGTGTTCGCGGGCGGCGTCGCGGCCGCCGACCTCGCGCTCGCCGCGGGTGCCACGGCCGTGCTCGCGCACAACGACCTCATGGCCCTCGGCCTGCTCGACCGGCTGCGCACGCGCGGCGTGCGCGTGCCCGACGACGTGTCGGTCGTCGGCTTCGACGACGCCCCCGTGGCCACGCTCGTCACGCCCGCCCTGACGACCGTCGCCGCACCCCTCGCCCGGCTCGGCCGCACCGCCGTCGACCTGCTGCTCGACCCGCCCCGCACCGACGCGCCCGCGCGGGTGGCCCTGCCGGTCGAGCTGGTCGTGCGCGCGTCCACGGCCCCGCCCGCCGCGCCGGCCACCTGACCACGACCACCGCACCCGACCACCGGAGCCTTCGATGACGAACCCCCGGCTGACCCTGCCGACGTGGCGCGAGCGCGCCTCGCGGCCTCTGCCCCACGCGGTCCGCGGCCCGGCCGTCGACCCCACCGCCCTGACCGTCGGGCAGGTCCACCTGGGCCTCGGCGCGTTCACCCGGGCCCACCAGCTGGTCTGCACGGAGGACGCCGCGGCCGCCACCGGCGAGACGGGGTGGGGCGTCCTCGGCGTCACGCAGCGCAGCCCGCGTGTCGCCGAGCAGCTCGTGCCGCAGGACGGCCTGTACGGCGTGCTGACCGCGGGCGCCGACGCGACGTCGCTGCGGCTCGTCGGCTCGGTGCGCGACGTCGCGTACCCGGGGCGGGACACCGCGCGCGTGCTCGACGCCCTCGCGGCGCCGTCGACGCACGTCGTCACCCTGACCGTCACGGAGAAGGGGTACCGGCGCGGACCGGGCGGAGGGCTCGACGTGGCGGCCGACGACGTGGCCGCGGACCTCGCCGACGCCGCCGCGGAGCTGGCCGGACCGGTCGACGGGGCCGCGCGGACCCCGGTCGGCATGCTGGTGCGCGGGCTCGTCCGCCGGCACCGCACCTCCGCGGCGCCGCTGACGGTGGTGTGCTGCGACAACCTCACCGACAACGGCACGGTGCTCGCCGGGCTCGTCGTCGACGCGCTGGCCGCGGTGCCCGGCGCCGAGGAGGTGCACGCGTGGGTCGAGGAGTCCGTGCGGTTCCCGTCGACGATGGTGGACCGGATCGTCCCGGCGACGACCGACGCGCACCACGCGGAGGCGGAGCGGCTGCTCGGCCTGCGCGACGAGGGGCTCGTGGTCGGTGAGCCGTTCTTCCAGTGGGTCGTCGAGGACGCGTTCGCCGGGCCCCGCCCGGCGTGGGAGCGCGCGGGCGCGACGCTCACCGGGGACGTCGCCCCGTACGAGCGCGCCAAGCTGCGCGTCCTCAACGCGACGCACTCCACGCTCGCGTACCTGGGCGCGCTGCGCGGGCACGCGACCATCGCCGAGGCCGTGGCGGACCCGGACCTCGCGGCCGTCGCGCGGGCCCTCGTCGACGAGGACGTGCTGCCGACGCTCGTCGCCCCCGACGGCACCGACCTGGGCGCGTACCGCGACGAGGTGCTGCACCGGTTCGCGAACCCCGCGACCGGGCACACGACCGTGCAGGTGGCCATGGACGGGTCGCAGAAGCTGCCCGTGCGCCTGCTCGGCACGGTGGCCGACCGGCTCGCGGCGGGCGCCGTGCCGCACGCGGCGGCCACCACGTTCGCCGGGTGGGTCGCGTACGTGCGCGCCGCGGCCGCGGGCGACCTCGTCGTGGCCGGGCGGCCCGTCGCGCTCGACGACCCACTGGCCGCGACGCTCGCCGAGGCCACCGCCGGGTCGCCGGAGCAGGCGGTCGACGGAGCCCTGGCGCTGCGGCAGGTCGTCCCGGCGGACGTCGCGGCGTCGACGGGGTTCCGCGACGCGACGGTCGCGGCCCTCCGCACCCTGACCCGCTGACCCGAGGCCCCTCCTCCCCTTCCCGGCACCGCGTCGAACCGGCCGATCTGCAGCAGTCCCGGTGCCCGGTGCTGCACGGCGGCCGGGTCGCGGGCGGGGGGCGCCGGCGGTCGTGGTCTTGACGGCGGGGCGGAGCGGTCCGTTACAGTGTGGAAAGCGCATTCCTCCGGGCGGCGACGGCGCCGGCCCCGACGACAGGGAGACCCGATGACCACCCGCACGCTGCGCATCGCCATGAACGGCGTCACCGGCCGCATGGGCTACCGCCAGCACCTCGTCCGCTCGATCCTCCCGATCCGCGACCAGGGCGGCATCACGCTGCCCGACGGCACGCGCGTGCAGGTCGAGCCGGTGCTCGTCGGCCGCAACGCCGACAAGGTGCGCGAGCTCGCCGAGAAGCACGGCGTGGAGCACTGGACCACGGACCTGCAGGCCGCGATCCACGACGACGCGACGGACGTCGTGTTCGACGCGTCCATGACGAGCCTGCGCGCGGCGACCCTCTCCGAGGCGATGAAGGCCGGCAAGCACGTCTACACGGAGAAGCCGACGGCCGAGACGCTGCACGAGGCGGTCGAGCTCGCACGCCTGCGCGAGACCACCGGTGTCACGGCGGGCGTCGTGCACGACAAGCTCTACCTGCCCGGCCTGGTCAAGCTGCGCCGCCTCGTCGACGAGGGCTTCTTCGGCCGGATCCTGTCGCTGCGCGGCGAGTTCGGGTACTGGGTGTGGGAGGGCGACGTGCAGAGCGCGCAGCGCCCGTCCTGGAACTACCGCAAGGCCGACGGCGGCGGCATGACCGTCGACATGTACTGCCACTGGAACTACGTGCTCGAGGGCATCGTGGGCAAGGTGCGCACGGTGTCGTCGCAGACCGCCACGCACATCCCCACGCGCTGGGACGAGAAGGGCGAGCCCTACGACGCCACGGCGGACGACGCCGCCTACGGGATCTTCCAGCTGAGGACGCCGGCGGGCGACCCGGTGGTCGCGCAGATCAACTCCTCGTGGGCCGTGCGCGTGCACCGCGACGAGCTCGTCGAGTTCCAGGTCGACGGCACCGACGGCTCGGCCGTCGCAGGCCTGTTCCACTGCGTCGCGCAGCCGCGCTCGGCGACCCCCAAGCCGGTCTGGAACCCCGACCTGCCGACGACCGAGCGGTTCCGCGACCAGTGGATCGACATCCCCGCCAACGCCGAGCTCGACAACGGGTTCAAGGCGCAGTGGGAGGAGTTCCTCGCCGACGTGGCGCTGGGCCGCACCCACCGCTTCGACCTGCTGTCGGCCGCACGCGGCGTGCAGCTCGCCGAGCTCGGCCTGCGCTCGTCCGACGAGGGCCGGCGCCTCGACGTCCCCGAGATCACGCTGTGACGACCGGCACCGTCGCCGTCGCCCCGGTCGCCCGGGCGGCCGAGGGGCGGCGTGCCGACCTCGCGCGGCTGTCGCTGAACACCGCGACGACCAAGCACCTGACGCTGCCCGAGGCGGCGGCCGCGGCTGCGGCGGCGGGCCTGTCCGCGATCGGCGTCTGGCGCGACCGCGTGCAGGAGGTCGGCGCGGAGCAGGCGGCCCGCGTCGTCGCCGACCACGGCCTGCGGGTCTCGTCGCTGTGCCGTGGCGGGTTCCTGACGACGCCGGACCCGGACGGGGCCGCCGCGGCGCTCGAGGACAACCGCCTCGCGATCCGCGAGGCCGCCACGCTGGGCACGCGGGAGCTCATCATGGTCGTCGGCGGCCTGCCGGCGTGCCCGGCGCCCGGCGCGGCGGCACGCCCGTACCCGTCCGCCGACGCGGGCGCCCCCGACCCGGCCCGCGACCTCGTCGCCACCCGGCAGCGCGTCGCCGACCGCGTCGCGGAGCTTGCGCCGTATGCGGCCGAGCACGGCGTGCGGCTCGTGCTCGAGCCCCTGCACCCGATGTTCGCGGCCGACCGCGCGGTCGTCTCGACGCTCGGCCAGGCCCTCGACCTCGCGGCGCCGTTCGCGCCGGAGGTCGTCGGCGTCGTCGTCGACACCTACCACGTGTGGTGGGACCCCGACCTGCAGCGCCAGGTGGCGCGCGCGGGCGCGGAGGGCCGGATCGCGTCCTACCAGGTGTGCGACTGGGTGCTGCCGCTCGCCGCCGAGCCCCTGAACTCCCGCGGGCACGTCGGCGACGGCTACGTGGACGTCGCGACCATCACCGGGTGGGTCCGCGACGCGGGCTACGCCGGCGACGTCGAGGTCGAGATCTTCAACGAGGCGATCTGGGCGCAGGCCCCGGAGCGCACGCTCGCGACCATGGCAGAGCGGCACCTGCGGCACGTCCTGCCGCACCTCTGACCGGACGGGACCGGGACGCCGGACCGGCGGGACGAGTTCACCCGGACGCACGTCCGAATTGGTTCTCGCGCGGTGCCGGGGCGCTGCTTCACTTCTCCCCGTGACCGCGAACCTCCGCCGTGCCCTCCTGCCCGTGACCGCCCTCGTGGCGGCCGCCTCCCTGTCCGGGTGCGGCTCGATCATCGACGCCGTGCTGGGCGAGACCGCCCCGCCCGCCCAGCGCGCCGAGCCCGGCGGCGAGGTGACCGCGTCCGCCGTGGCCGACGTCTTCTCGCTCCAGGTCGGCGACTGCCTCAACTACATGCAGGAGGAGGACGTCAGCGAGATCTCCTCGCTGCCGACGGTGCCGTGCTCGGAGCCGCACGACACCGAGATCTACGCCGAGACGACCATCACCGAGGACCAGCTCGCCACGGTCGACGAGTTCGCCGACACGTTCTGCCTCGACCAGTTCGCGGGCTTCGTCGGCACGAGCTACGAGGAGTCGGCGCTGTACTTCTCGTACCTCGTCCCCACCGACATGAGCTTCGAGCAGGGCGACGACCTCGTGCAGTGCCTCGTGGTGCAGGAGGAGGGCGGCGTCACGGGCACCCTGGAGGGCTCCGGCCTCTGACGCCCGCCGGTGCGCCGCCCGCAGGACCTCACGGCCCGCGAACGGCGCACCGGGGGTGGGTGCGGCGTCAGGGCTGTGGCCGCCCCAGCGCCGTGGTGAGGACCTGCGCGAAGCGGGTGCCCATGCGGTGCTGGGCGGCGGCGTCCGGGTGGAGGAGGTCCGCCATGGGCAGCTCCGCGGCGTCGGCGTCGCCGTAGAGCGTGCGGCCGTCGACGTAGGTCAGCGCGGTGTCGCCGGCGGCCCGGCGGGCCGCGACGACGGCCGCGAGCACGTCCCGCACGACGAGGAGCGTCAGCTTCCCCTCGGCGACCTCCTCCGGTCGCCCGGCGGTCCGGAACCGGACGTCCGGCGCGTCGGGGTCGATCGACGTCGGCCCGGGCACGTCCTCGACGAGCGGGCACAGCACCGGTGACACCACGACCAGCGGCGTCGTCGGGTGGCCCTCGCGGACGGTGTCGAGGAACCCGTGCACGGCCGGCCCGAACGCGCGCCGGCGCATGAGGTCGTGGTTCACCACGTTGATGCCGAGCTTGAGGCTGAGGACGTCGGCCGGCTGGTCGCGGACAGCACGCGCGACGAACGGGTCGAGCACCGCGTTGCCCGACAGGCCGAGGTTGACGAGGTCGAGCCCGGCCGCCCGCGCCGCGACGGCGGGCCACGTGCCGGTCGGCGCGTCGGCGTTCGCGCCGTGGCTGATCGAGGAGCCGTGGTGCACCCAGCGGGGCGCGTCCACCGGCGCGGGCGCCAGGACGGCCGCGTCGGCCTCGACGGCGACGAGCACGACGCGCTCCCGGTACGGCAGCCACACCTCGACGTCGGTGGGCACGCCACCGGCGTCGGGGAGGGCGAACGACACGGATCCCAGGGGCGCCGGCCCGGCGGACGTCGTCGCCGTGCCGGGGTCGAACGTCTGCACCCCGACGGCGTCGCACACCGCCGCGTCGACGACCCGCCCGCCGACCACCGCCTCGAACCGCTCCCCCGCGGCCGGCTCGGCGTGCGGCAGCGTCGCGACGCGCCACGTCCGCACACGCAGCACGAGCCGCCGCGCGGCCGTCCGCAGCCGCAGCCGCACCCCCGACGGCTGCTCGTCGCACATCGCGACGAAGCCGTCCGGGAACTGCGCGCGCGTCCACGCGGGCAGGCGGTGCGGCAGGACGCCGTCGTCGGTCCGCTCGAGCCACGCCGCCCCGCGGACCTCGACGCGCGCGTCGGGCAGCGGGACGACGTGCGCGTCAGCGGACGTTGCCGTGCTCCCGGAACTCGCGCCACACGTTCTCGAAGAAGTCGTCGTCCTCGGGGATCGGGCGGCGGGGACGCCACCGGAAGACGGGCGTGCCGGCGGGGTCGTCGACGTCGCGCGCGACCACGGGGGCCCAGCCGGTGCCGTCGCCCGCGTCCGCCGGCGCCGAGCCCGGCGCGACCCACGCCGTCTCCTGCACGACGTCGTCGAGCACGCCGCCGTCCAGCGCGAACCGGAAGACGTCGGGCAGGTCGAGCTCGACCTCCGCGTCCGGCCCGTACCCGGCCCGCGGCAGCTCGCCCGCGGCGTCGGAGTACAGCACCGACCCACGGGACCGCCCGCCGTGCGCCACGTAGTCCGCCATCGCGGAGAGGTACACGTACGCGCTGGTGAGGATGTCGCGGACGAGGAACGTGCGGTTGACCGACCGGCGCGACGTGCCGTCGGCCGTGACGAGGTCGTCGTAGCGCATGAGCCAGTCGTGCACCTGCACGAGCGCCTCCTGGATGGAGGCGGCGGAGCGCACCGGCCCGGCCTTCGCGCTCATGAGCACCTGCACGTCCCGCAGCAGGTCGCCGGTGTTGTCGGCGACGCCGGAGGCGGCGCGGCCGGTGGCGGCGGCGGTCAGCGCGAGCGCCCCCGCGAGCACGGGCGCGGCGACCTCGGCGAACTCCGCCTCGGGCAGCGGCTTGTCGTCCCGCCGCGCGGCGATGAACTGCGCGGCCCGCGTGGCCCCGACCTGCCCGCTGTTGAGCGCGGCCCCGCCGGGCCGGTAGACGCCGTGCGCGCCGCCGGCCTCGCCGACCGGGAAGAACCCGGTGACGTTCGACTGCCACCACGCGTCGACGACCAGCCCGCCGTTGTTGTGCTGCGCGCACACGTCGACCTCGAGCATGTCCTTCTCGAGGTCCACGTACGGGTTCTTGTCCAGGTAGAACTGGTAGGCGGGCTCGTTCATGCGCCGCAGCCGCTCGATCGGCGTGCCGAACAGCACGCCCGCCTGCTGGAGGTAGGCGTGGGCCTCGGGGCTGAGCACCGACGGGTCGAACTCGTCCCGCACCGGGTTGCGGCGGAAGTCGAGGAACACGCGCCGGCCGCGCAGCACCGTCTCGCGGTAGACGAGCAGGTCGACGAGCGAGGACCCGTCGCGCGCCTTCCGGATGTCGAACGGCCACTGGTACCCCTTGAGGAACACCAGGGACATGAGGCGCCCGTAGTCGGGGATCGCCTCCGTGAGGAACTCGCGCTCGTCGCCGCCGTCCTGGTCGGTCGAGACGAACCGGGGGATCACCTGCATGTAGGTGCCGGAGACGTTCCACCGCGGCTTGGTCGACGCGAGCCCGAACTGCCACTCGGTGAGGTTCTTGCCGTGCACGCCGGCGCGGTACGCGGCGCCCGAGGCGCCCCACTGGCCGTTCGGGAAGACCCGGGTCGCGTACATGCCCGCCGGGCCGCCGGTCGCGTAGACGAGGTTGGAGCAGCGGAACAGCAGCCACGGGCTGGCGACGCCGTCGTGCGGCACGTCGGTGCGCAGCACGAGGAGGCCGGCGACGCGGCGCGTGCCGTCCGGGTCCGTCACGGTGACGACGTCGACCACGCGGCACTCGTCGAACACGCGCGTGCCGTCCCGCTGCACCTTCGCCTCGAGCCGCTCGACCATCGACCGGCTCGTGTACGGGCCCACCGACGTGGCGCGGCGGCGCGGGTCGTGGTCGGTCTTGTAGCCGATGAACTCGCCGAACCGGTTCTGCGGGAACGGCACCCCGAGGTCGACGAGGTGCAGGAACCCGCGCGCGGACAGCGCCGCCTCGGCGAGCGCGTTGTCGCCGTCCATCGCGCCGCCGCTGAACAGCGTCTCCGCCATCTCGCGCACGGAGTCGCCGTCGCCGCCCGAGAGCGTGAGCTTGTAGTACGTCTGCTTGTCCGACCCGGCGTTGCGGGACGCGCCCGCGCCGATCTTGTCCGCGACCATGACGACGTCGTCGTGGCCGAACTGGACCAGCCGCGCGGCCGCGCAGTAGCCGGCGGAGCCGGTGCCGACGACGACGGTCGTGGCCGTGACGACCGGGACGTCGTGACCGCCGACCCGCAGGGTCTCCGGCTCGTGGTGCGGCTCGTGCGTCGGCCGGGGCCGGGGCGTCTGGCTGCTCATCGCGCTCTCGCTTCCGTGCTGCGGGTCAGAGGACCGGGATGTGCATGCCACCGTCGACGTGGAAGACCTCGCCCGTCGAGTACGGCGTCTGCCCCGAGGCGAGGATCGCCACGGCACCGGCGACGTCGGCCGGCCGGCCCCAGCGGTTGACCGGCGCGAGTCCCTCGGCGATGAGGGCGTCGTACTTGCCGGTCACGCCGGCGGTCATGTCGGTGGCGATCACGCCCGGGCGCACCTCGTACACGACGACGCCCTCCGGGCCGAGGCGCGCGGCCCACAGCTGGGTCGCCATGCCGACTCCCGCCTTGGAGACGCAGTAGTCGCCGCGGTTGGTCGACACCGTGGTGGCGGAGATCGACGACACGTTGACGATCGTCGCGACCGGGCCGGTGGGCGGCTCGGGCAGCGCATCGAGCGGCCCGCGCAGCTCGATGACCCGGCGCGCGAACTCCTGCGTGAGGAAGTACGGGCCGCGCAGGTTGATGCCGAGCACGCGGTCGAACGACTCGGGTGTCGCCTCGAGCAGGTCGGCGCGCACGCTCGGCGCGACGCCCGCGTTGTTGACCAGCAGGTCGAGGCGGCCCCACGCGTCGACGGCGTCGGCGACGTACCGGCGGTGGTCGTCGAGGTCGGCGACCGAGCCGCGCACGTACCGCACGAGGGACGGGTCGCCCGCGGCCTCCCGCAGCTCGTCGAGGACGTCCGTCGGCTCCTCGCGCGTGGCCAGGATCGAGACGGCGAACCCGTCGGCGACGAGGCGACGGCTGATGCCGAGCCCGATCCCGCGGTTGCCTCCGGTGACCAGTGCGACTGCGGGCATCGTTGCCTTCCCTCGTGCGAGCACGCGGCCGGGTGCACGGTGTCCGGCTCGAGGTGTCGGGCTCGAGGTGCGCACGGCCGGGCCGCCGTCGTCGGCGGCACGTGCGATCGTGCCACGTCGCGACATGTGGAGGCAAGCGCTTTCCGTCGCCGCGTCGCGGCGTGCGAGGATCGGGCCGTGGGACGACGAGCCGGCAGGGCGCGCTGATGGGCGCCGTCCTCACCGCCCTCGGCACCATGGGCGCCGTCGTGGCGCTCGGCTGGGCGCTCGGCCGGTGGCAGGTGCTCGGCGAGCGCGCCGCGCCGGTGCTCGCGCGCGTCGTCTTCACGGTCGCGACGCCCGCCCTGCTGCTCGGCACGCTCGCGCACGCCGACCTGCGGCTCCTGCTCTCGCGCACGGCGGCCGCGACGTGGGGGTCCACCGCGCTCGTCGCACTGCTGGCCGCGGTCGTGCTGCGGCTCGTCCTGCGGCGTCGCGCCGCCGACGTCACGGTCGCGACGCTGGCCTCGTCCTACGTGAACGCCGGCAACGTCGGCCTGCCGCTGTCGGTGTACCTGCTGGGGGACCCGGTGGCCGTCGTGCCGACGCTGCTGTTCCAGCTGCTCGTGCTCGCGCCCGTCGCGTTCACGGTGCTGGACGGCGCGGCAGCGGCCGCAGCGGCACCGGCCGACGCGACCGCCGTCATCCCGTGGGCGGTGCGCGTGCGCGCCGTCGTGCGACGGACGCTCGGCAACCCGATCATCCTCGGCACGCTGACCGGGGTGCTCCTCGCCGCGCTCCCGTGGGACCTGCCCGAGGTCGTCTTCGAGCCGTTCCGGCTCGTGGGCGCCGCCGCCGCCCCGCTGGCGCTGCTCGCGTTCGGCATGCAGCTGGCGGTGCCGCGCGCACCCGCCGCCGCGGCACCGCGCCGCGACCTCGTCGTGACGGTCGCCCTGCGCAGCGTGGTGCACCCCGTGCTCGCGTGGGGCCTGGGCAGCGCGCTGGGCCTGCCGGCGCACGCGCTGCTCGCGGTCACCGCGATGGCGGCGCTGCCCACGGCGCAGAACGTGCTCGTGTACGCGATGCAGTACCGCCACGGCGAGGCGCTCGCCCGCGACGCGGGCCTCGTCACCACGCTGCTGTGCGTCCCGGTGCTGCTGATCGTCAGCGCCGTGCTGGCCTGATCACAGCCCCACGCGACGCGCCACTGCCGGACGTGTCGGATTCTTCACCCACGTGAGTCCGGTTTATCCGTAACTGATACGTTGCAGTGTTACGGATGCGCTACATACCGTTCTTCCCACGAGGCCGCCGCTCCGCGCGGCCCCAGCAGGGGGAGAACACCACCACCATGGCAACACCGTCCCGCGGCGTGCGCCGCGCCGTCGCCCTCGCCGCCGCGCCCGTCGCCGTCCTCGCCGCCGGCGCGATGGTGTGGCAGAGCTCGACCGCCGCCTTCACCGCCACCACGCGCAACGCGGGCAACGCGTGGAGCACCGGTCAGGTCACCCTGACCGACGACGACCAGGGCCGCGCCGGCTTCACCGTCACCAACGTCGTCCCCGGCCAGACCGGCGAGCGCTGCATCGTCGTCACCTCCGGCGCCACCGTGCCCGGCGAGGTCCGCGCGTACGTGCAGAACCTCTCCGCCTCCGGCGCCGGCCTGCAGGACCGCATCTTCCTCCAGGTCGAGCGCGGCACGGGCGGCAGCTTCGAGTCGTGCGCCGGCTTCACGCCGCAGGTCGCGACCCCCTCGCACCCGGTGTCCACGCTCGCCACGTCGTGGAGCTCCTACGCGGCGGGCGGGGCCCCGTGGGCGACGACCGGCACGCCGGGCGAGTCGACGACGTACCGCGGCACGTGGCGGTTCGACACCACCGGCATGACGCAGCAGCAGGTCGACTCCCTCCAGGGCTCGCAGGTCTCGATCGACCTCGTGTGGGAGCTGCAGAGCGCCGACCCGGTCACCCCGACCCCGTGACGCGCGGCGGGGACGTCCTGAGCGCGACCCCGCAGCCGGCACCCGCCCCCCTCGGAGCCACCCGTGCGCGCGACCTCGCCTGAGGCGCGCTGCGGGTGGCTCCGCCGCGAGGGCTGGCCCGCCCTCCTCCTCGGCACGGCGGCCGAGTGCTACCTGGTCTTCGCGCTCGCGATGACGGCCATCGCCGTCCTCCCGCTCGCGCTCGGGTGGCACGGCTCGGTCGTGCAGACGGGGTCGATGCAGCCCCACGTCCGACCCGGTGACGTCGTCCTGTCGACCGAGCTGTCGGACGACTCCCCCGTGCCGCTCGGCGGCGTCGTGGAGTTCCGGACCGCGGCACCGGGTGGTGGCGAGCGCACGGTCCTGCACCGCGTGGTCGCGCCCGCCGAGGAGCACGGGCAGTGGGTCACCGCCGGCGACGCCAACGCCGACGTCGACAGCACTCCCCTGACCCGGGACGCCATCACCGGCCAGGCGCGCGTGCTCGTGCGCTGGGTGGGGCTGCCGAGCATCTGGGTGCGGGACGGGCGGACGGCGCACCTGGTGGCCTGGGGATCCGCGACGGTGGCGGCGGTCGTCCTGGTCGCCGCGACGTGGCCGTCGCGCGGCGGCGGACGCCCCGGCGCGCCGGCACGCACGGCGGGCGGTACGGCGGCGCCCGCGTTGACGCGCCGCACCTTCCTCGCGGCGGCGGTCGCCGTCACCGCGGGCGGCACAGCGCTCGTCGGGCACGACCCCGCCTGGGCGCGGTTCTCCGCGCGCACCGCGACGACCGGCAACACGTTCCGCGTCGGGCAGTGGTCGGCGCCCTCGGTGGGCCGCCTGGCCTCCTTCGCGATCCTCGGCGCGACCTACGTGGCGAACGAGGGCTCGGTGGGCAACGCCAGCGCGGTGAACGGCAGCGTCGGCGTCTCGCCGGGCACCACCGTCGTGGGGTTCCGGCAGCGCGACATCACCGGCAGCGTCGACCTCGACACCCCCGCGGCACGGAACGCGCGCACCGACGCGCTGGCCCTCTACGACGCCGCCCGCACACGTGTCGCGACACGGGCGGCGGTCGCCACCCTGACGGGCACCGTCGGGGCCGGGACGACGCACCGCGCCGGGCCGGTCCAGGTCACCGGCACCCTCACCCTCGACGCCCGCGGCGACGCGAGCGCGCTGTTCGTGGTGACGGCGACGTCGCTGACGTTCGCACCCGGCTCCGCGGTCGTGCTCGCGAACGGCGCCGCGGCGGACCGCGTCGTGTTCCTCAGCACGTCCACGGCGAACGTGGGTGACGGTGCGCACGTGCGCGGGGTCCTGCTCGCGAACGGCGACCTGACCGCGGCGCGCGCGAGCGTGACCGGGCGCCTCGTGTCGCTGCGCGGCGGCGTGCACCTCACGCGGACGATGGTCACCGCTCCCTGAGCGACGACGCGCCGCGGCCCGTCGGCGTAGCCCGTCGGGGCCCGCACCGCTCAGGGCAGCCGCGCGCCCGCCGGGACCACGACGTCGGCGAGGTCGAGCAGCCGGGGCGCGCCCAGCTGCAGGGCACCGAGCAGCACCTGCGCGTTGGCCTCGACCGCGACGGCCACCTTGAACGCGCCGGCCAGGTCCTGCCCCACGGCCAGCAGCCCGTGGTTCGCCCAGACGACCGCGTCGACGTCCGCGCCCATCACCGCGGCGCTGCGTTCGCCGAACGCGCGGTTGGTCGAGAACTCGAACGGCATGACCGGCACCGTGCCCTTGGCGTACAGGACCATGTTGAGCAGCACGGGGTCGATGGGCCGGCCCACCGCGCCGAACATGTTGACGTACGGCGACTCCGTGTGGACGATCGCCTGCACGTCGGGCCACGCGCGGTAGTGCGCGAGGTGCACGTCGGTCTCGGTCGAGGGGAACAGGTCGCCCTCGAGGACCTGCCCGTCGTCGGCGACGACGACCATCTGGTCGGGCGTCAGGACGTCGTAGCGCACCCCGGACGGCGTGATGACGATCGCGCCGTGCTCCGGCAGGCGCACGCTCATGTTTCCCTGGGTGTTGAAGTTGAGCCCGGTGCGCACCGACTCGCGGCACCAGTGGACGACCTCCTCGCGCAGCGTCTGGCTCGCCCGCGACCCCGCGGCACCGGTGCTCATGGTGGCTCCTCCACGTTGCCGATTCTCCTGTTGAAACCTTTCATCGATCATCCCGTCGGTCCGCCGCGGCGACGAGGGACCAACGTCCGCCGCCGGACCGGCGGTGACGGGTCGATGTCGGGATCCCCGGCGTGACGTCGTACGTTGAGGGGCAGGAGCGGCCCGCGGCCGGACGTACGACGAGAGCAGCAGCAGATGAGCAGCACCCCCGCAGTCCTCCAGGCCACCGGCGTCCGCGCCGGCTACGGCGGTCCCGCCGTGCTCGACGGCGTGGACCTGACGCTGCGCCCCGGGGACGCGGTCGGCCTGCTCGGCCGCTCGGGCGTCGGCAAGTCGACGCTCGTCGAGATCCTCGGCGGCCACATGCGCCCGGCGCAGGGCAAGGTGACGCTCGACGGCGTGAACGTCGCGAAGCCTCCGCTGCGCCAGAAGAAGGTCGTCAAGGCGCGCCTGCGCACCGTGCACCAGAACGGCCTGGCGGGCATCGACCCGCAGCGCACGGTCGAGAAGACCATCACGGACGCGTTCACCGAGGCCCGCAAGGCCGGCCGGTCCACCAACCACGACGTCGAGGCCGCGCTCGGCGTGGTCGGCATGCCGATCCGCTTCGTGACGCGCACGGTGCAGTCCCTGTCCGGCGGCGAGCGGCAGCGCGTGGCGATCGCCCGGGCGCTGGCCGCGAAGCCGGACCTCCTGCTGCTCGACGAGCCGCTCACCGCCGTCGACCAGGCCATGCGCGAGGAGGTCGCGGCCGACGTGCGCGCGCTCGTGCGCGCCGACGGCATCGGACTGCTCGTCGCGTCCCACGACGTGCGCCTGCTCGACCGCCTCACCGACACGGTGCACGTCCTCGCGGAGGGCCGGCTCGTCGAGTCCGGTCCGCTGCGCGACCTGCTGCGCGACCCGCAGCACCCGGACACGCGCGCCCTGGTCGAGGCACTCCCGGAGGCGGTCGCGGGCCGCCTGCGCTGACGCGGGACGCGGCGCCCGCGCCGACCTCCGTCGAGATCGCGTGCTCGGTGCGGAGTCGCCCGCTCGGGCCGGCGACCTCGACGCCGGACCGGCGACGTCGGCGGGAGGCCCGGGCGTCAGGCGCGCTCGCGCGTCGGCAGGTCGGAGGCGGGGCCCGACGGGGAGCGCGGGGCCGAGCGCAGGCCGCGCTCGACCTCGAGCAGCAGCAGGTTCGCGTCCGCCCACCCCGCCAGCGACGTCGACGTCGTGCCGCGCACGGTGACCGGCCCGCCCGCGCACGCGCCCACGAGCCGCTCGCGCAGCGTCACCGCCAGCTCCGCCGCACGGTCGTCGTAGACGGCCGGCAGCAGCACGAGCACGCCGAACGCGTCCCCGTCGAGGCGGCCGACGACGCAGCCGGCGGGTGCCGCCTTCCGCAGCTGGGACGCGATCGAGCGCAGCGCGTCGTCGCCCGCGCCGAAGCCGGCGGACGCGTTGAGGTCCCCCATGCCGTCGACGTCGATCCCCACGAGCAGCAGCCGGCGGCGGGTGTTCGCGACCGCGTCGGTCGCCCACTGCGCCACCGTCGCGACCAGGTGCGAGCGGGACAGCACGCCTGTGAGAGGGTCCCGGGCGGCGCGGTCCGCCAGGGCCGCCGTCAGCGCCTGCACCAGGTCCGAGGTGGACGCCGCGGACCACGACGGCCCGGGCACCAGCACGTCGTCGTGCCGGACGGCCGCGTCCCGGGCCATCGCCGCGCGCGCGGCGTCGACCACGCTGGTCCCGGCGTCGAGCACGAGCGGCGACCAGTCCGCGGCGTGCCCGACCTCGCGGCGCGTCATGACGGCGCGGCCGTAGCCGAGCCGGCCCGTCATGACCTCGGCGTAGCGGTGCCGGGTCAGCAGGCCGACGGCGCCGTTCTGCGCGTCGTGGACGACGACGCAGGTGCGCTGCGGCGCGCGGAACAGCACCTCGACGTCACTCATCACGTCGAGCGCGGACACGACCTGCACGGGCGCGGCGACCTCGCCGAGGCGGGCGGGCGCGAGGGCGCGGGTCGGCAGGGAGGGGGTGGCGGTCGACACGGCAGACATGATCCGCGCGGGGGCCCGGCGGATGGTCCGGTTCGTCCGGTCGTCACCGCCCGTTGGCCGAGACTTCGCGAACTCGCCGACACCTCGTCACCGGGCACGCCGCACAGGCGCCCCGGCCGGGCGACGGCCGACCGGGTGCCCGCCGAGCCGGTGGACGCCGATCCGGCAGCCTCAGGCCGGCACCGGTGTGCGCTCCCCCGCCCCCCACAGCCGGCGCTCGGCCGCGTCCCACCGCGCGGCGGCGGCCGGGTCGGGCTCGTACCGGACGAGGTCGAGGCCGCGCGCGCCGACGGCTCGCAGCTCCGCGAGGCCCCCGGTCAGCACGCCCGCGGCCCGTGCCTGCACGAGCACGTTGCCCAGCGCAGCGCCCTCGACGGGGCCGGCGACGACCGGCAGCCCGGTCGCGTCGGCGGTGAGCCGGCACAGCAGCGTGTTGCGCACGCCCCCGCCGACGAGGTGCACGACGGACACCTCACGCCCGGACAGCGCGCACGCCTGCCGCACGGCCCGCCGGTAGGCGAGCGCGAGCGAGTCCAGCACGCACCGGACCGTCCCGGCCTGCGACTGCGGCGGCGTCTGCCCCGTGCGGGCGGCGGCAGCGGCGACGCGTGCGGGCATGTCGCCCGGCGCCAGGAACTCCGGCGCGTCGACGTCGACGACGGTCGTCAGCCCCGGCACCTGCGCCGCGGCGGCGAGCAGGTCGGGCAGCTCGGCCGGCAGGCCCGCCTCGTGCCACGTCCGCAGCGACTCCGAGAGCACCCACAGGCCCATGACGTTCCGCAGGTACCGCACGGTGCCGTCCACGCCGGCCTCGTTGGTGAAGTTCGCGGCGCGCGACTCCTCCGTGAGCACGGGCGCGGGGAGCTCGAGGCCGACGAGCGACCACGTCCCGCACGACACGTACGCGAAGTCCTCGCCCGTCGCCGGCACCGCGACGACGGCCGACGCGGTGTCGTGCGAGCCGACCGTCCACACGGGCAGCGGCGCGCGGTGGCCGAGCTGCTCGGCGAGCTCCGGGCGCACGTGGCCGAGGCGCTCCCCCGGCGCGCGCAGGGGCGGCAGCAAGGACGCGTCGACGCCCAGCCGGTCGGCGAGGTCCGTCGCCCACGTGCGCGTCGTCGCGTCGAGGAGGCCGGTGGTCGACGCGTTCGTCACCTCCGCGACCTGCTCGCCGGTGAGCCACGCACCGAGCAGGTCGGGGACGAGCAGCAGGCGCCGGGCGGCGGCCAGCTGCGCCGTGCCCTGCGCCGCGACGAGCTGGAACACGGTGTTGAAGGGCTGCACCTGCAGGCCGGTGCGCGCGTACAGCTCGTCCGCGGGGACGACCTGGAAGACGCGGTCCGGGACGCCGACGGTCCGCGCGTCGCGGTAGTGCACCGGGTTGCCGAGCAGGGCGCCGTCGGCGTCGAGCAGGCCGTGGTCGACGGCCCACGCGTCGATCCCGACGCCCGCGAGCGGCCCCGCCTCTCTCGTGGCCGCCCGCAGGCCGTCGAGGATCCCCCGCCACAGGGCCAGCACGTCCCACCGGAGGGTCGTCCGCCCGGCGCCGTGCCCCGCCGCCGGGCCCGGCACAGGGCCTGCGGCGGGCACGGGCACCGGGCCGTTCGGGAACCGGTTGACCTCGTGCAGGTCGACGCGCGGCCCGTCGCCGTCGTCGTGCACGCGCCCGACGATGACCCGGCCGCTCGACGCCCCGAGGTCGACGGCGGCGAACGCCGCCCCCTGCGTGCTCGTCACGACGGCCCCGTCAGCGCAGGAACGCGGCGGCGACGCCGGAGTCCACGGGTACGTGCAGGCCGGTGGTCTGCACGAGGTCGGGGCCGGTGAGCGCGAAGACGGCCGCCGCGACGTGCTCCGGCAGGACCTCCTTCTTCAGCAGCGTGCGCTGCGCGTAGTACTCGCCGAGCTTCTCCTCCGGCACGCCGTAGACGGCGGCGCGCTTGGCGCCCCAGCCGCCGGCGAAGATGCCGGACCCGCGCACGACGCCGTCCGGGTTGACGCCGTTGACGCGGATGCCGTGCTCGCCCAGCTCGGCCGCCAGCAGCCGGACCTGGTGCGCCTGGTCCGCCTTGGTCGCCGAGTACGCGATGTTGTTCGGGCCGGCGAACAGCGAGTTCTTCGAGGCGATGTAGACGATGTCGCCGCCCATGCCCTGCGCCACCATCGCCCGGGCCGCCTCGCGGGCGACGAGGAACGAGCCGCGCGCCATGACGTCGTGCTGCAGGTCCCAGTCCCGGACGGTGGTGTCGAGCAGCGGCTTGGAGATCGACAGGCCGGCGTTGTTGACGACGAGGTCGACGCCGCCGAACGCGAGGGACGCGGCGCGGACCAGGCCGGCCACCGCGTCCTCGTCGGTGACGTCCGCGTGCACGGCCACGGCCACGTCGGGGCCGCCGAGCGCGTCCGCGACCTCCTGCGCGCCCTCGAGGTTGACGTCGGCGATGACGACGCACGCGCCCTCCGCGGCGAGCCGCTCGGCGATGGCGCGGCCGATGCCCGAGCCGGCGCCGGTCACGAGCGCGACGCGCGTCGCCAGCGGCTTCGGCTTCGGCATCCGCTGGAGCTTGGCCTCCTCGAGCGCCCAGTACTCGATGCGGAACTTCTCCGCCTCGTCGATCGGCGCGTACGTGCTGACCGCCTCGGCGCCGCGCATGACGTTGATCGCGTTGACGTAGAACTCGCCCGCGACGCGCGCGGTCTGCTTGTCCTTGCCGAACGAGAACATGCCGATGCCCGGCACCAGCACGATCGCCGGGTCGGCACCGCGGATCGCGGGGCTGTCCGGCGTCGCGTGCCGCTCGTAGTAGGCGGCGTACGCCTCCCGGTAGGCGGCGTGCAGCTCCCGCAGCCGCGCGACGACGTCCTCGACCGGCGCGTCGGCGGGCAGGTCCACGACCAGCGGCGAGACCTTGGTGCGCAGGAAGTGGTCGGGGCACGACGTGCCGAGCGCGGCGAGGTGCGCGAGCTTCTCGCGGGCCGTGAAGTCGAGGACGACGTCGGAGTCGGTGAAGTGGCCGACCTGCGGCCGGTCGGCCGAGGCGAGGCCGCGGATGACGGGCGCCAGGGCGGCGGCCCGCTCGCGCCGCTGCGCCTCGGGCAGCGCCTCGAAGCCGGGCCGGACGTCGCCGAACGGGTGCTTCCCCGCTGCGGCGAGAGCGGCGGTCCGCTCCTCGACGAACCGCTCCGCCGTGCGGATGATCTCGAGCGACCGCTCCTCCGCCTCGTCCGACGTGTCGCCCCACGCGGTGATGCCGTGGCCGCCGAGCACGCAGCCGATCGCCTGCGGGTTCTTCTCCCTGATCTCGGCGATGTCGAGGCCGAGCTGGAAGCCGGGGCGGCGCCACGGCACCCACACGACACGGTCGCCGAACACCTCCGACGTCAGCGCCTCGCCGTCCGCGGCGGTGGCGAGCGCGATGCCCGCGTCCGGGTGCAGGTGGTCGACGTGCGCGGCGTCGACGAGGCCGTGCATGGCCGTGTCGATCGACGGCGCCGCACCGCCCCTGCCGTGCAGGCAGTAGTCGAACGCGGCGACCATCTCGTCCTCGCGGTCCACGCCCGGGTACACGTCGACGAGCGCGCGCAGGCGGTCGAGGCGGAGCACGGCGAGGTTCTTCTCCGTGAGCGTGCCGAGGTCGCCGCCGGAGCCCTTGACCCACAGCAGCTCGACGTCGTGGCCCGTCACCGGATCGGTGGCGACGCCCTTCGCGGACGTGTTGCCGCCGGCGTAGTTGGTGACGCGCGGGTCGGCGCCCAGGCGGTTGGACCGGGCGATGAGCTGCGCGGCGGGCGACGTGGCGTCGGCGTTCGTCGGCGTCGTCATGGCGGTCAGGCTCCCCATCCGGCCTGCGCGCCACCGACGCGCTCGGCCACGATCGTCTCGGCGTAGCCGCTGCGCGCGTACGCGCCCAGCGGGTCGGGGTCGAGCCCCTGGGACTCGCGCAGCCGCGCGAGGAGCGGGCGCACGTCGGTGTTGTAGGCGTCCATGAGCAGGCCGTTCGCGCCGAGGACGTCGCCCTCCCGCTGGGCCTGCGCGAGCGCGTCCGCGTCGACGAGCAGCGCCTTGGCGGTCGCCTCCTGGACGTTCATGACCGAGCGGATCTGCCCCGGGATCTTGGGCTCGATGTTGTGGCACTGGTCGAGCATGAAGTTGACGCCCGAGTCGGGCGCGAGCGCCCCGCCCTGGACGATCTCGTGCAGGATCCGGAACAGCTGGAACGGGTCCGCGGCGCCGACCATGAGGTCGTCGTCGGCGTAGAAGCGGCTGTTGAAGTCGAACGCGCCGAGCCGGCCGACGCGCAGCAGCTGGGCGACGATGAACTCGATGTTCGTGTTGGGCGCGTGGTGCCCGGTGTCGAGCACGACCATCGCGCGGTCGCCGAGGGCCAGGCAGTGCAGGAGCGAGGTGCCCCAGTCCGGCACGTCCATCGTGTAGAAGTACGGCTCGAAGAACTTGTACTCGAGGATCAGCCGGTGCTGCGGGTCCGCCGCCGTGAGCGCCGCGTAGATCTCCTGCAGCGACGCGGCGAGGCGGTCCTGGCGACCGCGGATGGAGTCCTGGCCCGGGTAGTTGAGGCCGTCCGGCAGCCAGATCTTCAGGTCGTGCGAGCCCGTCGCCGCCATGACCTCGATGCACTCGAGGTGGTGCGCGACCGCCTTCTTGCGCACGCGCCCGTCCGGGTGCGTGAGCGACCCGAGCATGTAGTCGTCGTCCTGGAACAGGTTCGAGTTGATGCCGCCGATCGCGACGCCGTGGTCCGCGGCGTGCTTGGCGAGCGCGTCGAAGTCGTCCACCTTGTCCCACGGGATGTGCAGCGAGACGCGCGGCGCTGCGCCCGTGTACCGGTGGACCTGCGCGGCGTCGGCGATCTTCTCGAACGGGTCGCGCGGCACGCCGTGCTGCGCGAAGACCTTGAAGCGCGTGCCGGAGTTGCCGAACGCCCAGGACGGCAGCTCGATGGTCTGCTGGGCGAGGGCGGCGAGGGCCCGCTCCTCGCGGGTGCCGGCGGCTGTGGTGCTCATCGGTGCTGCTCCTCGCTGCTCGTGTGGGATGCCGTCGTGGGCAGGCCCGCCGCGGCGAGCTGGCCCTCGAGGTGGAAGACCTCGTCCAGCAGCACGAAGCCCTCGTCGGGGCTGCCGTCGTCGACGAAGAGGTCGGCCATCTGCGCCTGCCAGCGGGCGTTGACCTCGGTGGCAGCCATCGCGGCCTGGGCGGCGGCGTAGTCGTCCGTCTCGAGGACGCCGACGAGCAGGCCGTCGGGCGACAGGAAGAGGTGGTAGTCCCGCCACCCGGTGTCCCGCAGCGCCTCGAGCATGTCCGGCCAGACGGCGGCGTGCCGGCGGCGGTACTCGTCGAGGTGGTCCGGGTGGACGTGCGAGACGAAGCACACGCGGGTCATCGTCGACCTCCGGGTTTCGTCCTTGAAACGATTCATGGCCACTCTAAGGAGCGCGTCACGACGGTGTCAACCATCCGCGGCGTCCGTGTGGATCGCGCTTTCCGCCATGATGGCACCACCGGAGCGTCGCCGTCCCGGGCCGGGTCCCACGACCGCGCCTCCGGCCCGTCGCTACGATCGGGCACCAGCCGCGACCAGGAAGGGGCGTCGATGGCCACCAGGGGCAACGGCCGTCCACGACGTCCGTCGATCACCGACGTCGCCCGCCGCGCGGGCGTCTCCGTCGGCACGGTCTCCAACGTCCTCAACCGGCCGGACCAGGTCACTCCCGCGACCCGCGAGCGCGTGCAGGCGGCCATCGAGGAGCTCAACTTCGTCCGGAACGCGTCCGCGCGACAGCTGCGGGCCGGCACCATCCGGACCGTCGGCGCGATCGTCCTGGACATCGCCAACCCGTTCTTCACCGAGGTCGCGCGCGGCATCGAGGACCGGCTCGCCCCGGACGAGTACACGCTGATGCTGTCGTCGTCCGACCAGGACCCCGAGCGCGAGGCCCGCTACCTGCGGCTCTACGAGGAGCACGGCGTCCAGGGCGTGCTCGTCACGCCGTCGCAGGGGTCGCTGGAGACGATCCTCGCGCTGCGGGACCGCGGCATCGGCGTCGTGCTGCTCGACGCGACCACCGAGGTCGAGGACGTGTCCAGCGTCGGCGTCGACGACGTCCGCGGCGCGGCCCTCGCCGTCGAGCACCTGCTCGACCTCGGGCACGAGCGCATCGCGTTCATCAACGGCCCCGACAGCATCCGCCAGTGCGTCGACCGGCGCGCCGGCGTCGTCGCGGCCCTCGTGGCGGCCGGCCGCGACCCCGGCGCGGTGCTCACCGAGGTGACCGTCGCGTCGCTCAACGCCGACGCCGGCGAGAAGGCCATGCACGAGCTGCTCGCGATCGACGCGTCCCGCCGCCCCACGGCCACGTTCTGCGTCAACGACTTCACGGCTCTCGGCGCGCTGCGGGCCCTGCGCTGGGCCGACGTGCGCGTGCCCGACGCCATGGCGGTCGTCGGCTACGACGACGTCGCGATCGCGCCGATGCTCACCGTGCCGCTCACGTCCGTGCACCAGCCCACCCACACGCTCGGGTGGACCGCCGCCGACCTGCTGCTGCGCGAGGCGGGCGCCGACGGCCCGGCCGAGCACCAGCGCGTGCTGTTCCAGCCCGAGCTGGTGGTGCGGACGAGCACCGCGGGCTGAGGCGGCGCGGCCCGGCGACGCTCCTGCGCCGCGACGGGCGTCCGCCCGTGTGGTGAGACCGGGCGTCGGTGACCTGCGCACCGGCCACCTCCCGCGGTGCCGTCGAGGGGCGGACGACAGGTCGACGACGGCGGGTCTCAGGCCTCGAGATCTGGCGCCGGACAGGCCCGGCCGCGTCACGGGGACGTCCCGTCAGCACGGACAGGGAGCGTGGAAGCCGCAGGCCGGGATGCCGTCGAGCGACTTCGTGCAGGCCTCTGGCTCGACGGGCTGGGGCTGCGGCGACGAGCGCTTCCGCACGTCGCTCGTCGCGGACGGCACGGACGTGCGCCCGGCCTGACGTCAGCCGACGACGCCCTGCGCGATCGCGCGCAGCTCCGCCACGTGTGCCGAGAACGCGCGCCGACCGTCGGCGGTCAGGCGCAGCCACGTCAGCCGGCGCGCGTCGGACCGGCCGGACGACGCCGCCTTGCGCACGTCGACGAAGCCGGCGTCGGCCAGGACACGCAGGTGCTTGGACAGCGTCGCGTCGGACACCCCGAGGGCGTCGCGGACGACCGAGAACTCCACCTCGTCGGCGGCCGCGAGCAGCCCGCACACGCGCAGACGCACCGGCGCGTGGATGACCTCGTCGAAGCGCGGCGCCACCTCGTCGGGGGCGACGCCCGGTGCGTCAGCGGACACGGTCGAGGGCCCGGCGCGCGAGGCTGTCGGAGCGCCGCAGGACCGCGTACGCGACGCCGCCGGCGGCCAGCACCGGCAGCACGACCCAGGCGTGCAGCCCGCCGGCGACGAGCCCGAACGACACGCTGAGCAGCAGCAGGACGGCCGCGAGCAGCGCGACGAGGAGGCCGGCACCGGCGACGCCGGCGCCCCGGGGACGCACGAGCCGGCGCTGCTGGAGGAGCACGGCGAGCACGATGAGCGCACCGCCGATCATCGTGACGGCGGGCGTGCGGTCCTCGCCGAGCAGCGGGACGGCGACGTACGCGGCGATGAGCGCCGTGACCGCCGCGAGGTACCAGGACGGGGTGGCGGCGCGCTGCGCGAGCGCGGCGCGGTCGCCCTCGAGGTCGGCGAGGAGCTCGCTCGCCCGCTGGGGGTCCGGGGTGGCAGAGTGAGTTTCCATACCGGAAACACTACTCCGGCTTTCCGAGATGGCAAGTGACTGGCGGTCCTCCGCGCCCGCGACGCTGTCGATCCGGTCGTCCCGCGCGACCGGATCGACAGCCTCACCGGCGGTGCGAGCCTCAGCCGACGACCGTGAACCCCGCCCGGAGCAGGTCGCGGTCCCGCGAGGACCGCCCGACGAGCAGCTCGAACTCGCCCGGCTCGACGACGCGGCGCCCCTCGGCGTCGACGATCGTGCAGTCCGCGACCGGCACCTCGACGTCCACCGTCACGGACTCGCCCGGCGCGACGTCGACGTGCCGGTACGCCTTGAGCTCCTTGTCGGCCCAGGTCAGCGACGTCACGAGGTCGCTCACGTACACCTGCACGACCTCGTGCGAGGCGCGGGTGCCCGTGTTGGTGACCGTCACCTGCGCGCGCACGGTGCCCTCGACTCCGACCGTCGGCTCGGCGACCGTCAGGTCCGCGTACTCGACCGTCGAGTACGTGAGGCCCTCGCCGAACGCGAACGCCGGGTCCTGCGTCAGGTCCGCGTACCGCGTGCCGTGCTGGCCGCGCAGCTGGTTGTAGTAGACCGGCTGCTGGCCGACGTGCCGCGCGAACGTGACGGGCAGGCGCCCGGCCGGCTCGACGAGCCCGAGCAGCAGCTCGGCGACGGCCCGCCCGCCTCGCATGCCGGGGTTGGCGGCCCAGACGACCGCGTCGGCGCCGAGCGCCGAGTCCGGCAGGACCAGCGGCTTGGAGGCGATGACCACGACGGTCATCGGCGTCCCGGTCGCCGCGAGCGCGTCGAGCAGCGCGACCTGCCCGCCCACGAGCTCGAGCGTCGCGGTGGACCGCGTCTCCCCCATGAGCCCGATCGTGTCGCCGACGACCGCGACGACGTGGTCCGCGGCCTCGGCCGCCGCGACGGCCTCGGCGATCATCGCCGCGTCCGGCTCGGCCGCGTGCATGATCGGCATGCGCGGCTGGCCGTCGGGGTAGAACTCGCCGGCCGGGTCCGGCCCGAGCTCACCGATGTCGGCGCCGCGCGCGTGCGTGATCGTCCAGCCGGCGGGGGCGACGGCACGCAGGCCGTCGAGCACCGTCTCGGACATGTGCCGCGGGTGGCCCTCCTCGCGCATCCAGTCGACCTGGCCGGAGCGGCCGGCCCAGTCGCCGAGCTGCGCGTCGACGTCGTCGGCGTTGGGGCCGACGACGGCGATCGTGCGGGCCGCCGGCGCGCCGTCCCGCCCGGTGGCCCGCCCGTCCTCGCCCGCCACCAGGTCCCCGCCGAGCGGCAGCACCCCGCCCTCGTTCCGGAGCAGCACGAGCGAGCGGCGCGTGACCTCGAGGTTGGCCTGCTGGTGCGCGGCCGAACCGATGACCTCTGCCTGGCGGGCGGGGTCGGGCCGGCGCGGGTCCTCGAACAGCCCCAGCTCGAACTTCACGGTGAGGATGCGCGCGACGGCGGCGTCGACCTGCGCCTCGGTGATCAGCCCGTCCGCGACGGCCTTCTGCGCACCCTCGAAGAACCCGGGCGTCGTCATGACCATGTCGTTGCCCGCGGTCACCGCCATCGCGGCGGCCTGCGTGTGGTCGGCGGCGATCTTCTGCTCCCACACCATGCGGCCCACGTTGTCCCAGTCGGTGATGAGCGTGCCGGTCCACCCCCACTCGCCGCGCAGGACGTCCTGCAGCAGCCACCGGTTGACGACGATCGGGACGCCGTCGGTCGACTGGTAGCCGATCATGAACGTCCGCGCGCCCTCCCGGGCGACCCGCTCGAACGGCGGCAGGAACCACGAGCGCAGCTTGCGGCGCGAGATGTCGGCCTCGGACGCGTCGCGCCCGCCCTGGGTCTCGGAGTAGCCGGCGAAGTGCTTCGCGCACGCGAGGACCGCCGTCGGGTCGGTCAGCCCGTCGCCCTGGTAGCCGCGGACCATCGCGGCCGCGAGCTCGCCCAGCAGGAACGGGTCCTCGCCGAACGTCTCGTTCACCCGGCCCCAGCGCAGGTCGCGCGTGATGCAGACGACGGGCGAGAACGTCCAGTGCAGACCGGTCGACGACACCTCGACGGCCGTCACGCGCGCCATCAGCTCGGCCGCGGCCGGGTCCCACGACGACGCCACGCCGAGCTGCGACGGGAAGATCGTCGCGCCGCGCCAGAACGAGTAGCCGTGGATCGCGTCGTCGGCGATGAGCAGCGGGATGCGCAGGCGCGTGCGCTCGACCGCGTCGAGCGCCTCGAGGACGCGCTGCGGCGACGAGTGCAGGATCGAGCCGACGTGCATCTCCTCGACGAGGTCGTCGACCCCGGGCTGCGCGTCGAGCTGCAGCATCTGCCCCACCTTCTCCGGCAGCGTCATGCGACCGACGAGGTCGGACACGCGGTCGGGGATCGGCAGCGACGGGTCCTGGTACGGGAGCGTGTCCACGGGAGTCCTCTTCGACGTTCGGATCGATGCGACCGGCCCCCCGACGCTAGCGGACGGCACCGACGCCCACACCCACCACCGACGGCCCGCTCCGGCCGGCGGGTCGCCGCCACCGACCGCGTGCCGCCGACCTCGTCGCACCGGCCCCGACCTCGTCACACCTCCGGGGCGAGGTCGGGGCCGCACTGGCGAGGTCGGCGCCGGCGCGTCAGGCGGTGGACGTCATCGGACCGCCGTCACCAGGGCGCGCCCGGGCCCGCCATCGTCGTGTACGACGGGTGGCCCTCGGTGATCTCGCCGCGGCGGACCGGCCGCCCGGTGAACGCCGACGCGTAGATCGCCGCGACGAGGTCGAGCGTGTCGCGGGCCTCGCGCAGGCTCACGGGCAGCGTCGTGCCGGCGTCGATCGCGTCGAGGACCGCGCCGACCTGACCGCGGTGCGAGCTGCCGGGCGCGTCGGCGTCGACGCCGGCGGTCCACCACTCGGCCGCCTCGGGACGCCCGGGCGCCGCGGTCACGCGCCAGTCCTGGTCGGTGTACCCGTACAGGTGCTCGACCTCCACCGTCGCGCTCTCGGTGTCGACGCGGATCGTCGACGTCTCGCGCGGGGACAGCAGCGAGTTCATGACGGTCGCGAGGGTGCCGTCGGCGAACCGCACCACCGCCGCGGACACGTCCTCGGTCTGCGTGGGGCGCGCCCGGCGCGCGGCCATCGCGGTGACCTCCTCCCACGGGCCGAGCAGCGCGAGCAGCAGGTCCATCTGGTGGATGCCGTGGCCCATCGTGGGGCCCCCGCCCTCGACCTCCCACGACCCGCGCCACGGCGCGTCCCAGTAGGAGTCGCCGCGGAACCACAGCGTGTCGCACACCGCGACGAGCGGTCGACCGAGCGGCCGCCCCTCGCCGAGCGCGTCGGCGACCCGCAGACCGGCGTGGCCGAACCGGTGCTGGAACACGACGGCGACGTCGACGCCGGTGCGCTCGCTGACGGCGAGCAGCGCGTCCATCTCGGCCAGCGACAGCGCCGGCGGCTTCTCCACGAGCACCGGCACGCCGGCCTCGAGGCACTGCGTCGCCAGCGCGAGGTGCGTGCCCGGCGGCGTGCAGACGTGCGCGAGCGCGGGCCGCTGCCCGTCGCGCCCGGCGAGCGCCGCGGCGAGGTCGGTGGTGGCGTGCGGCACACCCGTCTCGTCGGCGAAGGCGCGGGCGCGGTCGGCGTCGACGTCGACCACCGTCCCGACGCGTGCGCGGTCGGCGTGGTCGTTCACCGCGTGGACGTGGGCGTGGGCGATGGCTCCCCCGCCGACGACGATCGTCTCGTGCACCAGGTGGTCCCCTCGGTCGCTGCGGACCGTCCCGACGTGGGCGATGCCGTCGTCGGTGACGGTGAATCGGTTCATTACTGTAGGGGATGCCCCACTCGACGAGGAGAGAGCGACACCGTGACCGCACCCGCGCAGCACCCCGACCGCGCACGCCGGCCCCTCGGGCTCGACGGCATCGGCTACGGCGGCGACTACAACCCCGAGCAGTGGCCCGACGAGGTGCGCCAGGAGGACGTGCGCCTCATGCAGGAGGCAGGCGTCACCATCGTCAGCGTCGCGATCTTCTCCTGGGCGCGCATCGAGCCGCGTGAGGGTGAGCTCGACTGGGGGTGGCTCGACACGACGATGGACCGGCTGCACGCCGCCGGCATCCGCGTCAGCCTGGCGACGGCGACGGCCAGCCCGCCGCCGTGGCTGACGACGAAGCACCCCGAGGTCCTCCCCGTCCGCGACGACGGCACGGTGCTGTGGCCGGGCTCCCGGCAGCACTACCGGATCGCGTCGCCCGTGTGGCGCCGGTACGCCGTCGCCATGGCCCGCCGCGTCGCGGAGCGGTACGCCGACCACCCGGCGCTCGCGGTGTGGCACGTCGACAACGAGATCGGCTGCCACGTCCCGCACGACTACTCCGACGACGCCGCGACGGCTTTCCGCGCCTGGCTGCGCGCCCGCTACGGCACCGTCGACGCGCTCAACCACGCGTGGGGCACCGCGTTCTGGTCGCAGCAGTACGGGTCGTTCGACGAGGTGCTGCCCCCGCGCACCGCCGCGACGCTGGTCAACCCGACGCACCGCCTGGACTTCGCGCGGTACTCCTCCGACGAGCTGCTGTCGTACTACACCGACCTCCGCGACGCCGTGCACGAGGTCACGCCGCACGTGCCCGCCACGACGAACTTCATGGTCCAGCGCGTCACCGGGAACATGGACTACGCGCGGTGGGCGGACGAGGTCGACGTCGTCGCCAACGACCACTACGTGTACGCGGACGACCCCGCCCCGCACGTCGAGCTCGCGTTCAGCGCCGACCTCACGCGGTCGGTCGCCGGCGGGCGGCCGTGGATGCTCATGGAGCACTCGACGTCGGCCGTGAACTGGCAGGGCCGCAACCGCACGCGCACGTCCGACGAGTCGCTGCGCCACTCGGTGCAGCACCTCGCGCACGGGGCCGACTCGATCATGTTCTTCCAGTGGCGCCAGTCGGCCGCGGGGGCCGAGAAGTACCACTCGGCGATGCTGCCGCACGCGGGCACCGACACGGACGTGTGGCGCAACACCGTCCGGCTCGGGCGGCTGCTGGAGGCGGTCGGCGAGGTGCGCGGCGCGACGCAGCGCCCGCGCGCGGCCGTGCTGTTCGACTGGCCGTCGACGTGGGCGGCGCAGCTCGACTCGCACCCGACGGACGCGCTCGACCCGCGGGTCCTCGCCGTCGCCCTGCACCGCGCGCTCGCCCGCCGGGCCGTCGAGGCCGACGTCGTGCGCGCCACGGCGGACCTGTCCGGCTACGACGTCGTCCTCGTCCCGGCGCTGTACCTGCTGACCGACGAGGGCGCGGCCGCCGTCGCCGCCGCGGCCGAGCGCGGGGCGTCCGTGCTCGTCACGTTCTTCTCCGGCATCGTCGACGAGCACGACCACGTGCGCCTGGGCGGGTACCCGGGCGCGTTCCGCGACCTGCTGGGCGTGCGCACCGAGGAGTTCTGGGCGCTGCAGGCCGGCGAGCGCGTGCGCCTGGACGACGGCACCGAGGGCGAGCTGTGGAGCGAGAAGGTGCACGCCCTCCCCGGCACCGAGGTCGTCCGGACCTTCGCGGGCGGGCCGCTCGACGGCGTCCCTGCGGTGACACGCCGCACCGTCGGCGCGGGCGCCGCCTGGTACCTCGCGACGTGGCCCACCGACGCGGACGCGCTGCAGCGGGTCGTCGACGCGCTCGTCGAGGAGTCGGGCGTGCCCCGCGTCGTGCCGGACCTGCCCGAGGGCGTCGAGGTGACGCGGCGCGTCGCCGACGACGGCCGCACGTGGCTGTTCGTCCTCAACCACACCGACGCGCCCGTGACCGTCGCGGCGTCCGGGCGGGCGCTCGTCGATCCGCGCGACGTCGACGGGACGCTCGAGGTCGCCGCCGGCACGGTGGAGGTGGTCCGCGAGACGCGCTGACGCGGAGGTATCACCGGCGCGCCCGCTCGCCCCTACCCGTCGGACGGACGATCGGGAGGGGCGAGCACCATGCACAGGATCACGTCGACGTCGGCGCTCACGCACGCGGCGTGCGTCGTGCTGCGGACGTCGGAGACGGTGACGGCCACGCTGCACCGCGACGGCACGACGCTCGTGGCGCACGTGTTCACGTCGGACGGGGTGACGACGCTCGCGTGGCCCACCGACCCGGTGCTCGACGCGATGCTGACACCCGGCACGGCGTACGACGCGGGGCGCGCGGCCGTGCTGCTCGACGAGGCCACGGGGGACGTCCTGGTGACGCTCGACGGGCCGGACGGCGACCTGTGGCTCGCGGTCCCGGGCGCGGCTGTCCGTGCGGCGCTGACGCGCTGACCTGGGGCTCGGTGGCGAAGACCCACGCCTCCGGCTGCGCCGGCGGCCGCCTCGGGTGAGACTCGGGGGACCCGAACGAGGAGGTCCCATGCCGGGCGGAGCCGTGCACACGGTGCACAAGGACGGGAAGTGGTTCAACGAGGTCGAGGGGCAGTCGTCGACCCTGGGCGGCGCGTACGACACGCGCGAGCAGGCCGTCGACGCGGGCCGGGACGCCGCGCGCGACCTGCACGTCGAGCACATGATCCACGGCCTCGACGGCCGCATCCACCAGCGCAACTCCTACGGGCACGACCCGCGGAACGTCCCGGGCTGAGGCTCACCCCGCCCGGCGCCGGCGGCACCTGTCGGTGGCGGGCGGGAGGATGAGCCGTGCCCGCGTACGTGCTCGTCGCCCCCGACGCGTCCGCGCGCACCGTCACGCTGGTCGACCTCGACGAGCGCGCGGCGGAGACGGGCCGGCGCACGGTCGCCGCCGACGCACTGCCCGAGGAGGTCGCGCGGGTCGAGGACACCCACGCCGGTGCCCCGCCGCGCTGGGTGTGGGACGACACGCGCGCCCGGTACCCCGCGCTCCTGACGGCCGGGGTGCGGGTCGAGCGGTGCCACGACCTGCGGCTGTGCCACGCGATCCTGCGGCACTCGACGACCACGGCCGCGTCGGCGCTCGCGCAGGCGCCGCCCGGCCCGTGGGACTCGGACGCGCCCACGCCCGCCCCGCACGCGCCGTCCCTCTTCGACGACCTCGCCCTGCTCGCGGACCTCGACGCGTCCGACGACGCGCCCGCGCCGGCCGACGCGCGCGACCCGCTCGCCGAGCTGCGGGCGCAGCTCGACGCCGTCGCCGGCTCCACGCAGCCGGGCCGCTTGCGGCTCCTGCTCGCCGCGGAGTCGACGGGCGCCCTGATCGCCGCCGAGATGCACCACGACGGCCTGCCGTGGGACGCGGCCGTGCACGACGCGATCCTCACCCGGCTGCTCGGGCCGCGGCCGTGGGGCGGTGGCCGTCCGCAGCGGCTCGAGGAGCTCGCCGACCGGGTCCGCACCGCCCTCGTCGCCCCGCACCTCAACCCCGACTCCCCGCCGGACCTGCTGCGCGCGCTGCGGCTGCAGGGCTTCGACGTGCAGTCCACCAGCCGGTGGGAGATCCGTGGGCTCGAGCACCCGGTCGTCGAGCCCCTGCTGGAGTACAAGAAGCTCGCGCGGCTGCTGTCCGCCAACGGGTGGGCGTGGCTCGACCAGTGGGTGCACGAGGGGCGGTTCCGGCCGGACTACGTCGTCGGCGGCGTGGTCACCGGGCGGTGGGCGTCGGACGGCGGCGGCGCGCTGCAGCTGCCGGCGCAGGTGCGCGACGCCGTACGCGCCGACCCGGGCTGGCGGCTCGTCGTCGCCGACGCCGCGCAGCTCGAGCCGCGCGTGCTCGCCGCGATGTCCGGCGACCGCGACATGGCCGCCGCCGCGCGGCACGCCGACCTCTACCAGGGCGTCGCCGACGCGGGGGTCGTGCCGACCCGCAAGGACGCCAAGTACGCGATGCTCGGCGCGATCTACGGGGCCACGTCCGGTGCCGCGGCGCAGCTCATGCCGCACCTCACGCGGGCGTTCCCGCGAGCCGTCGGCCTCGTCGAGCAGGCCGCCCGCGCCGGCGAGCGCGGGGACGTCGTCACGACGTGGCTCGGCCGGTCGTCACCGCCCGCGTCGGACGCACTGCGGGCCGCGCTCACCGCGGCGGCGGGCGAGGGCGCGGGTGCCGACGACGTCCGCGAGACCCGCCGCCGCGCCCGCGACCGCGGCCGGTTCACGCGCAACTTCGTCGTCCAGGGCACCGCCGCCGAGTGGGCGATGTG
>JAPSIR010000355.1 GCA_031178625.1 Cellulomonas sp.
GGCGTGTACGTGCCGGGCTGGTCCCACTGCGACCCGACGACGAACTGCGGCACCGCGGGCGTCGGGGTGTCCGGCGCGCCGACGGCGATCACGGGGACCGTCTGCGTCGTCGTCCCGTCCTCGATGGTCAGCGTGCGGGCGGCGAGGTCGAGGTGCAGACGCCAGTCCGTGCCGGACGGCGCCGTGTCGTCGGCGCGGACCCACACCGTCCGTCCGTTGACCTGCGCGCGGTCCTGGCTGGGCAGCGCGCCGCGGCTCGCGACGAGCACGCGCAGCCACCCGCCGCGCTGGTCGAGCACCGGCAGGACCGTCTGCACGTCGAGCGTCACCGCCGGCACCGCGCCGACGGCCCGCCCGCCGGGCGCGTCGTACCCCGCGGTGTCCCGGAGCACGGTCGCGGTCTGCCACGTGCCGAGCGCGGGGTCGTCGTTGCGGCGCTGCTCGAGGCCGTCCGTGCCGGGCATGCCGGGGACGACGGTGAGCGGGTCGATGAGGGGCAGCGCCGCGACGTCGACGGGTGCGGGAGCCGCGGGCGCCGCGACGGCCACCTTGGCGACCTCGACCGGCGCGCGAACGACGACGGGGTCCGGCGGCTCCGGCGCCTGCGCGGACGCGCAGCCGGCCGCCAGCACGGCGACGCACACCGCCGCGACCGCTCCCCCACGCATCCGTCCCATCACACCATCATCGTGCGCGCCGGGGCGGACACGCGCCACGCGCCCGGGTGCGAGGCGACGCCGTGGGGTGAAGCGGCTCGCGGGCGGGCCGCCCAGGGTGGTCCGGCGGCGGGCGGTCGGGTACACCTCGGACGGTGACGGGTGGGGGTGCGGGACGGGCGGGGACGCTGGTCGTCGACGCGGCGAACGTGGTGGGGGCGCGTCCCGACGGCTGGTGGCGGGACCGCGCCGGCGCGGCGGCACGCCTGCTCGACGCGCTCGCGGCGTCGGTCACGGCGGGCACGTGGGAGGGGCGACGCGTCGTCGTGGTGCTGGAGGGCGCGGCTCGGGCGGTCGTGAAGCCTTCCGGTCACCCAGCGTCCACAACTCTTCCGCCCGCTTCGGACGACGAGGGCGTGCAGCGTGCGTCGCGGCACGTGGGACGAGCGCTCCACGACTCGTCCGCCGGCCGGTGGCCCGGCGTCGACGTCGTGCTCGCGGAGCGCGACGGCGACTCGGCCGTCGTCGAGGTCGTCGCCGCGGCGGAGGGCGACGTCGTCGTCGTGACGTCCGACCGCGAGCTGCGCCGGCGCGTCGAGTCGCTCGGCGCCGACGTCCGCGGCGCCGGCTGGCTCCGCGACGTCCTCGACACGCTCTCCCCCTGACGGCCCCACCGACCACCCCACCCCTTCCCCCGTTCGCCGAGCTCGCCGGTTCGACGTCGAGCACGCCTGCACGGGCCGCCGATCTCGCCGTCCGACAGGCGAACTCGGCGAGGAAGGAGTGCAGCGGCGTGCGCGGCGACCGCGGTGATCGGCGTCCGGGCGCCGGGTCAGAGGACGCGGAGGGCGTCCGTGGTGTCGCGCTCGCGACGGGACAGCGCGTGCAGCACCGCCGCGTCGCCGTGCCGGTGGCGGGCCGCGTCGACCAGCACGTCGACGGCGACGCCCACGGTGGCGGCCGGTGCGCGGACGTCGGTGCCGAGGCTCAGCGCGAGGTCCTCGGTGTGCACGGCGAGCTCGACGCAGCGGGTGCGCAGGTACTCGTCGAGCAGCAGCGTGTGCCCCTGGTGGCGGACGGTCAGCCGTCGGTCGGCCGGCTCCCGCACGAGTCGCTCCCCCAGGCGCGCCGCGGCCCCGGCGACCGCGTCCGCGAGCGCGTCGAACCCCTGCGCGGCCGTCTCCGCGCTGCGCGCCCGCACGCCCGTGTTCAGGGCGGACGTCGGCTCGGACGTCCCCGCCAGGTCGCCGTAGTACCCGGCGGCCGTGACGAGCACGGC
>JAPSIR010000356.1 GCA_031178625.1 Cellulomonas sp.
ACCGTGCTGGAGAACGTCCTGCTCGCCACCGTCTACAGCGGCGTGCCGCGCGCCGAGCGCCGCGACCGCGCCGTGGCGGCGCTCGAGCGGGTCGGGATGGCGCACCGGCTGAACTTCCTGCCGACCGTGCTGTCCGGCGGCGAGCGCCAGCGGACCGCCGTCGCCCGCGCCGTCGTGTCCCGGCCGCGGGTGCTGCTCGCCGACGAGCCGACGGGCAACCTCGACTCGGAGAGCTCGGCGAGCGTCCTCGAGCTGTTCGACGAGCTGCACGCCGAAGGCCTGACGCTGCTCGTCATCACCCACGACGACGAGGTGTCCGCGCGTGCCCAGCGTCGCGTCCGGATCGCCGACGGCCGGCTGCGGGAGATCGCGTGACCGCCGTGACGGACCGCGTCGCGCGCGCGGACCGCTACGGGCTGCGCGACCTGCTGGCCGAGGCGGCCGCGGGCGTCGGTGCACGCCCGGGCCGCCTGGTCCTGACGATCCTCGGCACGGTGCTGGGCATCGCGTCCGTCGTCGTGACGGTGGGTCTCGCGCAGACCGCGGCCGTGCAGATCAACCAGCAGTTCGACGCCGTCGCGGCGACGCAGGCCCTCGCGGCGCCCGCCACCAGCCGGGGCTTCGAGGGGCAGCAGCGCGCGCTCGGGCGGCTGCCGTGGGACGCCGCCGACCGCGCCGAGCGCATCGCGGGCGTGGAGGCCGCCGCGCTCGTCTCCGAGCTCGACGTCGGCGACGCCGAGGTCTCCGCGGTCCCCGTCTACGACCCCTCCGCCGCGAGCACCACCCGACCGCCGGTGCTCGCCGCCGGGCCGCACACCCTCGAGGCGCTGCAGGGGCGGATCGTGCAGGGCCGCTGGTTCGACGAGGGCCACGACGCCCGCGGCGACCGCGTGGTCGTGCTCGGCGCCGACGCGGCACGCCGGCTCGGCGTGCAGCGCGTCGACCGGCAGCCGTCGATCTTCATCGGGGACCGGGCGTACCAGGTGATCGGTGTGGTCGACGGGCTCGCGCGGCGCACCGACATGACGGGCGCCGTCGTGCTGCCGACCGGCACGGCGCGCGCGGACCTGGGCCTGACCGCCCCGGAGGAGCTGCACCTGCACATCGCGGTGGGATCCGGTGGTGTCGTCGGCCAGCAGCTGCCCGTCGCGCTCGACCCGAACGCGCCCGACTCGCTCACCGTCCAGGTCCCGCTGCCCGCCTCGCGCGTGCAGCAGAGCGTCCAGGCGGACGTCAGCACGATCTTCCTCGCGCTCGGCGGCGTGGCCCTGCTCGTCGGCGGCGTCGGCATCGCCAACGTGACCCTGCTGTCGGTGCTCGAGCGCGTCGGCGAGATCGGCCTGCGCCGCGCGCTCGGCGCCACGCGCCGGCAGATCGCCGGGCAGTTCGTCGTCGAGTCGGTCGTCATCGGCCTGCTCGGTGGTCTCCTCGGCGCGGCCCTCGGCGTCGCCGTGGTCGTCGTCGTGTCCGCGGCACAGACCTGGACGCCCGTGCTCGACCTGCGGGTCGTGGGGCTGTCCGTCCTGGCCGGAGGCGCCATCGGGCTGCTCGCCGGCCTCTATCCCGCGCTCAAGGCCGCGACCGTCGAACCCATCGCCGCCCTGCGCGGCGGCGTGTGACGCGCGCACCGGCCGACCCGGGCGTGCCGCGTCGCCGGGACCCGGTCACCGAACCGGGCCCGGCGGCGCCCACGCGCCGGTAGCGTCCGCGTCGTCCCGCCGGCCACCTCTCTCGCACCACCCCGCCTCGCACCCCCGTCGTCCCCACCCCGCCGGCCGCCGGCCGCGCCCGCACCGCCCCCAGGAGCCCCCGTGGTCCGCCGTCACGTCTTCCCCGCCCTGCGCCTGCTCGTCTGGGCGGTGATCGCCGTGGCGCTGGTCAAGATCGCGTTCGCGGGCGCCGACGTCAGCGCCGAGGCCACCGGCGCCCG